>DATMKQ010000264.1:0-12790 GCA_035571275.1 Trebonia sp.
GGATCGCGGTCTTCCAGTCGCCTTCCGCGCCGAACCCGTAGCCGTCCGCCATCAGCCGCTGCACGGCCAGCCCGGGCAGTTGCTTGAGCCCGCCGAGGTCCTCGAAGTTCGTGGTGAACGCGCCGAAGCCGCCGTCATCCAGGAACGACCGCAGCCCGAGTTCGATCGCCGCGCCATCGCGCAGTGACCGGTGGCGGTCGCCGCCATGGCGGAGCTCGGGCGCCACGTCATAGCTGTCCTCGTACTCCCGCACTAGCGCGTCGATCTCGGCGTCCGTGGCGTCGTCGACGGCCTTGACCAGGTCGTTGACGCCCCACGTGTTGACCTGGACGCCGAATACCGACTCCGCTTCCGTTTTGTCGCCTTCGGTGACGGCCACGTAGCGCATGTTGTCGCCGAACCGGGCGAGCTTCAGCGCGCGCGTCGCCGCCCAGCCGGCGGCCGCCCTCGTCCACGTCGCTACCTCGGCGACGACCCGGGGGTCGGACACGTGGCCCACCACGGTCTTGCGGCGGGTCGCCAGCCTGGTCTGGATGTACCCGAACTCGCGGTCCCCGTGCGCGGCCTGGTTAAGGTTCATGAAGTCGAAGTCGATGTCGGCCCACGGCAGCCGGACGTTGGCCTGGGTGTGCAGGTGCAGCAGCGGCTTGCTGAGCACCTGCAGCCCGCCGATCCACATCTTCGCCGGGCTGAACGTGTGCATCCAGGCGATCACGCCGATCACGGTATCGTCGTCGCTGGCCGCGAGCATGACCCGGCGGATGTCCTCAGGCCGGGTGACGACGGGCTGCCAGACGACCCGCACCGGGATCCTGGCCGCGTCATCGAGGGCTCCGGAGATGGCACGAGACTGTCCGGCTACCTGGCGGAGGGTCTCCTCACCGTAGAGCTCCTGGCTGCCCGTGATGAACCAAACCTGGAGGTCACGCAGCTGCTCCGGGCTGCCTGATCGTGCGGACATCGTTCACGCGCTCCTCGTCTATCCGATGTGAGCGCTCACATCAACAGGTCATGGTACGGGCACGCGCGGGGGCCGCGTCAACTACTCCCTCCTCCGAAACTCTCGTTACCAAGCCGTGCTGCTACCACGACCGTGGCGCGTTGACGGCGGAGTACTTCTTGGTCTAACTTGCGCGAAAGAGGCTGCTGTTAACGTTCACAACGCCTGACCCATAACTCCATAAACGCCGCGAGGCGTCCCTCATCGGGTCATGCCGCAGCAGACCAGCCACTGAGTGGGGGGACATTCGCTCAGCCCGCGATGGTGCATCAATGGGCAACGACAGATAACCGGAGGTTCCGGATGGGCAAGGTTCATCCGAAGGTCGACGAGGCAATCCAGACCCTCAACATGGGCGACGGCCCGAGCCGCCGCCGGCTGCTCGCCGGCACCGGGCTGGTAAGCGCCACGGCTGCCGCATCGGCCCTGCTCGCGGCGTGCAGCTCGTCGCCGGCCACCGCGGCGGCAAGCGCGGGCAAAAACCCGTTCCCGACTGTGCCCAATCAGAAGTTCTACTTCGTGAATCACGCCGACACGAACGAGTTCTTCACCCCGACCCAGTACGGATTCGCCGACGCCGCGGCGCTGCTCGGCATTCCAAAGCCAGTCTGGAGCGGCTCGGCCAACTCGGTTGACTCCGAGATGATCTCCGCCGCGAACACCGCGATCTCCGCTAAGGCTGCCGGGATCGCGACGTCGGTGATTGACTCGTCGATGGCCACGCCGGTGAAGAATGCCATGGACGCCGGCATCCCGGTCATCACCTACAACGCCGACGGGATCTACTCGCACGGGGTACCCGAGATCTACACAAACCGGCTGGCCTACGTCGGGCAGGCGCTCTACCTGTCCGGGCAGGCCATGGGCGAGCAGATCAAGACGCTCGTGCCGGGCGGCGGGGAGATCGTGATCTTTATCGCGACCCCGGGAACCGGCAACATCCAGCCTCGCTACGACGGCGCGGCATCGGTGCTCGGGAGCAGCTACTCGGTGACCGAGATCGGCACCAGCACGGTCAACGGCCAGGAGCTGTCGACGGAGAAGTCGTACCTGCTCGGGCACAAGTCCAGCCTCAAGGGCGCGTTCGCCGTGGACTCCGGGTCCACCGCGAACCTCACCGCGGCCCTGACCTCGACCGGCCTGTCGATTCCCGCGGGCGGCTTCGACACGGACCCGCGGACGCTGAACGGCCTCAAGGCCGGCACGATCAAGTTCAGCATCTTCCAGGACCCGTACCTGCAGGGCTTCCTGCCGACCCTCTACCTCTACCTGTACAACCTGTCCGGCGCGCAGCTGGCGCCGCCGGACACCGACACGGGCCTGACCGTGCTGAGCCCGGCCAACGTCAGCGGGTTCCTGACGAACAGCCGGTACCAGGGCGGTTCGTCGGGCGAGTCGTACCTCCCGCGGCCCGCCGGAGCCATCAACCAGCCGGTGGGGACGACTAGCACCTGATGCCGGCCCGTTCGCGCCGACGGGGCAGGCCGGTCCTGGTCTGCCCCGTCGGCGTGAACGCGGGATTGACACTGGGCTGCCCGCGGTGAATCGTGCTGCCACAGGCGCGAACCAGCGCGGAGCTTCAACGTGCCGAAGGAAAGCGGAGATGGGTTCAAGTGAGTGACACGTTCGAGCAAACCATAGGGAAGACCGGCGCCCCTCCGCCGGGGCAGCGGGCTCCTGGCAGCCCCAGCGACCTGCTGATGCGAGCTCTGCGCGTGCTCGGGCGACAACGCGAGGCGACCGTGTTCGTGATCGCGCTGGCCCTGTTCCTCTACTTCGTGATCGACGCGGGATCGGACTTCACCTCGAAGGCGAACCTGGTCACGCTGTTCTCCGACAGCGTGGCACCCTACGCCATCATCGCGCTGGGCGAGGTCTACCTGCTGATCTGCGGCGAGATCGACCTGTCGGTCGGCTTCGTCGTCGGGTTCGCGCCCTTCCTCACGCACTACCTGACCGACTTCTACCACATTCCCGGCCTGCTCGCCGTTTTCTTCGGGCTGCTGCTCGGGCTCGTGGTTGGCTGGGTCAACGGCTTCTTCACGGTCACGGTCGGCGTGCCCTCGTTCATCACCACGCTGGGCACCGGGTTCATCCTGCTTGGGCTCATCGACACGACCTCGCACGACGAGCCGGCGGCTGTCCCTACTGACGTGCTGGGCATTGGCAAGTGGATCGAGTCCTACGCCTGGGCGCCGATCGTCTGGGCGGTCGTGCTCACCGCGGTGTTCCATATCGTGCTGACCAGGACCCGCTGGGGCCTGCACACGGTCTCCGTGGGCGGGAACCTGCTCGGAGCGCGGGAGGCCGGTATTCATGTCGGCCGGATCAAGTACGGCAACTTCATGATCACCGGGCTGCTCGGCGCGCTCGTCGGCCTGCAGCAGATGTACTTCACGAACAACATCTCCCCCTCCACGGGCTCGTACCAGTGGATGTTCTACGCGGTCACGGCCGCGGTGATCGGCGGCACGGCGATGCTGGGCGGGACGGGAACGGTCATCGGCGCCTTCCTCGGCGCGGTGGTGCTCGGCATCCTGCTCGACGGGTTCCCGCTCATCGGCGTCAGCGCCAATCCGTTGTACATCATCTTCGGCGGGGCGATCCTCGTCTCCATGGTGGCGAACGTACAGCTCGCGAGGGTGCGGGAGAGAGGACAGCACTGACATGACGGCGACGACACCGGACGGCCCGACGCCACCGGCGGACCCCAGCGCCCCGAGCGCCCAGGGCGAGGAGATCCTCCGCTGCGAGCACATCTCCAAGAGCTACGGCGTGGTGACCGCGCTAACCGACGTGAACCTGCGACTGCGGCAGGGCGAGGTGCTCGGGCTCATCGGCGACAACGGCGCGGGCAAGTCCACCCTGCTCAAGATCCTGTGCGGCTTCCAGCCGCCCACCGCAGGCCACATCTTCCTCGAGGGCCGGGAGGTCGTCTTCAAGTCGGTCGACCACGCCAGGGCGCTCGGCATCGACGCCGTCTACCAGGATCTTGCCCTGATCAACCAGCTCACGGTGTTCCAGAACATGTTCCTCAACCGGGAGAAGGTCCGGTGGCCGCTGCCGCTGGTGCGGAACGGGGTCATGCGGAAGGAGGCCAGGGAACATCTCGACGAGATGGGCGTGCAGATCCCGTCGATGGACTCGCCGGTGGCCCAGCTCTCCGGCGGTCAGCGCCAGGCGGTCGCGGTGGCCCGCTCGGTCTTCTCGAACCCGAAGGTCCTGCTCCTCGACGAGCCACTCGCCGCGATGGGCGTCAAAGAGGGCGCGATTATCCTGGACCTGATCACGCGGCTCAAGCGCGAAGGCAACGTCTCGATCATCTTGATCGCGCACAACTATGCTCAGGTGATTGAGGTGTGCGACCGGATCAACATGATCCAGGGCGGCCGGATCACGCTGGACAAGCCGACCTCAGAAACGTCGGCGGACGAGCTCACGGACATAGTGGTGCAGGAATACCGCAAGGCACTCGAAGAGCGCCAGCGCTCGGCGTGAGCCGCGCTCAGCGCTGACCGTACTCGGTCTTGTAGCGCTGGTGCAGGGCGTCGATCTGGTCCTGCGGCAGCGCGGTAAGTTCGCCGCGGCTGGCCGCGAGGTGTACGGTCGCGGCCACGTCCTCGCACATCACCGCAGCCTTCACCGCGGCGGGCGCTGTGCCGCCGACCGTGAACACCCCGTGGCTGCGCAGCAGGACGGCCGGCGAACGGTGGCCGGTCAGCGTCTCGACCACGGCCCGGCCGATCTCGTCGCCGCCGATCGGCGCGAACGGGCCGAGCGGTATCTCGCCGCCGAACTCGTCGGCCATCGCGGTCAGCACGCACGGGATCGGCTCGCCGCGGGCCGCCCACGCCGTCGCGTACCGGGAGTGCGTGTGCACCACGCCGCCAACCTCCGGCATGTGCCGGTAGATGTAGGCGTGGGAGGCGGTGTCGCTTGACGGGAGCAGGTCACCGTCGACCCGGGTGCCGTTCAGGTCGCAGACCACCATCGAGTCGGGGGTCAGGTCGGGGTAGATGACCCCGCTCGGCTTGATCACCAGCAGGTCCGCACCGGGGACCCGGGCCGAGACGTTCCCCGACGTCCACGCCACCAGGCCGTTGCTGGCCAGCGCGGCGTGCAGGTGGGCGACCTTGCGCCGGAGTTGCTCCACGGCGGCGCTGACGGATGGGTCATCCAAGCTTGCCGTCATGACCGCACCTTGTCAGCGGCGGCCCCGGCGATTACGCGATCGCGCAGCGCGCGCAGCCGGTGCATGACCTCGTTGGCACCCCGGCCGAAGTAGTCGTGCAACAGGACGTACTCCGCGTACATCTCGTCGTAGACCTCGACCGCACGCGGATCGGGGGTGTAGGCGACCGCGCTCGTTCGTCCCATGACCGACGCGGCCGTGGGCACGTCGGGGTAGGCCCCGGCGGCTACGGCCGCGTGGATGGCCGAGCCGAGCGCCGGCGCCTGAGCGGAGGTGGCCAGGCGCAGCGGCCTGCCTGTCACATCGGCGTAGATCTGCATGAGCAGATCATTGCGCATCAGCCCGCCCGCGATGACCAGCTCGGTGACCGGCACGCCACCCGCCTGGAAGGAGTCGATGATGACCCTGGTGCCGAACGCGGTGGCCTCAAGGAGTGCCCGGTATATGTCTGGCGCTCGCGTAGCCAGCGTGAGGCCGACGACCGAGCCGGACAGGTGGTGGTCGACGAGCACGCTGCGGTTCCCATTCAGCCAGTCGAGGGCGATCAGGCCGTGCTCGCCGGGCGACTGGGCGGCTGCCTCGGCCGACAGCAGTTCGTGCAGGGTGAGGCCGCGCCTGCTGGCCTCAGCGTGATATTCGGGCGGCACCGCGTGGTCGGCGAACCAGGCGAAGATGTCGCCGACGCCGGTCTGCCCGGCCTCGTAACCCCACGACCCGGCGACGATCCCGCCGTCGACCACGCCGCACATGCCCGGTACTTCGGCGAGCACATCGCAGTTCATGATGTGGCAATTGGAGGTGCCCATGATGATCGTCATCTGCCCGGGCGCGAGGGCGTTCGCGGCCGGGGCGGTCACGTGGGCGTCCACGTTGCCGGCCGCCACGGCGATCCCTTCGGGAAGACCCATCCAGCTCGCCGCGCGCGCGGTGAGCGCGCCCGCCGTGGCGCCGAGTGGGAGCAGCGGATGCGCGAGCTTGTCGTCGGCGAAACCCGCGAAGCCGGGGTTCAGCGCGGCGAGGTACTGCCGGGACGGATAGCGTCCATCCTGGAAGATGCCCTTGTACCCGGCGGTGCAGACGTTCCTGGTCTCGTCGCCGGTCAGCTGCCAGACGATCCAGTCCGCCGCCTCGATCCAGCGCTGTGTCAGCCGGTAGACATCGGGGTCTTCCTCGAGCACCTGCAGCGCCTTCGCGAACTGCCACTCGGCCGAGATCTTGCCGCCGTACCTGGCTAGCCACGGCTCACCGCGAGAGCGGGCCAACTCGGTGATCCGGTCCGCCTGCGGCTGGCCCGCGTGGTGTTTCCAGAGCTTCGGATAGGCGTGCGGATGGTCCGCCAGCTCGGCGAACTCGCACAGCGGCGTCCCGTCCGCGAGCACGGGCAGCACCGTGCACGCGGTGAAGTCGGTACTGATACCGATCACCTGGACCGGGTCGACGCCGGCCTCGGAGACCGCCGCGGGCACCGCGTTCCGCAGCACGTCCAGGTAGTCCTCGGGGTCTTGCAGGGCCCAGTCCGGCGGCAGCGGCCGGCCGCTGGCCGGCAGCGTCGCGTCAATCACACCATGCTTGTACTCATGCACGGCGCTGCCCAGTTCCGCGCCGTCAGAGACGCGGACGACCAGGGCACGCCCGGACAAGGTGCCGAAGTCGATGCCGACCACACAGGCGTCCATGGGTCAAATGTTAGCGTTCACATCTGGCATTCTCACCCATTCATCCGGAGCCATCGGGGCGGGCGAAGTCAGCGGCGTCAGCGGCGGGGTGGTGGCGCGGAACTGAACCGGGGCAGGAGTTCCGGCAGGATCGGCGGCACCGGCTGCACCTCGCGGCCGGCCGCGATCTGGTCCAGCAGCAGCTGCAGCGCCTGCGCGCCGAGCGCGCCGAAGTCCTGCCTGACCGTGGTCAGCGGCGGCCAGAAGTAAGCGGCTTCCGGCACGTCGTCGAAGCCGACGACGCTAAGGTCGCGCGGCAGGTCACGGCCGCGCTCCGCCGCCGCCCGCAGGAATCCGAGCGCCATTGAGTCGTTCGCGCAGAACACCGCTGTTACCTCCGGCCGCGTGGCCATCCGCAGGCCGATCTCGTAGCCGGACCGCGCGGACCAGTCGCCGCGGTATGTCTCCGCTTCCGGCACGACGGCCGCCCGCAGCGCCTGCCGCCAGCCGTCGAGCCGGTCCCTGGCGTCAAGCCAGCTGTCCGGCCCGCTGACGTGGTATACGGTCTCGTGCCCCAGGTCAAGCAGGTGCCTGGTCGCCATCGCGGCGCCGGCCACGTTGTCGATCTTGACAGAAGGCACAGACGCGGTGGCGCCGCAGCCCACCGCGACGAGCGGGACGCGCGACGCCAGCCCGGCCAGCGTGTCGACCGCGTCGTACTGCGGCGCGATCACGATGATTCCCGCGACCGCCTGACTGAGGAACCTGTCGACCGCCTGGGTCAGCGACCGGCGGTCGAAGGCAGGCAGGCTGGCGATCCCGACGAAGTAGTCGGGATGGGCCGCGCGCTCGATGCCGTACAGCATGGAAGCCGGCCCGTACAGCGTGGTGTCGAAGCTGATCACGCCGAGGACGTTGGTCTTGCCCGTGACCAGCGTTCGCGCCGCCGCGTTCGGCCGGTACCCCAGGTCCCGGATGGCCGCGAGAACGTCGGCCTTCGTCGTGGCGCTGACGTTGGGGTGCCCGTTCAGGACCCGGGAAACGGTCTGCTGTGAGACGCCCGCGCGCCGGGCGACATCAGCCATCACGACCGGTCGCTGGGCCTGTCGGTCCGTGGTCGTCGACACGCGGCCTCCCTCAGCTCTCGGCCTACGCCTAGTGTCCCGGCCGTGCTTCGACCGACTTAGAAAGCATAAGCCGGATCATGCCGCCAACATCGTCAACCCCTGCTGAGCGGGAGATTCCGGACAGCGGTTACGGCGTGACAATCACCTTCAGGCCGGACCGGCGCTTGGCGGTCTTGAAGGCGCCGGCCGCGTCGGACAGGCCGGCGCGACACGAGATCAGCGGCTCCAGTGGCACGGCGCCCCGGACGGCCAGATCGATCGCGCGCGGATATGTCTCGTTCATCCGGCGCACCATGGCGATGGTCAGCCCCTTGCGCCGGGCGAGGGACGCCGGGAACGTCGTGCTGTCGTCGTCGGGGATCCCGGCCAGCACCACCCGGCCGCCCGGTCGCACGGACTCCATCGCCGTCCGCACCGCCGGATCGTCCCCGGCCGCCTCGAAGGCGACGTCGGCGCAGTAGCCGGACAGGTCGGCGGCAGGTTCCGACACCTCGTGGGCACCGAACTCCGTGGCCGCGTCCCGGCGATGCGCCAGGGGTTCGACGGCGAGTACCCTGCTGGCCCCGGCGACGCGCAGCAGCCGGACAAGCAGCAACCCGATCGGCCCGCAGCCGACGACGGCCACCCTCGCGCCGAACCGCACGTGGCCCAGGTCGAGTGCGTGCAGCGCTACCCCGAGCGGTTCAAGCAGCGCCCCGGCGGCGTCAGTGACCTGGTCGGGCAGCGCGTGCAGCAGGTGCGCCGGCCATGGCATGAGCTCGCGGAGCATGCCATCGGTCTGGCCGTGGCCGGCGAACCGGATCCGGTAGCACAGGTTGCGGTACCCGTCCCGGCAAGCGCGGCACATCTCGCAGGGAATCGCCGGATCGATCGCGACCCGCTGGCCGCGCCGCGGCCCGTCGACGATCACTCCCGCGCCCTCGTGCCCAAGTACCAGCGGGCGCGCCAGCCGCGCGTCGCCGATCGCGCCCTCTGACCACCAGTGCAGGTCCGATCCGCAGATCCCGACGGCCGTGACCCGCACGAGGACGTCCCCGGCTACGGCCGCTGGCACCGCTTCGTCGGCGACCCGGAGGTCTCCGGTCCCGTAAAGCCTCGCCGCCTGCACTCACTCTCTCCTCATTTGTCCCGAACGAACCATGGCGTCTGTCTAGCCACACCTTGCTGCACTATCGAGGCTAACATTATTCGAAACTTTCGGCCTAATCCGCCATCTCGAAACCTTCTTACCCACTCTGACGGCACAAGTTGATTGGAGGAAACATGACTATTGACATGGTTTATGGTGGCCCTTTAGGTTTCGACTATCCGACAGATTCGTTTCCGAAACTTTCGCACAGGGGCGAAACCTTTCGGCCTCGATAGGAGGAACTGAATGAGACGCCGTAGTCTTCTCGCGATGGGTGCGGCCGGCGGCGCCGCAGCGGTACTGACCTCGGGTACCGCCGCCTGGGCTGCGCCATCCGGCACCAAGCTGGCCGCGAAGGTCGGCACCGATTCCGGTTTCGATCCTGATTCCCTGCGCGCGGTTGGCGCAAGGATCGGCCTGCACATTGGCAGCGCCCTTATCCCGCAAGACATCGAGACGCCCACCTGGGCCGCCATCGCCGCCAGCCAGTTCTCCGTGGTAACCCCGGGGAACGGCATGAAGTGGCAGATCGTCGAGCCAGAGCAAGGTGTGTTCGACTGGTCAGAAGCCGACCAGCTTGTCGCGTTCGCGCACGCCAACAGGCAGCGCATCCGCGGCCACACGCTGCTGTGGCACAACCAGCTCCCCGACTGGCTCACCACGGGCGTCGCTGACGGCACGATTTCCTCCTCGCAGCTTTGGCAGTTGCTGCGCGATCACATCGCTGTCGAGGTCACGCGGTACCGCGGCCAGATCTGGCAGTGGGACGTCGCCAACGAATTCTTCCTCGACGCCGACCCCTCCGGTATTGATCCGAACAACTTCTGGATCGCAGCCCTCGGGGATAGTGTCATTCCTCAGGCTTTCATCTGGGCACATCAGTACGACCCAGGCGCACTGCTCTTCTACAACGACTACAACATCACCGGCGAGGACGGGACTAACGCCAAGAGCGACGCCGTTTACGCCTGGCTCCAGGAAATGCTGGCCGACCATGTGCCGATCATGGGCGTCGGCTGCCAGGGACACCTGGACACCCAGTACGGATTCAGCGGAGCGCGATTCCAGGCGGACCTGGAACGATACGTGAGCCTCGGCCTGAAGACAGCGGTCACCGAGGCCGACGTCCGCACCTTCGTCAACAACGCGACCGACCAGGTGCCCACCGACAACCTGGCGCAGTTCGCCCAGCCCTACGAATTCGGGCAGATGATAAAGGCCGCGATCGCGGTACCCGACTGCATCTCCTTCACGGTCTGGGGCTTCACCGACGCAGACTCCTGGGTCCCTGGAACCTTCACTGGCGAAGGTTACGCCACCATCTACGACGTAAACCAGAACCCCAAGCCCGCCTACTACGAACTGCAGCAGGACCTGCAGCAGTCCGCCGGCGTCCAGCACCACCTGCGAACCAGGAACGGCTAGCCGGCCTAAGACGATCCCGCCGGCGGCTCCGCGAAGCGGTCGGCGGGATCACCCAGGGGGACTGGGAGGGAGTAAAACGCGATGAGGGCTGCCGCGCGTCCGCTCAGCCGTCCGGAGTCAGGGGCAGTGCCGCGCTCGAGAGCTTCCGGGACCGCCCGCCCGGCGGCCATTGGCCATCTCCGGCTGTGCGCGCTGCCGAGCGCCCCGTTCTGGGCACGTCAGTACACGCGACTGTTCCTCGCGAACTGCACTGGCATCTCCGACGACGCCACAGAGACGGCGCAGCTGATCGTGTCGGAACTCGTGACGAACGCCGCCCGGGCATCCGCGAGCCCCCTGGGGATCATCGGGCTGTCGCTGCGGCCGGTCAAGAACAAGCTGATCATCGAGGTCCGCGACCAGTCCGCCAATCCGCCCGTCCTCGCCCCCGCCAACCGCGACGCCGAAAACGGCCGCGGACTGATGCTCGTGGACGCGCTCAGTGAGGAATGGGGCTACTCCGCGGAGCCCCATGGCGGCAAGGTCGTCTACGCCACCTTGCGCCTGACGTTAGCCCTGGCGAACGACCTCTTGGTCCGCGAGGAAGCGGGATAGAAACCCGCCACCTTTTTCTGTGGTTTTCTATCCCGCGTAACGCCGGCCGAGATGCCGTTGCCGGCCACCGGGAGGAGAGGACTCCTCGTCGCGCCCAGGCTCAGCCCCGTGGGCAACATCACCCCTACCAGCACCACCCTCCCAGCATCTTTCCTGTCCCAGAACCGCTGGTCAGTTAACGTGGAGGATCCTCCGTCTCCCAGGGCAGACGATCTTCCGTCTTAATGAACACGCCCGGAAGGCGGCCTGGCCTTGGCCGCCCGGAGGCGCCGGCCGCCGCGAGGGGGGCGGGGTCAGGAGGTCCGGGGTCCGGCGCGGGTCCGGGGTCCGGCGCGGGTTAGGCGGGTCGGTGCCGCGGCGGCGGCCGGCGCGGGTTAGGCGGCCGGCGCGGGTCAGGCGGGTCGGTGCCGTGGCTGGCGGTGCGGGGTTAGCGGACGCCGTAGAGGTGTTCCATGGCTAGCTGGTCTAGGTACTCGTAGCTCATGCCGCGGCGGCCTAGGGCGGCGGTGTCCACGGCCACTTCCCGCACGTCACGCCACGTCTCGCCGGGGGCGAGGGTCGGCTCGGCCAGTTCGGGGACGCGGGCGGCGCGCAGCGCCTCTTGAACCTCGGGGTCGGCGCGGAACGCGCGGGCCTTCTCCCGCAGGATCAGGTAGTTCCGCATGCACGCGGCGGCCGACGCCCACACGCCCTCGTCGTCCTCGGTACGCGGCGGCTTGTAGTCGAAGTGCACCGGGCCGGCGTAGCCGCCGGCCAGCAGGGTGTCCACCACCCAGAAGGCGCCACGCACGTTACCGGCGCCGAACCGCAGGTCCTGGTCGTACCGCGGCCCGTGCTGCCCGTTCAGGTCGATGTGGAAGAGCTTGCCGTGCCACAGCGCCTGGGCGATGCCGTGCGCGTAGTTCAGGCCAGCCATCTCCTCGTGGCCGACCTCCGGGTTCACGCCGACGATCTCGGGGTGCTCGAGGGAGTTGATGAACGCCAGCGCGTGCCCGACGGTCGGCAGCAGGATGTCGCCGCGCGGCTCGTTCGGCTTGGGCTCAATCGCGAACCGGATCGGGTACCCCTGGTCCAGGACGTACTGCGACAGCAGGTTCAGTCCCTCGGCATACCTGTCGAGCGCCACCCGGACGTCCTTGGCCGCGCCGGACTCGGCGCCCTCCCGGCCGCCCCAGAAGACGTAGATCCGCGCGCCAAGCTCGGCGGCCAGGTCCAGGTTCCGCATGACCTTCGCCAGCGCGAACCTGCGCACCTCGCGCTCGTTCGCGGTGAACGCGCCGTCCTTGAACATCGGGTGCCCGAACAGGTTCGTCGTCGCCGTCGTGACCACAAGGCCGGTCTCCTCCAGCGCCTTGCGGAACGCGGAGATCCGCTCCTCGCGCTCGGCGGACGAAGCATCGAAGTCGAACACGTCGTTGTCGTGGAAGTTCACACCGTAAGCGCCGAGCTCCGCGAGCTTGCGGACCGCTCGGTCCGCTGGCATCGGCGGGCGGACCGCCGTACCGAACACGTCTACCCCCTGCCAACCCACAGTCCATATCCCGAACGAAAAGTGGTCTTCCCTGGAAGGGACATACGGATCTGCGGCCATGGCCGACTCCTTTCACGGGTGGGACTGGGTGGGGTTGGCGGGCTGGGTGGGTTGGCGGGCTGGGTGGGTTGGCGGGC
>DATMKQ010000265.1:0-49454 GCA_035571275.1 Trebonia sp.
CCCCCGCCCCGCCCCGTCCAGCTGACCGTCGGTGTCGCGATAGTTCCCGTCCGGCTCTGCCATGAGAGGCAATTGTAATGGTCAGGTTAGGAAAGGCGGCTCCGCGGGCTCGCCATCGTCGCTTTCCGCCACTTACTCATCGGGCGCGAGCATCCGGGCCATGGCCGGCAGCACACCAGGCGCGACCCGGCAGTACACCCAGGTCCCCCGGCGCTCGGAGATAATCAGGCCCGCCTCCCTGAGCTTCTTCAGGTGATGGCTGACAGTGGGCTGTGACACCCCAACGTTCTGTATGTCACAAACCGAGGCTTCCCCGGCGCCCTGCGCCGCCACCCGGGAGAAGAGCCGGAGCCGAACCGGGTCGGCCAGCGCCTTGAACATGGCAGCCATCCGCTCGGCGTCCGAGGCCGAAAGCTCCGCGGCGCCAAGCGGTGGGCAGGGAAACTCGGGCGCGCGTTCAGCGATGACTTCCGTCGCATTTGTCATGGGCTAATACTCACGGCATGAGCGGTCGCCTGCAGCCGATCCGCCAATAACGTGACATCACGTATATCTAAGTGTCGTTCAGCGCTCCGGTCAGCATTCGCCGCTCATTGTCGCCGCCCCCCTGGCCAGTACGGATTCCGCTCCGTGAGGCCGGTTTCCAGCGCGGAATCCGCTTAGCAGGCGGCCATCCGCTGTCGTGTTCCTCCTTGTTCCACTGCCGCGCACACCGATCCGACTGCATAAGTAGCAGTTTCCCCTTTGCACGGGGAAATGGTTACCCGGTGGTAGTCAAAATGCTTCGCCCAAGGTAACCCCGTAAACGCCGCCCGGCTCCAGCGAGCCCGGCTCCGCTCGCACTCCCGGCATCGCGGGCCGTTACCGGCCAATGCGAACTCCCACTAGTCACAAGATTCCCTGCTGTTCAATTTTGTTTACGCCTGCCTCCCTGTTACCGGCCGATGAATCGCCCAGCGGCGGCGCTAGAGGAGCGTGAGCTGCTCGTGGTCGGCGGGCGATGCCGGGGTGTCCGCCGACGGACTCGCGGCAGGCGGCTCCGGCGGCGTGCCGGCGGGCTGGGGGCTCGATTCCGCCGGCCTGGACCCGACCGAGTCCGCGGGGGAGCGGATCGCTCTCGCTTCGCGCGGCGTGCCGCGGCCGACGCCGTACTTGTCGGCTAGCTCGCGGACCTGGCCAGCGATGCGGGCCTGGTATTCCTTCGGCGCGTAGGCGCCCCGGCGGTACAGCTCCTCGTATCGTCCGGTCAGTTCCGGGTGGGCGGTGCGCAGCCAGCTGATGAACCACTCGCGCGTTCCCGGCCGCAGGTGCAGGACGATCGGGGACACATGCGTCGCGCCCGCCTCCGCGACTCGCCTGACCGCCGCGTCGAGCTGGGCGGGGGAGTCGGACAGGAAGGGCACCACCGGCCCCATCAGCACCCCGCAGCGCAGGCCGTTGTCGTTCAGCGTGGCGCAGGCCTCCAGCCGCCGCTCCGGCGCTGGCGTGCCCGGCTCGATGGCCCGCCATAGCGACTTGTCGACAAAGGCCGCCGAGACGTTCAGGCCGACGTCCGTCACCGCGGCCGCTTCGAGCAGCAGGTCCAGGTCCCGCAGGATCAGCGTGCCCTTGGTCAGGATCGAGAACGGGTTGGCCGCGTCCCGCAGCGAGGCGATGATGCCCCGCATGAGCTGGTACTTGCCTTCGGCCCGCTGGTAGCAGTCGACGTTGGTGCCCATCGCGATGTGCTCACCGCGCCAGCCGGGCGACGCGAGCTTCTTGCGCAGCAGTTCCGGCGCGTTGACCTTGACGATCACCTTGGAATCGAAGTCCGCCCCGGCGTCCAGGTCCAGGTACGTGTGCGTGTTCCGCGCGAAGCAGTTGTGGCTCACCACGCCGTTGGCGATGAAGTCGCCCGTCCCCGTCGTGATGTCGTACATCGGCATCTCGATCCCGAGCGGCTCGATCGCCGCCACCCGCAGCTTCGCGTCGCTCTTGATCGCCACCCCCTCGATCGACCGCTTCCGCGTAATAGCCGGATCCGTGGTGTGGAAGAACCGCATCGCCTCCTTGAGCCCGCCGCGCAGTCGGATGTACTTCAGTCCGTTTGGCCAGCCCCTCGATTCCAATGCGAAGTCAAAGCCGAACGTTGACAGCGCTCTGCTCGTCCAGTCCAGGATTTCCTGATCGGTGTTGGCTAGTCGCCAGATGCCTTTGCTGTAGCTTCCTTCGGCGTCGAAGATGCCCGCGAGGAACCCGTGAAACCAGTCCTCGCACGGGTAGCTTGGCCACTCGATTAGGTGCTCGATAGCCTGGACACTTCCGCGCGTCCCCGTCCGAATCGCACGCATAGCCCGTCGCGTCTCACTCGCGTGAGCGACGTCGAACTCCGTCGTGCGGATCCCGAACGTCCCGAGATAGTGGCGGGTGCGGGTCAGCGCCTCGGTGTCTGCCGGTGCTAGACGGAACGTGTAGATATCGCGGCTGGTCGCTCTGTACCTTCCCAGGTTGGCGTCCCCGCGGATCATGCCGCACAGGTAGCCGCGCCGGTATTGCGTGGTGTCCTTCGGCGGTTCGGCGAAGCCACCGAATCCCATGAGCTTGTTGTTCACCGTGAGGAACGGTCGCTGCTCCGGGCGTTGCTCGGCGCCGGTGACGTGCTTCCATCCGCGCTCGGTCAGGAAACGGTGGTCACCGCTGGCGACCAGTTGGGTGCCGTCTTCCAGGGTGATCCGGTACGCGGACTTCACCGTGGACCAGTGCGCCAGCACCTCTGTGAGTGCGTAGTGACGGTAGTAGCCGTCCCGTACCGTTCCGTAGATCGAATCGCCCACGCGAACATCTGCGATCCGACGTGTGCTCCCGTCTCCCATCAGAATCGGCGTGTCACCCGAGACACAGTACACACACGCATGCTGACATCCCCTGTACGGGTTGATCGTCCAGCGGAACGACATCCGCGACGACTCGGGGACGTGGCTCACGATCGACTTCGCCTGCACCTCGTAGAACGTCATGCCGCGAAAGCCCGGCGTGTCGAAGGTTCTTGCGACGGCACCGCGTTCGAAGAGCGGCACCTGAGCGGCGCCATCGGTGGCGGTCGCGTCGGCGGTGCCGTGGAGTCGCAGGTTGTCCCAGCGCATGGACAACAGTATAGAACGGCTATTCGATTATGGCAAACATCTGTTCGGTCCAATGCGGTCCGCTGAAGCGACGATTACTCTGAGGTAGGGCAGTGAGCACATTGAGTAGTCGTGACTGATGTGTTCCAAAAAGAGCCGGGAACAAACTCAGAACGATTGGATAAACCTCCCTTCGTGGGGGATAGTTAGAGAGTTCCATCTAGCGCGCGGAACGCGGAGGTGACGCTGTGGCGCTGTCGCAAGACGAGCAGCGCATGCTTGCCGAGATCGAGCGGAGGCTTTCCGCTGAGGACCCGCGACTAGCCGCCCGGCTGTCCTCGTTTCGGCGGCCAGGGACAGGGGGCAGCTTCCGTACCCCTCGGGGCAGAATCGTCGGGTCTCTGTTCGCGGTCGCCCTGGTGGCCGTCGTCTCGATGATGGTGTACGCCATGGTCCCCTTTCACGCGCACGATGGTAAATCGACATACACCCCGCAGGCGTCTACGAGTGCCGCCTCTCACTACGCGCCGCCCAGCGCCGCCGTCAACAGCAGCGTCCCGGCCCGGACCGGTACCGCGACGAGGACGGCCAAGACGTCCACGAGCGCCGCTACGAGGAACACGGCCACCCAGTCGGGGAGTCGCTCCCTATCGGCCAAGGCCCCGAGTGCCAGGGCCACGAATCCCTCGCCGGCGACCGCGGGCTGACCGCGGGCCCCGTAACGAGGCGAGCCGCATCAGCGGTAACGAGTCCCGCCAGAGCTGGACGAGGTAGCGTTCCACGCCTTCAAGCTTGCGCTTCTCGCGCTGGAAGTCGTCGCTGAGCGGGTCCTTGTGCGCGTTGAACAGCTCCTCGTACATCTGGACCACCGCCTCGCGGTAGCGCGCGTACACCCGTACCTCGTAGTTGCCCACCCCGCCGGACAGCCGCAGCCACGACACCGCGGTACCGGCCGACCCCATGTCGATCGACAGGTGGCCGCGCAGGTACAGCCGCGCCTTGCCTTCCTCGTCCCAGGAGTCGGGCAGCAGGGGCTGGCCGTCCCACTCCTCGAGCACGAGGCGGACGTCGATGTCCTGCTGCAGGCTGCCCACCCACAGTTGCTCGCGGCTGGCGGACACCAGCACGCCGACCGGGGCCAGCGGCCCGCCAGGGGAGTCCGGGTGGACCTCGGAATCGTGAATACGGAACATCCGGCGGTCCGGGAAAATGGGCATCACCAGCTGTAGAAGCCTGCGGCTCACGTATCCCCCCTCGGGCACGCTGCCACCTCACTAATCACGCCTGTAACACGCACGCCGCCGGCCAGTCCGGCACCTTGCATATGAATGTAGACCGAGACACCATGGCGCGCAGCCGGAACGCGCGCGGAGAAATGATTCCATTACTAAGACGTACCTATTGACTACGTGACGCAACAATGTACCGTCATATACGGATATACCACACGGCGACCCCTAGGCGGTGCGTCATGCAGTCGGTCTCTGCTGCCCCTAAACAACTACCGTCCGTGTTGAATCAATCACCATCCGCAGCAGCGGGGTGGCAGGGCAGCGGCAGCCGGGCGCTCGTGCTGGCGGTCTGCTGCAGCGCGCTGTTCATGGTCGGGCTGGATAACACGATCGTCAACGTGGGGCTGCCCGCCATCGGCGCGTCGCTGCACACGGCCGTCTCGGGCCTGCAGTGGACGGTCGCCGGGTACACCATCGTGCTGGCCAGCCTGCTGATGTTCTCCGGCGCGGCGGCCGACAAGATCGGCCGCCGCACGATCTTCCAGGTCGGTCTCGCGCTGTTCACCCTGGGGTCATGGCTGTGCAGCCTCGCCCCGAGCCTGACCTGGCTGATCGCGTTCCGGCTGCTGCAGGGGGTGGGCGGATCGATGCTGAACCCGGCCGCGCTCGGCATCATCACGAACACGTTCACCAAGCCGGCCGAACGGGCCAAGGCGATCGGCGTGTGGGACGGGGTGTTCGGCCTGTCGATGGCGCTCGGGCCGGTGACCGGCGGCATCCTGATCGGCACCGTGGGCTGGCGGGGCATCTTCTGGGCGAACATCCCTGTGGGCCTGGCGGCCATCGCGCTGACCGCGCTGTTCGTGCCGGAATCGCGCGCCGAGCGCGGCCGCCGCGCCGACCCGGTCGGCCAGGTGCTGGTGATCGTGATGCTGGGCGCGCTGGCTTACGCGATCATCCAGGGCCCCGGCTACGGCTGGCTGTCGCCGAACATCACCAGCTTCTTCCTGCTGTCCATGGCCGCGCTCGTGGCGCTGCTGGTGTACGAACCGCGGCGCGAGGAGCCGCTGGTCGACTTCCGGTTGTTCCGCAGCGTCCCGTTCTCCGCCGCCAACGTGACCGCGGTCTGCGCGATCGCGGCGACCGCCGGGTTCCTGTTCCTGACCACGCTGTACCTGCAGGACGTGCGCGGCTTCTCGCCGGTGCAGACCGGCCTGACAATCCTGCCGATGCCGGTGACGATGGCGCTGTGCGCGCCGCTGTCCGGCCGGCTGCTCGCCAGCCGGGGTCCGCGCGTTCCGCTCGTGGTCGCCGGCGCCGCGCTCACGCTGTCCAGCGCTGCCCTGTCCCAGCTCTCCTACACGTCGAGCACTCTGTTCCTGATCGGTACCTACGGCCTATTCGGCGTCGGCGTGGGGATGGTGAGCTCAGCGATCACGAACGGCTTCATGTCCGGCCTGCCCAAGTCCCAGGCGGGCATGGCGTCGGGGATGAACTCCGCGAGCCGCCAGCTCGGCACATCGCTTGGCGTCGCCATCGTCGGTTCGGTGCTCGCCGCGTCGCTGCGCGGCACGATGCACGCGGGCTTCCTCGGCGCCGCGCATCCCGGCTGGTGGATCATGGCGGGCTGCGGCTACATCGTGCTGGTGCTCGGCCTCATCTCGACTACGAGCTGGGCGAAGGCCACGATCTCGCGCGCGGCGGAGGCAACGTGCGAGGTGGAAGTCGAGGCGGCATGATAACAGCAAGAGGCGGGCGCAGGCCGCGGAAGGCTCATCCGCTAAGGTGGGGATCAGCTGCCGGGCCGAGCCCGCTAGCCCGTCGGCCATGAAACGGGGGACGGCTGGGCTGGATGACCACCACCAACCGGTCGTGGGACCGCACGGCAAAGCTCATCGACCGGCGCGACGAACGCGAGACGCTTGACCGGCTTGTCGACGCGGTGCGGGTTGGCGACAGCCGGGTTCTCGTGCTGCGCGGTGAGCTCGGGGTGGGAAAGACGGCGCTGCTCGACTACGTGACCGGCCGGGCGGCTGGATGCCGGGTCGCACGCGCGGTCGGTGTGCAGTCGGAGATGGAGCTGGCGTTCGCCGGGCTGCACCAGCTGTGCGCCCCGGTGCTTGATCGCCTCCAGGCTCTCCCGAGGCCGCAGCGGGACGCGCTGCGGACCGCGTTCGGCATCAGCGGCGGACCGGCGCCGGACCGGTTCCTTGTTGGCCTGGCGGTGCTGGGCTTGCTGTCCGAGGTGGCCGGGCAACGGCCGCTGGTCTGCCTGGTCGATGACACGCAATGGCTGGACCGGGCCTCGGCGCAGGTCATGGGGTTCGTCGCCCGGCGGCTGGCGGCCGAGCCGGTCGCGGTGATCTTCGCGACCAGGCTGCCTGGCGAGGAGCTGGCCGGCCTGCCGGAGCTGACGCTGGCTGGCCTGGGACGGGATGATGCACGGACGCTGCTGGACTCGGCGCTGACCGGATTCCTCGATGTCCGGGTGCGGGACCAGATCATCACAGAGACGCGCGGCAATCCGCTGGCCCTGCTCGAGCTGCCGCGGGAGATGTCGCCGGCTGAACTGGCGGGCGGGTTCGGGCTGCCCGGCGCGATGTCGCTGCCGCGGCGGCTCGAGCGGAGCTTCCGTCGGCGGCTCGACGCCCTGCCGGCCCAGACGCGGTGCCTGCTGCTGCTGGCGGCGGCCGATCCGTCCGGGGATCCGGCGCTGCTGTGGCGGGCGGCCTGGCGGCTGGGAATCCAGCTTCAAGCGGCGGCGCCGGCTACCGAGGCCGGGCTGGCCGAGTTCAGCCCAGGGGTGCGGTTCCGGCATACGCTGGTGCGCTCGGCGGCCTACCGGTCGGCCACGATCCAGGAAAGGCAACAGGCACATCGGGCGCTGGCCGAGGCCACCGATGCCGAGTCTGATCCCGATCGCAGGGCCTGGCATCGCGCCCAGGCCGCGGCGGGGCCGGACGAGGAGGTGGCGGCGGAGCTTGAGCGCTTGGCCGGGCGGGCGCGAGCCCGCGGCGGGCAGGCCGCCGCCGCCGCGTTCCTGGAACGAGCGGTGCTGCTGACCGTCGATCCCGGGCGCCGGACCGGACGCACGCTAGCGGCGGCGCGGGCGAGCCTGCAAGCAGGCGCGTTCGGCCAGGCCCTCGACTTGGTAGCCGCGGCGGAAGCGGGCCCGCTCGATGAGCTCGCGAGCGCGCAGGCGGACTTGCTGCGCGGGCAGATTATGTTCGCCTCCGCCCTAAGCAGCGACGCGCCCCCGCTGCTGCTCAAGGCGGCCAAGCGGCTGGAACCGCTCAACCTCGACCTGGCGGGGGAGACCTACCTGGACGCGTGGCACGCGGCGATGTTCGCCGGCCACCTGGCGGGCGCCGGCGATCTGCTCGAGGTGTCCCGTGCCGCGAGGGCGCTGCCGCGTCCGCAGGTCCGCCGCGGGCGGCGCATCTGCTGCTCGAGGGTCTGGCCCTGATGGTCACCGACGGGCCTGCCGCCGCGGCTCCGCCGCTGCGGCAGGCAACGGCCGCCTTCGCCGGCGCGGACATGACGACAGAGGATGTGCTCCGATGGGGCTGGATGGCCAGGGAGGCGGACAAAGGCCTGTGGGACCACGACGGCTGGCGCATGACCGCCAGGCAGGTCCAGCTCGCACGGGACGTCGGCGCGCTCGACCGGCTTCCGTTCCTGCTGAACGTGATGGCCCTGGACGCCGTGTACAGCGGCGACTTCGCGTCCGCCGCCTCGCTCGTCGCCGAGGCCGACGCGGTCTGCGAGGCGACCGGGTCTGGCATCGCGCCTTACGCCGCCATGATGCTGGCGTCGCTGCGGGGACGGGAAACCGAGGCCGCCCAGCTGATCGAGGCCACCGTTCACGACGCCGCGGCCGACGGGCAGGGCGTCGCGGTCACGTGGGCGCACCGGGTGGCCGCGATCCTCTACAACGGGCTCAGCCGGCATCAGGAGGCGCTAACGGCGGCCCGGCAGGCCAGCGAGCACGCGCACGTGTATGTTTCCATGTCGGCACTGCCCGAGCTGATCGAAGCCGCCGCCCGCACCGGGAGCACGCGGATCGCCCGCGATGCCCTGGATCTGCTGGCAGAAAGGACGCGGGCCGGCGGAACCGAGGAAGGGCTGGGCATCGAGGCACGGTCGCGCGCGCTGCTGACCGAGGGAAAGGCCGCCGAGGGACACTACCGCGAAGCGGTCGGCCGGCTCGGCCGCACCCGGCGCCGTCCGGAGGCTGCCCGCGCCCACCTGCTCTACGGCGAATGGCTGCGCCGCGAGCGCCGCCCCGCCCAGGCGCGGGAGCAGCTGCGCACCGCCTGTCAGATGCTCGACGAGATGGGGATGGAGGGGTTCGCGGAGCGGGCCCGCCGCGAGCTGCTGGCCACCGGCGAGACCGTGCCCGAGGTGACCTCCCGCGCCGCGCGTCCGCGCCAGGGGCAGGCCGGTCAGCCGCTGACGGCGCAGGAGACCCAGGTCGCGCGGCTGGCTCGCGACGGGCTGTCCAACCCGGAGATCGCAGCGCGGTTGTTCATCAGCGCCCGGACCGTCCAGTACCACCTGGGCAAGGTGTTCGCCAAGCTCGGCATCAGCTCGCGCGGCCAGCTGCACCAGGTGCTGTCGAGCGAGCACCGAGCCAGCTAACAGCGGCGGCCCCCACGGCCGTACGGCCGGCACCGGTGCGCCGAGCACTTGCCGGCGCACCAGGCTCCAGAAGGCGCGGACCTTAGCCTTGACCGGCTCTGTCTCCATCCCGAGGACCTTGTAGACGAGCCCGGCGTCGTGGGGCAGGCGGCTCGCCCCCGCCACGCAGTCCGTGTCGGCGTCGGACCCCGCCACCACCTGGCCGAAGATCGCGTCGGCGTGCTGGAGTGAGGTGACGAGGGTGACGTTCGCGAACACGTCGAACTTGCCCATCACGCCTGCCTGCCGCACGGGGTGCCGCCAGGGCTCCGCCACGAGCTTCTCGGTGAACAGCGCGGTGCCATCCGGCCGGGGCCGCCTCGCCGTCAGGGTCGAGGAGTACAGGTCGAATTCGAAAAGCTCCCCCGCGCCGTGGTACTTGCGGCCAGGCTGCAGCAACTCGGCGCTAAGGAGGGTGGCGGTCTCGGCGACGGTGGCCAACGTGCGGGTGACGAACCGGGAGTGCCGGTGCGGGATGACCGGCCCGGGCAGCAGCTCGAGGTAGGCGCTGTCCGCCAGCTCGAGCCGCTGCGAAGCGGCGGCGAAGTTGGCGTCCATCTGGTGGATCTTCGTGGCCGACTGGGTGGTGACATGGGCCATGGCGCCGGCGCCCAACCTCACCGACATGTCCAGCCGGTCTCCCTGGAGCACGCAGCCGGATGACGTGATGACATACACGCACGGCAGCCCGGGCAGGTGCTCGTCCCAGTACAGGGCCTGCTGCGCGAGCAGCGGGGCCTTCCGGCGCAGATCCGTGAGCACCGACCGGTCGCCGCGGCGAGCGAAAGACATACGCAGGACGCCGTGACTCACACAGGCTCCAGGTCGAACAGCACGTTGCGCCTTATCAAGTCGACCACGTCCGCGATGCCCTCGCCGGTGAGGCAGTTGGTGAAGACGAAGGGCCCGTCCCCGCGCGTCAGCTTCGAGTCGGCGTCCATCACCTCGAGGCTGGCGCGGACGTAGGGCGCCAGATCGGTCTTGTTGATGACAAGGATGTCTGACTGTGCGATCCCGGGGCCGTTCTTCCTGGGGATCTTGTCGCCGGCCGCGACGTCGATCACGTAGATGAAGAAATCGACGAGCGCGGGGCTGAACGTGAGCGTGAGGTTGTCGCCGCCGCTTTCGATCAGGACCACGCCGGCGTCGGGGAACCGCTCTTCCAGTTCCTCGACGGCTGCCAGGTTCATGCTCGGATCCTCGCGTACCGCGGTGTGCGGGCAGGCGCCTGTCTCGACCCCGACGATCCGGTCCGGCGCCAGCACGCCGTTCAGCGCACGCCGCACGTGCCTGGCATCCTCGGTCGTCACGACGTCGTTGGTGATGATCAGCACGCTCGTGCCTAGCTCGATCAGCCGCGGGGTGATGGCCTCGACCAGCGCGGTCTTGCCCGAGCCGACCGGACCGCCGATGCCGATGCGGGTCGTCTTTTTCACCTGGACCACCTTCAGTTCATGAACAAGCGAACGTGGGAGCGGACGTGGACGGCCGCGAGGATGTCGGCCATTGGCGTGAAGCCCGCCATGTCCGGCAGCGACGCCGCGCGGACCGCGGCGTAATCGGCGCCGACCCCGCGGTCAGCGGCGAAAAGAATCGCCTGGACCTGGCGGTGATCGATCCTCATCAGCCGCAGCGCCGCGCTCAGCATCGTCATCGCGACGCCGTACTGGTGGACCGCGAACGCGTCTTCTTCTGGCGAGCCGAGCTCGGCGAACAAGATGCCCAGGCCGACCGGGTACGTGCCCGGCGTGACGCCGTTCCTGATCCGGTCCAGCCACAGGCCAAGCTGGGGGGCCGGCCCGGCGGCGGTGGCCACTTCGGCCAGCTTGCGCCCCATCCGGACCGTCATCGTCCTGCTCTCCTCGCCGAGCTTACGTTCGAACACCGCCCGGTCGGCTAGCGTGATGCGCTCGATGCTCGCCCCGCGGGCGGCGCGATGGGCCTCGAGTAGCGCGATGCCGTCCGATGTCGCCGCGCGGCGAGCCGAAGCGGTTACGAACTCGGCCAGCGTGGCCGGGTCACGCACCACGCCCTGCTGCACGGCCGACTCGAGGGCGTTAGAGAAGGAGAAGGACCCGATCGGCAGCAGCGAATCTCCGAACTGGAGCACCCGCATCATCCGGGCGACGCTCACGGGAGCCTGCCGGTTGATTGCGCCGCCGGCGGGTGACGATGCCCTCGCGCCGCTCCGAACATGCGGCGAGCCTCGTGCGGGGCCAGGTCGGAAAGGATGTCGGCCCCGGGCACGAACTCCCACGCCTCGACGGAATGAGTCTTCAGCACCGACGCCATCACCTCCCTGGCCACGGTCATCGGGATGTAGACCCGCGTGCCCTTGACGACGGCCGCCCAGTGCTGGTTGCCGAGCGCGAGACCGAGTTCCACGCACCTGGCCATCGACGACTCCCGCGGACCGTCGGCCAGCCCGAGCAGGTCGATGACGAGAACCTCCTTGAGGTCGACGCGCGCGACGATCGCGGTGCGGCGCGCCTCGTTCCAGGCCAGGATGTCGCCGTCGCGCAGCTGCGTGCCGCGGTCGAGCGAGATCGCGACCTCCGCCCCGCCCTCGGTGACCTTCCTGAGCCGGCTCTTCTGCGCCTCCGCCTGGTCCAGCCGCAGCACGTCGACCCGGGCACCGCCCAGCCGATCGGGCCAGCCGTCGTCGGCGGCGCGGCCCAGGACCGCATCCACCCGCACCAGCGCGTCGCCGGCCACGCTGACCTCCCTGATCGTCATGGCGACCTCCCTGCTCACTGAGGTGCTAACTGAAGAAGTACCGCCGGTTGAGGCTGACCGACCTGGCGGCGGGCACGGACGCGTGCACGCCGTCGGCCTTGACGGCGAACGTCTCGGGGTCGACCTCGATCGCCGGGATGGCGTCGTTGCGTATCAGGTCGCGCTTGGTGATGGTCCGGGTCCGCTCGACCGGAACGACCTGCCGCCGCAGCCGCAGCCGCTCGGCGACGCCGGCCTCGCAGGCCGCCGCGGAGACGAAGCTGACGCAGCAACTGGTGAGCGCCGGGCCGAACGCGCCGAACATCGGTCGGTAGCGAACCGGCTCGGCGGTGGCCGCGGACGCGTTCACATCGCCCATCAGCGCCCAGTTGATCAGGCCGCCCTTGAGCACCAGCTTGGGCTTGGCCCCGAAGAAGGCCGGCTCCCACAGCACCAGGTCGGCCATCTTCCCCGGCTCGACCGAGCCGATCACCCGTGCCGCGCCGGCTGCGATCGCCGGGTTGATCGTGATCTTCGCGACATACCGCAGGACGCGGAAGTTGTCGTTGCCCGCGGCGTCTTCTGGCAGTTTGCCGCGCGCCTGCTTCATCGCGTCCGCGGTCTGCATGACGCGCTGCCAGTTCTCGCCGACCCGCCCCATCGCCTGCGAGTCGCTGGAGAACATGGAGATGGCGCCCAGGTCGTGCAGGAAGTTCTCCGCCGCCATGGTCTCCGCGCGGATCCGGCTTTCCGTGAACGCCACATCCGACGGGACTCGCGGGTTCAAATTGTGCACGACCATGATCATGTCGAACAGCTCACCCTGCGTGTTCACCCCGAACGGCAGCGTCGGGTTGGTCGAGCTTGGCAGCACGTTGTCTTCTCCAACGACGCGCAGCAGGTCGGGGGAGTGGCCGCCGCCGGCCCCCTCGCTGTGGAACGTGTGGATCGTGCGGCCGTCGAAGGCCGCGATCGTGTCCTCGACGAAACCGGCCTCGTTCTGGGTGTCGGTGTGGATGCTGACCTGCACGTCCATCTCGTCCGCGACGGATAGCGCCGCGCGGATCGCCGCGGGGGTGGCGCCCCAGTCCTCGTGGATCTTGAACCCGGCGGCGCCGGCCACGATCTGCTCGACGAGGGCGGCCTCCCCGGCCGCGCTGCCCTTGCCCAGGATCCCGAAGTTGAGCGGCAGGTCCTCGAACGAGCGCAGCATCATCTCGATGTGCCAGGTCCCGGAGGTGATCGAGGTGCCGTTCGTCCCGTCGGTGGGCCCGATCCCGCCGCCGAAGAACGTGGTGACCCCATTGCTCAGCGCCGCGTGCGCCTGCTGCGGGGCGACGTAGTGGACGTGGGTGTCGATGCCGCCGGCGGTTAGGATGAGCTGTTCACCGGAGATCGCGTCGGTGGCGGGACCGACGTCGAGGCCGGGCGTCACCCCGTCCATCGTCCCCGAGTTGCCCGCCTTGCCGATGCCCGCGATGAGGCCGTCCTTGATGCCGACGTCGGCCTTGATCACCCCGAGCACCGCGTCCAGCACGGTCACGTTGGTGATCACGAGGTCAAGCGCGCCCCCTTCGCTGGTGAGCTGGTTGTTGACGCCCATGCCGTCGCGCAGCGTCTTCCCGCCCCCGTAAATCGCCTCGTCTCCGAGGACCCGCAGGTCACGCTCGATCTCGATGAACAGGTCGGTGTCACCGAGGCGGATCTTGTCGCCGACGGCCGGACCGAACAGCCCAGCGTACTCCTGCCGCGAGATCCTGGTCATCGCGCGGCGCTCCTTTTCGCCCGCCGCTGTGGCTGGCGCTGCGCCTGGTGCTCCGATTTGAACCCGTACTCCGCGGCCAGGCGCATGGCCCGGGTGGCGGCGGGTCGGTAGCCGCCGTCAACCGGAGCCCAGCCGTCGGTCAGATCGTTGAAGCCGTGCACCCGCCGCTTCCCCCCGTACGGGACCAGGGTGACGTCCTTTTGGTCACCGGGCTCGAAGCGCACCGCCGTGCCCGCGGCGATGTCGAGCCGGTGGCCGAACGCCTTCTCCCGGTCGAACTCCAGCGCCCGGTTGACCTCGAAGAAGTGGAAGTGGGAGCCCACCTGGACCGGCCGGTCGCCGGTATTGCGCACCGTCAGCGTCAGGTGCGGGCGGTCCGCGTTGATCTCCACAGGTTCCGCGGCGAGGATGTAGCCGCCCACCGGAGTGCTCACGTCAGCCTTCCTTCGTCTCATGGAATCGCTACTGAATGGGCGAGTGCACGGTGATGAGCCGGCTCCCGTCGTCGAAGACCGCCTCGAGTTGGACGCGGGGGATCATGTCGGCCACCCCGTCCATGACGTCGGCGCTGGTGAGGACCTTGCTGGCCAGCGTCATGACCTCTTCGAGCGTCTTGCCGGCCCGGGCGGCGTCCAGCGCCGCCGCCGAGATCACGGCGACCGCCTCCGGGTGGTTGAGCCGCAGCCCCTGCTGTTTCCGCTTGAGCGCCACCTCGGCGACCATATAGATCAGCAGCTTGTCGAATTCCCGCGGTGTCAGGTGCATGACCCTGCCCCGTCAGAACCCCGCCAGGCCCTGCGGGCTCTGGTAGGGGATGGTGGCGCTGGTGATCTCATCCAGCGTTCCGTCCGGACGGACTTCGTAGCCGACCAGGCGCGCGGCGTTCGGGTAGACCTGGTACAGGTAGGCGCCGTCGGGTGACAGCCAGTTGTCGGCCGGGCCGCTGCTGACTGTCCCGTTGAGGGCGCGGAACGTGCCGTCGCCGGGAACTTTCTGGCACGCGGGATCCTTGGCGATTGATAGCACGTTGCCTTCGATGCGGAACGTGCTCACGTAGCCGTAACCGAAGCTCGTCGCGAACACCATCTGGTCATCGGGGGAGACGGACACCCAGCAGAGTTCGGTGGGCCTGCCCCCGAACGTGCCGATCTGCGTGATCGGGCCGATGTCGAGGCCGCCGTCCTCATCGATCCTGCCCAGCGCCACCCCGTCACCGACGGCGTACCCGAGGACGAAGCGATCGGGCCGGTGCCGGAGGAACTGCACGTTCCACGGTGAGGCGCCGCCTCCGTCTTGGAACTTGGCCTCGCCGAGCGCGCCGTGGGCACGCACGGGGAACACGATGAGGCCGTCGGGGTCGGGCGCGTTCGAGGCGACCGAGTGGGGGGCGCCGCTCTTCTCCACCCACACGATTGGCGAGCCGTCCGGGTTCGCCTTGGCCGGCTCGTCGAACGTCGTTCCGACGACCAGGAACTTCTCGTCGGCGGTGAGCGCCGCCATCGTGGCCACCCGGTTGGGCTTGTCCATCGTGTTGATCGTGTAGCCCTCGGGACGGGCGGTCAGGCCGCCGTCCTCGTCGACCGACATCAGCCGCACGTGGTCGGGCCCGAACGCGTGCAGCACGTACAGCATGCCGTGGGCCGGGGAGTACGCCAGCGCCTTGGCGGTGCCGCTGCGCCCCGCCACGATGTTGCCTGTTCGCTTGGCGTCCAGCAGGGTGAGCTTGCCCTCCGTGCTCACCGCGAAGCTGGACACCGAGTTGTCGCCGCCGTTGGTGGCGAACAGGAACCGCCGGTCCTGGGTGAGGATGACGCTGTTGGCACCCTCGAAGGCGTTCGGCGCGCTTTCCTGGCCGCTGACCGGCTTGTAGGTCCCGGAACCGGCGCCGCCGGTGGTGATGCGACCCACCTCGGTGATCGTGCCGCCCGCGTCCCGCTGATAGTGGATGACGCAATTCCTGACTTCGTTTGTCTGCATGTAGAGGTGCCCGCCCTGCGCCATCCGGGAGCCGGACGCGGGACGCTCGCCGGTCATGGACATCGTTTCCTGGTGTGACATGCTGATCCCCTTCCGCCAGCGGGCCATATCCGCGGCACGGCTAGAGCCTCGCTGCTACACCTTCGCCGCCCGGGCCGCCTGCCCACACCGTCAAGAGTGGTAGTACCGCCCGGCCCTCGCCCCGCCGCGGGCATCCGATGCGGGCCCATCCGTCCTGACGGTGCGCGGCTCGCGGGTGCGCGGCGATACTCGGCGCTGGTGCCAGACCGCGACGGAGGAGTCCCACATGCCTGCGACCGAACCCGCTTACTTCACCGCGTTCAAGAACTTCGACCTCACCCGGACACCGTCCGGCGTGCTGACCCTCAGGTTCCACACCGACAACGGTCCCGCGACGTTCACCGGGTCGATGCATACCGACCTCCCGCGGGCCCTGGCCGAGATCGGGGACGACCGGGACAACCGGGTGCTGGTGCTGACCGGCACCGGTGACCGGTTCATGACCGACATCGACGGGCCGAGCCTGGGGGACATCACCAAGCCCGCCGACTGGGACCGCACCATCGCCGAGGGACGCCGGGTGATGCAGCGGCTCGTCGACCTCGAGATGCCGGTCATCGGCGCGGTGAACGGCCCGGCCTCGGTGCACAGCGAGTATGTCCTGCTGGCCGACATCGTCATCGCCGCGGACACCACCGTGTTCACCGACTTCCCGCACCTGACCTTCGGGATCGTGCCCGGCGACGGCGTCCACCTCGCCTGGGAGGAGGCCATAGGCCTGAACCGGGCCCGTTATCTCACGCTGACCCAGGGTTCGTTCACCGCCCGGCAGGCCGGGCAGTGGGGCGCGGTCGCCGAGGTGCTGCCGCTGGAACAGGTCCTGCCGCGGGCTCGGGAGCTCGCCGAGACCATCGCCGCCAGGCCGCAACTGCTGACCAGGTACCTGGCGGTCACCCTGCGCCAGCGCCTCAGCCGCCGGATGGCCGAAGCCACCGCGCTCGGCCTGGCGCTGGAAGGCCTCAGCGCCGCCGACCTCGCCTACCAGCAACGCTGACGGCGGCCGCCGGGGCCTACGGCACCAGCACCAGCGCCTGTCCGTTCAGCCGGGCGAGTCGCACCACCGTGCCCGCGAAGGTTCCCGTCCGGAAGTCGAAGGCGACGACATTGTCTTCTCCCGCGCAGTACAGGAGACCGCCTGGCCCGAATCTCAGCCCGCGTGGCCTGCGGAATCCGACGGAGTCTTCGGGCACAAGGACGCGGACGAGCTGCCCGCTGACCGGATCGTATTCCCGCACGCTGGTCACGGCGTCAGGGTCGCCGAACGGCCATTCGCTGGAGACCACGATGTTCCCGTTGGGGGCGAGCTTCAGGTCGAGCGGGCTCAGCTTCGGGTCGGTGACCAGCCGACGCGGGCGCATCGCCGCGTTCCGCTCGAACACGACGATGGTGTTGTCGCCCGCTGCGGCTGGCGCGGCGCCCGACGCGAGGTAAAGCGCGCCGCCGCGGCCGAACCCGAACCCGCGCGGGAACGGGACGGCGCCCTCCGGCAGGAAGGATTCGCCCTCCCCGTCGAGCCCGGCCGGCAGGGCGAGTACCGACCGCTCGCGGCGCATTCCGACGTAGTAGCGGCCATCGGGGCCGAACTCGCCGCCGCCCGGATCGAGGCCGCTTATCCGCCCTGAGTCGCGCACGACGTACCCGTGCAGGTCGAGCGCGAGCACACGGTCGTCGCCGCTGTTCAGGTAGACGAGTGCGCCTGACGGGTCGAGGGAAAGACCGCGTGGGTCGGCGATGCGCGGGTCGCTGCTGAACGGCCCCGTGAACTCACCCTCGGGCCCGAAGCGCAGGATCGCGCCGTACCCGTCGCCGTTGGCGCCGCTGGCGCTGGTAACAAGGATGTGCATCGCGACCGCCCTTTCGCGCAGACTCGGTCGGCAGGTGCCCTCCGCAGCAGGCTCTCCGTAGCAGGTTCGCCGCCGCGCGCGACGTTGACACCGTCAAACCTGCTAGTCACCCACAGCCCGCGGGACACTAGCCAGTCGCACTGGCAACCTGGCGGATGCGTGTGCTCGCGTCGCGAGCTGACAATCGGGCTATGGCAGCCGGTGAGACGGTGACGCGCGGCCGTGACGCGGAGCGGCAGGTCGTCCGCGGTGTGCTGCGCCGCGCGATGGGAGGGCTGGGCGGCGTGCTGCTGGTGGAGGGGGAACCAGGCGCGGGCAAGTCCCGGCTGCTGCGCGATGCCACCGACGAGGCGGCGGAGCAGGGTTTTGCGCTGGCAGCAGGGGCCGCGGACCCGCTGGGCCGCGCGATCCCGTTGTTCGCGCTGCGCGTGGCGCTTCGCGATCAATTCGCCTGGCTCGCCGCCGGAGGTGACGATCGCGGCCCGCCGGACGCGGTCGCGTCGTGGATCAGCCAGATACGCGCGCACCTGGAGCAGCGGGCTCGCGCCGCCCCGGTCCTGGTGTGCCTGGACGACCTGCATTGGGCGGGCCCGGCGACGCTGGCGGCGCTGCGGTCGCTGCCGTGGGACCTGAGGAGAGCTCCGGTCGCCTGGATCCTCGCCCGGTCCAGCGCGGCGCAGTCTTACCCAGGAGACACCGAGTACCTGTTCGGGCTGCTGGAAAAGGACGGCGCCGCCAGGATCATCGTGGCCGCTCTCGCGAATGAGGCAGTGGCGGGGATGCTCGCGGACGCGTTCGGCGCCCCGGCGGACCAAGCCCTGCTCGACCTGGCCGGCGGCGCCGCCGGGAACCCGTCGCTGCTCACCGAGCTGATCCGTGGCCTGCGGGACGACAGCGCCGTGCGGGTCAGCGGCGGCCGCGCCGTGCTCGTTAGCGCGCGACTTCCGCGGCGGATACATCAAGTCGTGCGGCGCAGGCTCGACGGTCTCAGCGGGCATGCCAGGAACCTGCTGGTGACGGCGACCGTGCTCGGCTCCTCGTTCCGGCTCGAAGACGCCGCCGAGATGCTCGGCGAAACTCCGGCCATGCTGGTCCCCGCGGTCGAGGAGGCGATGGGCGCCGGGATCATGGCCGCCGCCCACGACTCGTTCTCCTTCAGGCAGCAGCTTTTGCGCCGCGCGGTCGGTGACGTGATCCCCCGGCCTGTGAGCAACGCGCTGCACCGCCAGTACGGCCGGCTCCTGCTTGACCGGGGTGAGTCCGCGGCTCTGGCCGCCGGTCACCTGCTGCGGGCGGCGCATCCCGACGATCACGGGTCGCTGGCGGACCTCGACCAGGCGGCGGCGCAAACGCTGGGCACGGCGCCGCGAATCGCCGCCAACCTGGCGTCGCGGGCGCTAGAGCTGACGCCTCCAGGCGATCCGGGCGCGCTGGCTCGCGCGGTGGCCGCCGCTGAGGCCCTGGCCGCGGCCGGGCGGCTCGACCGGGCGGCCCAGATCGCCCGCGACACCCTGATCGCCCCGCTGCCCGCGGTCTGCGAGGCCCGGCTGCGCTGCGCCTTGTCCTCGGTCCTGTGCGCTCGCGGCCAGGCCACCGCCGCCCTCGCCGAAGCCAGGACGGTCCTGACCCAGCGGCAGCTGCCCGATGCTCTGCGCGATCAGGCGCTGACCGCGCAGCTGCAGGCGCTCGCTGGATCACGCGGGTGGAGGTCCGAGCCCGGCGAAGCCGGACCTGTATCCGACGCGATCCTCGCCGCGCCCGGTCGGCACGCCGACCATGCGGTCGCGGCGGCCCTGGTCACCCGTGCCTTCCTGGCCTGGGACAAGGGCCAGGTCGGGACCGGACTCGAGCTATTGCGCGACGCCGCGAGGCGCGGCGGCGGAAGCAGTCCCGATGCCCGCCACGTCCAGCCGCTGCTGGCGCTGGCCGCCGCCCTGATCGACCTGCGCCGGCTCGAGGAGGCGGAGAACATCCTGCGGGCCGCGGACAATCAGACGCCGCGGGGCATCCAGGCCGAGGCGGCGGTGCCCATCCTGCGCGCCCGCATCCACCTTGCCCGCGGCCGGCTCGCCGCCGCCGCCGCCGCGGGCCAGGCGGCCCTGGCCGCCGCCGAGACCGCCGGGGCACACGGCTACGCCGCGACCGCCCGCCGTGTTCTGGCCGTGATCGCGCTGCGGGCCGGCGACACCGCCGCCGCGGCGCACCATATCGCCGGCCAGCCTAGCGGCCCGACCGCGATGCCGCACCTGCCGGGCCTGTTCGCACGCGCGGAAACCACCATGGCGCAGGCCCAGGTCACCCAGGCGCGCCACGGCCCGGCCGCCGCGATCGGGCAGATCCGGCAGGCCTGCGACGGTCTTCCGGCGCACCGCGGCGTCTTCCTCGGCGACCCCGCGCTCGCGGCCTGGGTGGTGCGCGCCGCGCTGGCCGCGGGTGCCGCTGAGCTTGCCGCCCTCGCCGCCCGCACCGCCGAAGTCCTCGCGCGTGACAACCCCGGACACCCGGCCCTAACCGCCGGGGCGGCGCACAGCACCGGGCTCGCCGGCAAAGATCCGGCCCGGCTGGCCCGGGCCGCCGCGGAGCACACCGACCCGTGGGCCGGGGCCTCGGCGGCCGAAGACCTCGCCGTCCTGCACATGGAGCAGTCGGATCACCACCAGGCGATCCAGCACCTCGAGCGGGCCATCCGCGGCTATCAGCAGGCCGGCGCGGCCACCGACGCGGCCCGTGTGCGGCACAGGCTCCGCGCGCTCGGCGTGCGCCGCAGGCACTGGACACAGCAGGCCGGCAGGCCGCTGTCCGGATGGCAGAGCCTGACCGACACCGAACGCACCGCCTCGGAACTGGTCGCCCAGGGGCTTAGCAACAAGCAAGTGGCCGCCCAGATGTACATCAGCGTGAACACCGTCGCGTTCCACCTGCGCCAGATCTTCCGTAAGCTCCACATCGGTTCACGCCTCGAACTCGCCCGCATCGTCATGCAGCAGGCCCAGCCGATGTGAGTAAGCCGGGCACCGTTCGGACTAAGAGCCTTTGTCAGCCCCCGCACCCGCAGGCGCCACCGCAGCACCCGCCGCCGCCGCCACCACCGCCGCCGCCAGCCGACGCGCGGCCGCCGACGGCCACCGTGGACAGCAGCTTAACGGTGTCGTCATGTCCCCGCGGGCAGGTGCAGGGCGCCGACGATTCGCTCATCGGACGGGTCAGTTCGAACGTGTCGCCGCAGGCGCGGCAGCGGTACTCATAGCGTGCCACGATTCTGACTTTAGCCGGCTACCGCCACTTTGACGGGGGGCTCCGGGGGGTCGTCCCCCCGGGCTAGCAGAGCTTCTTGAGAATTATCCGGAACGGCAGCGGGTTCCTCGTGGAAGATGAACGGCTTCCCCCGGAACCAGGAGACCAGCGCGCCGAGCAGCGACATGATCGCTGCCGCCGTGAACACGATCATCAGCCCGTGGTGGAACGGCCCGGAGATGAGCGTGGGGAAGAACTGCTTGCCTGTGAGCACCGAGACGTTGTGCGCGGGCAGTGTGTGCAGCAGTCCGCTGGGCGCGAGCAGGTTCTGCACCGGGTTGTAGCCGAGCATCGCGGCGAACACGGTGGACACCGGCGGCAAGTGCGCGACCGTGGTCGCCTGCGCGAGCGGCACGCCCTGCGAGGTGAGCCCGGCGGTCAGCGTGCGCGGCAGCGTGTTCGCCAGGCCGATGATCATCAGCGAGAAGAAGATGCCGATCGACAGCGACATCCCCGAGTTCTGGAAGGTCGACCGCATGCCGGACGCCGCGCCGCGGGTGTGCGCGGGGACGCTGGACATGATGGCGGAGGTGTTCGGCGAGGCGAACAGGCCGGAGCCTATCCCGTTGCCGAAGATGAGCAGCGCGAACAACGGATAAGGAAAGTCGATCGGCAGCAGCATCAGGCCGATGAAGCACACGCCCGCGACCAGCAGGCCCGCGGTGGCGAACGGGCGCGCGCCGTACCTGTCAGACAGCACGCCGGAGAGCGGGCCCGCGATGAGGAACCCGGCGGTCAGCGGCAGCATGTAGATGCCCGCCCACAGTGGCGTGACCGTGAAGTCGTAGCCGTGCAGCGGCAGCCAGATGCCCGCCAGCCAGATCACCAGCATGAACTGCAGGCCGCCTCGGGCGATCGCGCCGAGCAGGGCGGCGATGTTGCCGGACGCGAACGCGCGGATCCTGAACAGGGCCAGCTGGAACATCGGGTCGGCGACCTTGGTCTCCACGACGCAGAACGCGATGAGCAGCGCTATGCCGCCGACGATGCCGCCGATCACCATGGGGTTGCCCCAGCCGGTGGCCGATCCGCCGTACGGCTGGATGCCGTAGGTGATCGCGGCGAGCAGCACCCCCGCGCCCAGGGCGAACGTGACATTCCCCGCCCAGTCGATCCGCGCCTTCCTCGTGTGCGCGATCTCCTTCAGGCTCTTGTACGCCCAGATCGTGCCGAACACGCCGATCGGCACGTTGATCCAGAACACCGCCCGCCAGTCCCAGGCGGCGAGCAGGCCGCCGAGCAGCAGGCCGACGAACTGGCCCGAGATGCCCGCGACCTGGTTGATGCCCAGCGCCATGCCGCGCTGGTTAGCGGGGAACGCGTCGGTGAGGATCGCCGCGGAGTTGGCCATCAGCATCGCGCCGCCGAACGCCTGGACGACCCGCCAGGCGATGAGCCACAGCGCGCCGTTGGGCCCGAGCGCCGGGTCGAAGCTCAGTGCGACGGAGGCCAGCGTGAACACGACGAAGCCCAGGTTGTAGATCTTCACCCGGCCGAAGATGTCGCCCAGCCTGCCGAGCGTGACCACGAGCACCGACTGCACGAGCAGGTAGCCGATGATCATCCACAGCAGGTACGAGACGTTGCCAGGGGTGAGCGGGTTGAGCTTGATGCCGCGGAAGATGGCCGGCATCGCGATGATGACGATCGACGCGTCGATGGTCGCCATGGTCATCGCGAGCGTCGTGTTGGACAGGGCTACCCACTTGTAGGCCGTGCCCCGCCCGCCGCCGTTGACCGTCTCGCCGCTGTCCGTCTGCTCGTTCGCCCTAGTAGCCACGCCTCCCCAGCATAGTGGGTAGTTGCTTGATGGCAACTATTATGCGTGCTAACGATTGTTCACTAGCCCTGTTCCGGGGCTACGACCGCGAGGATTTCGTTGACGGCGTCCTGGATCTGCCGTTGCCTGCCGGGCATGTCGTGCGCGGCGAAGGTGTGCAGGATGTCGAGCACCTGGTCCTGGTTCTGGAGGATGCCGATCTGCTGCTTGGCCATCTCGTGCAGCGCGATGAGCGTCTCGTGGTCGGCGATCGCCCGCCGGTCGCTCGCCGCCTGCGCCCGGTTGGCGCTCACCTGCAGCGAGATCATGATCGACAGCTGCGGCAGGTTGAGGATCACCAGCAGCAGCGGCCATGGCGTCTTGTCGAACCCGACGATGTTGCCCAGGAAGAGCCAGACGACGATGCCGATCGTGATGAAGAGAAAGACCCACATCGACCCGCAGACCTTGTTCACGGCGTCGGCGATCTTGTCGAGCACGCTGGTGCCCCGGACGTGGTCGGACAGGACCAGCTTGGGCTTGTGCTCTTGGGGGGCGGCACGAATGTGTTCGGCCCGCTGGTGCAGGTCCTCTTTTGCGTGCTCTATCGCGCGCAATGCGGCAGCGTCGGTGTGCGGCCTCGGAATGCTATGCGGGGGTTCCGGCGTGTGTTCCTGAGTTTGCTGCGCTTGCGGCTCGGCACTCGTCTGCGTCATGCGATCCTCCAGGGGTTTGGGGGCTTTGCCCTGGCCGGGCCGGGGCGTTCCGGCTGAAATTGCTGTTTGTGGTAAAGACCGATTAGATGAAAGTTGCGGTTGCCGGAAAAATAGCGCAAACGACCGCGAAAAACGTCCGCCCAGCCGCGAAATGCCCCGTTGCGCACCTCCTTGGGGCCCGCGCGGCCTGCTCTCGCGAAGCGGGTGCAAGCTTGGCTACGGTTACCTGCTGGACCGGACGCACCGTGGCCGGAAGTGCCGGAGCCACTCGGGTCGGCCACTTCGATGGACTTCGCAACCGGCTGGGGCACTTAGACTTGATGTAAGAGAAAGTAAAAGGGGGCGATGGGAGTGGCGGGACGCAAGCGGTCGACCGTCCGGGATCTGCGCAGGGACAACCGTTCTGTGCTCCTGTGGTCGCTTTTCTTCACCCAGCCGTGCAGCCGGCAGGACCTGAGCTGGGCCACGGGCCTGTCCGCGGGCTCGGTCAGCAACGTCGTCCGTGAGCTGATCGACGACGGCATCGTCACGGAAGCGGGGTCGGTGGACTCCGACGGCGGCCGGCCTCGGGCGCTGCTGCGCATGGACCCCGACTACGGGCGCGTCATCGGCGTCGACGTGGGGGAGACGCGCATCCGCGTCGAGATGTTCGACACGACGATGACGATGCGGGCAAGTGCCGACTACGCCCTTGATCCGCAAGAGCACGGCATCGACGTGGTAGCGGACCGGGTCCGCGCCGGGCTGGCGAGCGTCCTCGCCGACGGGAACTGCGCCGCCTCACGGGTCCTTGGCGTCGGTATCGGGGTTCCCGGGGTCGTCGAGCACGACGGCGCGGAAGCGCTGGTCTACGCACAGACGTATGGCTGGGACGCGGTGCCGCTCGGCCGCCTGCTGCGGACCGCCGGCGACTTCCCGCTGTACATCGACAACGGCGCGAAGACGATGGGGCAGGCCGAGTTGTGGTTCGGCGCCGGGCGCGGTGCGCGCCAGGCCGTCGTGTGCCTCATGGGGTCCGGTCTGGGCGCGAGCATCGTCACCGGCACCCCCGGGCTCGGCGGGACGTCGGCCTCCCTCGAGTGGGGGCACACGACGGTGGAGGTTGGCGGGCGGAGCTGCCGCTGCGGGTCGCACGGCTGCCTGGAGGCGTACGTGGGTGCCGGGGCGATACTCGACCGCTACGGTCGCTCGCTGTCTGGTGAGGACGAGGAGTCGGCGCTCGCCTCGCTGGTCGCCGCCGCCGACGAAGCCGACGAACAGGCCGTGCGGATCCTCGATGAGACCGCGCTGTACCTGGGCGCGGGGATCGCCGACCTGGTGAACCTGTTCGGGCCCGAGCGCATCATCCTCGGCGGCTGGGCCGGGCTGCTGCTCGGTCAGCGGATCCTGCCCGCCGTCACGGAGGCGGCCCGGCAGCACGCCCTGCACCACAGGTTCGCGCAGACGTCGATCGAGCTGGGCGGGCTCGGGCCGGACGCGGTTGCCCTCGGGGCCGCGACGCTGCCCATGGAGCGTTTCCTCGACGGTGCCCTCGCCACTCACTCGAGCGACAGGGCGGCGGGCTGACCGGGGCGCGGCCCCCGCGAGCTCAGCGGAACGACGGGAGGAAGACCGACTTCGTGGTCAGGTAGGCCTCCATGCCCTCCGGGCCGTACGCGATGCCCTGGCCGCTGGCGCCGCGGCCGCCCCACGGCGAGCCGATGTCGGGCTCGTACAGGTTGACTCCGAACGTTCCGACGCGGGTCCGGCGGGCGATGTCGAGCCCGCGCTGGGGGTCGCCGGTCCAGACGGTCGCGGCGAGCCCGAACCCGTCGTTGGCCAGCGCGACCGCCTCCGCCTCGCCCGAGTACCTGATCACTGTGGCCACCGGACCGCAGATCTCCTCCTGGGCGATCGGCATCGAGGGCGTCACGTCGGCGAGGACGGTCGGCTCGTAGAAGTACCCGCGCACCGGCGAGGCGGGCCGTCGACCGCCGGAGACGACGCGCGCGCCGGAGGTCACGCCCGCGCGGACCCGGCCCTCCACGTCGGAGCGGCGCCGGGATGAGGCCAGCGGCCCCATCGTGGTGGACTCGGCGAGCGGGTCGCCGACCACCAGGGCGCTCGCCTGGGAGATCATCGCCTCCAGCGCTTCGTCGTACATCTTCTCGGGCACCAGCACCCGGGACATCGCGAAGCAGGTCTGCCCGGAGTTGCCGAAGCACAGCGAGCCCAGGCTCGCCGTCGCCTTACTCAGGTCGGCGTCGTCGAGGATGATCGCGGCGGACTGGCCGCCGAGTTCGAGGCTGGCTGGCTTGAGCTCCGCCCCGCAGATGGACGCGATCCAGCGGCCCTGCTTGGCCGGCCCGGCGAACGCGACCCGGTCCACACCAGGGTGCCTGGCCAGCATGCCGGCCGTCTGGTGTGTTCCCGTGACGAGGTTGAACACGCCCGGCGGGAAGTCAGCCGCCTCGAACGCCTCGGCCAGGATGTACGCCGACAGCGACGTCGCGGCCGCGGGCTTGAGCACGATCGTGCACCCGGCGGCCAGCGCCGGCGCGAGCTGGCAGAACGCCAGCATGATCGGGTAGTTCCAGCTGGTGATCACCGCGGCGACCCCGGCCGGCTCGCGGCGCACCACGGTCCGGCCCGTGAAGCTGACCGCGGTCCTGGTCTCCTCGGTGTCGAGGGAACGCGCGAGCTTCGCGTAGTACCGCAGGATCGAGCACGGGGCGGCGGCGTTGTGCAGCCTGGAGTAAGCGATGGGCATGCCCATCTCGGCCGTCACGAGACGGGCGGCTTCCTCGGTGCGCGCTTCGAGCGCGCCCGCCAGCCGCTCGAGCGCGTCCGCGCGCTCATCGGGGGAGCAGGCCGCCCAGTGGCCGTCGTCGAACGCCCGTCGGGCGGACCGCACGGCCCGGTCGACGTCCACGCCAACCGCCGACGGGACGGCACCAACGACCTCTTCCGTGGCCGGATTGACGATGGTGATCACGTCTGGAGATGCGGACCCGACCAGTCGGCCCCCCGCGTAGATATCGCGGTACTCGAGCAACGGCGGCCCCTTTCGCTCGGAAAGTGCCTGTTTATTTTCGATCATGAAAACTGTATGTCAAGTCTCTGTAACATAACGATCGTACGTAACGTACCGATGCCCGCGCGTAGCCGGGCGACCGTCTCTTGCAGCAGCCTGACCTCCCGCCGCAGGTCAGCCTCGCGGGCTCCGGCGTCCTGCGCCAGTTGGCTCAGCCTGGCCACCTCCTGGTACAGCGCGTCCAGAGCCGCGCTCGAACCGCCCTGAATCGCGCCGCAGTGCGCGCAGCGGGTGATGATGATGGGTTCGGACATGCTGGCTCTCCAAATCATCCAGAGAGTGTCACGAGGTGGCGTTCCGGGCATCGTGGTCCGCCCCAAAGCCGTCCGCCTTGGGGCTGTGGCCGGCCACAGCCCGCGTGGCCTTGTCGCATCAACTTGCATGTAACGGCTTTTCCCAGGTCTACAACAGTGGTAAAGATGCTTTTGTGGGGTCCCACAAAAGCGAAGATGACACAACGTCGTATAGTGCAGTGACCATGCCGGACACGATCCAAGCCGCCAGCCGGCTCGCGACAGCGCCGACTACCAGGGAGAGCCCCCGGGACGTCGACAAGGAGAACGCCGTCCTGCGTGAGCTCGTGACCGTGTACCGGCACCTGTCGGGTCTTGCCATGCAGGACGCCGACCTGGCCGGAGTCGTCCAGCTCATCTCCGAGCGCGCGTCCGCCACCGTCGCGGTCGTCAGCCAGCTCATGGACGTGCTCACCGCCTCCTCGCCCGGCCTTCCCCCCGAGAAGGCCGCCGCCCTGGTGCGGGACCATGTCGTCCACCCGCGGCTCGGCCAGGTGCTGCGCGCCTCCCGGCTCAGCCAGCGCGCCCTGCGGCTGCCGAATGTCGGCGGGGTTCCCGCCATCATCGTCGCGCCGATCCTGGTCGGCGATGAGGTGCCGTCGTACCTGATCACCCTCGACCCGGCGGAGGAATCCTTCGGCGAGGACATGAGCCTGCTGGTGACCGAGCACGCCGCGACGATCTGCGGCGTGATCCTCGGCCGCGAGCGCGTCGTCGCCGCCGCGGCCCGGCGGGTGCGCGACGATCTCGTCGAGGGCCTGCTGCTCGGCCGGGGCCGGGACGCCGGGGACGCGGCCCGGTGGGCAGCGCACCTCGGGTACGACTCCGCCCGCCAGCACAACGTGGCGGCCATCGCCTTCGAGCTCCCGCCGCCGTCTCGCGCCGCGGACGCCGAGGCGCTACGGCAGCGGATCAGGGAGAGCATCGAGCACTTCATGACGACCCGGGCGCCGGAGGCGATCGTCTCCGCGCGCGAGTCCGAGGTGGTCGTGGTGGCCGCCGCCTCGCCCGACCCGCGCAAGCTCGGTCAGGCGTGCCTGACCCGGCTCGGCGAGCTGTTCCCCGGCGCGAAGGTCGTCATCGGCATCGGCGGTCCCTGCCGCGACCCGGAGGAGATCACCGGGTCCTACGACCAGGCGCACCGCACCACGCAGACGCTGTGGCGGCTCGGCCGCACCGGCGCCGTGGCCGCGTTCGAGGACCTGGGCATCCACCGGCTGCTGCTGCAGGTGCCCGACCTGGGCGAGCTGCGGTCGTTCGCCGCGGAAGTGCTCGGAAAGCTCAGCGAGCATGAACACGAGCACAAGTCGGAGTACCTGTCGACGCTCGCCTGTTACTTCAGGGAGAACAACAGCCCGCAGCGGGCATCGCGGCTGTTGCACGTGCACCCGAACACGGTGGCCTACCGGATCAAGCGGATCGAGGAGATCACCGGGCTGCGGCTCGACAACTACAGGGACCGGCTGATCGCTCAGGTCGCGCTCGAGATCCTCGACGCCCTGCCGGAGGCATAGTAGAAATGAACCGCGGGGGAGGCGTAGATGAGTAAGGGTCCTCGTTCCGCCGTGACGACGGCGAGTAAGCTGCTGTCCGGTCAGCGGATTCTGGTCTGCGACGGCGCGATGGGTACCATGCTGCACGCGGCCGGCGCCGCGCTCGACCGGTCGCTGCCCGAGCTGAACCTGTCCGACCCGGGCCTCGTGGAGACCATCCACGACAGCTACCTGAGCGCGGGCGCGGACATCATCCAGACCAACACGTTCGGCGCCAACCGGCTTTGGCTCGGCGACCACGGCTTCCCCGACAAGGTGGACGAGATCAACCGGGCCGGGGTGCGCCTGGCTCGCGCCGTGTCGCAGCGCTCGGACCGCCGGGTGCTTGTCGCCGGCTCGGTGTCGCCCGCGGTGACGGCGCTGCAGCGCCGCCGGGTCGGGTCCGCGGAACGGATGGAGGTGCTGCGCGAGCAGATCCTCGCGCTGGTCGCGGACAAGGGCGTCGAGCTGTTGATCCTCGAGACGTTCGGCTACCTGGACGAGCTCGTCGAGGCGGTGTCGGTGGCCGCCTCGGTGACCGACGTGCCGCTGATCGCGCAGGCCACGTTCGCCGACGACGCCCACACGCTGGGCGGCGAGACCCCGCGCGAGGTCGCCTCCGTGCTGAGCTCCATGCCGATCGCGATGCTCGGCACGAACTGCACGGTCGGCCCGCAACGCATGCTCGTCGTGGCCGAGGACCTCGTCCGTTACTCGGATGTGCCGGTCAGCGCCCAGCCCAACGCCGGGCAGCCGCGCCGGGTCGGCGCGCGCTCGTTCGAGTTCAGCATCGACGGCGGGTACTTCGCCAGGTACCTCGGCCGGTTCGCCGACGCCGGGGTGACGCTGGTGGGCGGCTGCTGCGGCACCACCCCGACGCACATCCGCGCCGCCACCGCCGAACAGGTGCGAACCAGGTCCGGCCTGGACACGGAGGCGGCCGCCGCGACGCGGGGCCGGGCGAAGACGAAGACGGCGGCCGCGGGCGCCGCGCAGTACCGGGGCCAGCCGAGCCACCCCGGCGTCCCGGGCGATCCGGCGCAGACCCCCGAGGCGAGCCTGGCCGAGCAGCTATCCGTGGGCCGGTTCGTGGTGGCGGCCGCGATCACCCCGCCGTCCAACGGCTGGGCGGGCGACGCCGACGAGGCGGCGGCGGTGCTCCAGTCGCACGGCGTCGGGCTGATCGCCGTGCAGCCGCGCGAGAACGCGCGCACGCACATGGACTCCCTGAACCTGGCGCTGCAGCTGCAGATGCGGGTCGGCGTCGAGACGATCGCCACAGTGACGACGTGGGACAAGACGATCATGTCGCTGCAGGCGGACCTGCTCGGCGCGCACGCGCTCGGCATCAGGTCCGTGGTGTCCACGACGGGCAGCCCGCCGGTGTTCGGCGACTACCCCGCGGTGGACGGTACCTGGGAGGTGGACTCCGTCGGGCTGACCGCGCTGCTCGCGGGGCTGAACGCCGGGCGTGACTCCAACGGCCTCGCGCTGACCACCAGGACCTCGTTCTGCATTGGGGCGCGCGTCAACCCGGGTGCGCGCGATCAGGTCGCCGAGATCGCCCGCGCGCACGCGAAGATCCGGGCCGGCGCGCGGTTCCTGATCAGCCGCCCGGTCTATGAGCTGGACTCGCTGACCCGGCTGATCGAGGCGCTGGAGGGGACCGGCATTCCGGTGCTGCTGTCGGTCAACCCGCTGCGGTCCTTCGAGGACGCCGACTACCTGGCGCACGAGGTGCCAGGCGTCACGATCCCGCAGACGACCCTGGACGTGCTGGAGAAGGCGGGCCGCGGCGCCGCCCGCGCGGCCGGCCTCGAGCTCACCGCGGGCCTGCTGGCGAAGGCCAGGCCGCTGGTCAGCGGCGTGCTGCTCACCGCGCCCGACGACGACGCGACCGCCTTGATCCCGCTGCTAGACGCCCTGAGCTGACCATTCCCTTACCGGATCGAGTGCCGGCGGCGCATCAACACCCGGGCACGTGGCATGCTTACCGACGTGGCAGGCAACGAGGGCGACGAAGCCAGGAAGGGCCAGACGAGCCGCAGGGCCTTCATGGGCCTGGCCGCGGCTGGCGTGGCCAGCGTCGCCGCCGGGTGCACTGGGGTCACGGCCTCGCAGCCGCAGCCGAAGGCGGTCCGGGCGACCCGGTCGTGGCGTCCTCCGGTCGCCGAGAACTCGCTGCCAGGCGACCCGAACTGGGCCATCAGCAACCTGGGCGGCGAGCACGCCATCGAGGGATACACCGGCAAAACGAGCGTACTGACGGGCGAGTCGTTCCCGCTGTTCGTGTCGACCGAATCCACCGGCTTCAGCGTGACCGCGTTCCGGCTCGGCTGGTACCAGGGCACCGGGGCGCGCAAGGTCTGGACGTCCAAGACCCTGCGCGGCGGTCAGCAGAGGAGCGCGAGCGTCCTGCCGCCCACCAACACCGTACAGACGGACTGGGACCCGGTGATCGAGGTCCCCACACACGACTGGCCCGCCGGCGGATACCTGCTCAGGCTCGACGCCGACTCGGGCGCGCAGCGCTACGTACCGGTCACCGTCAGGTCGGCGAGCTGCGCCGGCGCGATCGTGCTGAAGAGCTGCGTGCAGACCTGGCAGGCCTACAACCTGTGGGGCGGCTACGACCTGTACAAGGACGCCGCGGGCGTGTATGCGAACCGGTCCCTGGTCGTCAGCCTGGACCGCCCGTACGACATCAACGGCGCCGACTACTTCCTCACCTACGAGCGCAACATCATCAAGCTCGCCGAGCACATGATCGCCGGACAGGGCCTGAACCTCGCCTACGTGAGCAGCATGGACATCGCCGCCGACCCGCACCTGCTGGACGGGGCGAGCGCGCTGGTCTCGATGGGCCACGACGAGTACTGGACGCCGGAAGAGCGCGCCAACGTCACCGCCGCCAGGAACAGCGGGGTGAACCTGGCGTTCATGGGCGCCAACGCGTGCTTCCGCCGCACCCGGCTGCAGTCGAGCCCGCTCGGGTCGGCGCGGCAGGTCGTCTGCTACAAGACCGACTACACGCAGGACCCCGAGTACGGCAAGGACCCGGCGGAGGTCACCAGCGACTGGCGCGAGCCGCCACTTTCCGACCCGGAGTCCTCGCTCATCGGCACGATCTACGAGGGGTATCCCGCGGACGCGCCCTATGTGGTGTCCAGCCCCGGCAGCTGGGTGTTCAAGGGCACCGGCGTGAGCGAGGGCGCCAGCTTCCCGCACCTGGTGGGGATCGAGTACGACCGGGTCAACCCCGCCTACCCGCTGCAACGCCCGATCGAGGTGCTGTCCCACTCGCCGCTGACCTGCCTGGGCGCGAGCAGCTACGGCGACTCCGCCTACTACACGCACTCCGGCGGCGCCGGCGTGTTCAACGCGGGCACCTTGCGCTGGGTGGAGGCGATCTACGGCGACCAGCCGCACGGCATCACGGGCAGCACGCCGGCCTTCGTCATGCGGGCGACGATGAACGTGCTGCGCGCGTTCGCCGACGGCCCCGCCGCGGCCAAGTACCCCGCGCACGACAACCTGGATGAGATCCACGAGTACGTCGGCGACCCGATCGGCAACCCGCAAAACCTTCAGTAAAAGGCCACAGATTTCCGTGACACCGCCCGCGGCAACCCCGTCCTGGCTCGCCGACGCTGTCCTGTACCAGGTCTACGTGCAGAGCTTCGCCGACTCCGACGGCGACGGCATCGGCGACCTGGCGGGCGTGACCGAACACCTCGACTACCTCACCTGGCTGGGTGTCACCACGGTCTGGCTCTCGCCGTGCTTCGTCTCGCCGTTTGGCGACGCCGGCTACGACATCGCCGACTACCGCACCGTCGCGCCCCGCTACGGCACCAACGACGACCTGGCCAGGCTCGTCGACCAGGCCGGCCGCCGGGGCATCCGGGTGCTGCTCGACCTCGTCCCCGGGCACACCTCGGACCAGCATCCATGGTTCACCCGCGCCGCCGCCGACCCGGCCGACCACCGCTACATCTGGGCCGCGGACGGGGTGCCTTTCGGCTTCGTGCCCTCCCCAGGGACCAGGTCCGGCGGGTACCTGCCGAACTTCTTCGCCTTCCAGCCGGCGCTCAACTACGGCTACGCGCGGCCCGACCCGGGCCAGCCGTGGCGCCAGCCGCCCGACGCCGAAGGCCCGCGGGCCAACCACGCGGCGCTGCGAGACATCATGGGCCACTGGCTTGGCCTCGGCGTGGCCGGCTTCCGCGTCGACATGGCCGCCTCCCTGGTCAAGGACGATCCCGGATACGCGGAAACCGGCAAGCTGTGGGCCGGGATGCGGACCTGGCTCGTTCGGGACCACCCTGGCGCGGTCATCATCTCCGAATGGGGCGACCCCGCCGTCGCCGTCACCGCGGGGTTCGACGCGGACTTCTTCCTCCAGTTCGGCGGGCCGGCCGACGGGCTGCCGCTGCGGTCGCTGTGGAACAACCGGGAAGGCACCGACGAGGATCGGTGGGGGTCGGTCGCGCCGTATTTCGACGCCGCGGGCCGGGGCACGGCACGCACGTTCGCCGATGCCTACGCCGCGGCGGCCGGCGCCGCCGGGGGAGCGGGCCGGATCATCGTGCCCACCGCCAACCACGACTTCGCCCGGCTGCGCTGCGGCACGCGCGCCGCCGGGCAGCTGCCGGCCGCCTTCGCCTTCCTGTTCACCTGGCCCGCCATCCCCGCGCTGTACTACGGCGAGGAGATCGGCATGCGCTTCGTCCCCGGGCTCCCCGACGTCGAGGGCAGCGTCCTTGGCCCGCGATACAACCGGGCGGGCTCACGCACCCCCATGCAATGGGAACCCGGTCAGGGCGCGGGCTTCTCGACCGCCCCGGCCGAGCGGTTCTACCTGCCGCTCGACCCGGATCCGGCCCGCCCCGACGTCGCCACCCAGCGGGCCGGCGAGCAGTCGCTGCTGCACCTGATCCGGGACCTGATAGGGCTCCGCAACGACAACGCTGAGCTCGGCACGGGCCCGGCCGCCACGCTAGAGGTGCTGAACGACGGCTACCCCCTCGCTTACATTCGCGGCGGCCGGTTCCTCGTCGTCGTCAACCCGTCCGGTCGCACAGAACGCGCCGCGCATTCGCGCCCGCAGCTGGCGACCGCCAAGGCCGTCCTGGGCACCGGAGTTTCCGTTTCCGCCGATGAGGTGACCGCGGCGCCGTTCGGCTACGGAATTTTCGCCATGCCCCACTCAGGAGGAGGCGGCGGCCAGCCGCGGCGCGAGACGCGAGACGCGGTCGGCTAGCTCGGCCAGCGCCGCGTCGAAAGTGGCAGCGTCGCCCGCTGGTACCGGGTCGGGCACGGACCAGTGCACGAGCGCCAGCGCGCCGAGTTCCTCATAGGCCCGGTCGCAGACCGTCACGACCAGGTCGCTGTCGTGCCGGATCTCGCTGATGTGGCGGGGTCGCAGCCGTCGCAGCGGGAGATGGTGCCGCTGCGCGGCGGCGATCGCGCCGGGGTCGATCGCCGCACCCGGGTGGGTACCGGCCGAGGCCGCGGGGATGCCGCTGGCCCGCCGCCACAGCGCCGCGGCCAGGTGGGAGCGGGCCGAGTTGGCGGTGCACACGAACAGCACCCGCCGCGCCGGCCGCACCGCCGGGCCGCCGCCGTCGTGCCCGGCGCCGGGGCGCAGCCGCAGGTAGGTGCGGCGGCGATCCCCCTCCGACCGCCGCCTGATGATGATCCCGGCTTGCTCCAGCACGCCTAGATGGTGGGCGAGCAGGTTGGACGACATCGCCAGCATGGCCGCCAGTTCTGAGGGGGACAGGTCTGTCTCCGCTAGCGCGTCGCTGATGCGTAGACGTGCCGGGTCGGCCAGCGCCGCGTGTACCGTCGCACGCCTGGCTAGCTCAGCAGCCTGCTCAGCATTCATTGACTCAATTTTGACTGAGCTATCTTGGGTGTGTCAAGATGGCCGCGTGACCAGCGCACCAGTCTTGTTGCGGCGCCGGCTGGCGGCCGAGTTTCTCGGCAGCGCCTTGCTAGCCGCGATCGTGATCGGCTCGGGGATCGCTGCGCAGCAGCTGTCGCCGGGCAGTGCCGGGCTGCAGTTGCTGGAGAACGCGGCAGCGACCGCGGCGGGGCTGTTCGCGATCATCGTGATGTTCGGGCCGGTGTCCGGCGCCCATTTCAACCCGGTCGTGTCGTTCGCCGATGCGGCGCTGGGCGGCATGTCCTGGCGGGACGCCGCGGCATATTTGCCGGCGCAGGTGGCCGGCTGTATCACTGGCGCGGTTGCCGCCAACGTGATGTTCGCGCGGGCCGCGGTGTCGATCTCCGCTAAGCACCGGGCCAGCGGGCCGCACGCGCTGTCGGAGGTGATCGCGACCGCCGGGCTGCTGCTGGTGATCTTCGCGCTGGCCCGCTCAGGGCGGGCGGCCAGCGCGCCGGCGGCGGTCGGCGCTTACATCGGCGCCGCCTACTGGTTCACCTCGTCCACTAGCTTCGCCAATCCGGCGATTACCATCGGCCGGATGTTCTCCAACACGTTCGCCGGGATAGCGCCATCCTCGGCACCGCTGTTCATCGCCGCCCAGATCGGCGGCGGCATCGCCGGGGTGCTCATCATCCGCGGCTTGTATCCCGCGCTCACCCCGGCCCAGGCGCGCGCCGTCTTCGGGAGGTAGTACTCATGCACATCGTCGCGGTCGGCGGCAGTGACGCCGGGATCAGCGCCGCGCTGCGCGCCAGGGAAGTGGACCCGGGCGCCGAGGTTACCGTGGTAGCCGCCGACGCCTACCCGAACTTCTCCATCTGCGGTATCCCCTATTACGTCTCCGGCGAGGTCGCGCACTGGCGCAACCTCGCGCACCGCAGCATCGCGGACCTGGAGGCCGCCGGGATGCGGCTACGGCTGGACACCATGGCACGCCGCGTCGACGTGCCGGGCCGCAAGCTGATGGTCAGCGGGCCGGACGGCGCCGAGGAGCTGATCGGCTATGACCAGCTGGTCATCGGCACCGGCGCGGTCCCGGTCCGCCCGCCGATCGCCGGCCTGGACGAACTCGGGCCGGCTGATGGGGTGCACCTGCTGCACTCGATGGACGACACGTTCGCCGTCATGCGCACGCTCCAGGAGACGGCGCCCGGCGGCGCGGTGATCGTGGGCGCGGGCTACATCGGGCTGGAGATGGCCGACGCGCTGACCGTCCGCGGCCTGGCCGTCACCCAGATCGAGCAGCTTCCCGAGGTGCTGCCCACGGTGAGCACGTCGCTGGGCGCCCTGGTCCGGGCCGAACTGGAAAGCCACGGAGTGAGGGTGCTCACCGGCACCACGGTCAAGGCCATCAGCCGGGCCGTGTCAGGCGCGCCCGGGCCGCTGGCCGTCCAGGCGGTCACTCCCGACGGGCAGGAGATTACCCGGCACGCCGGCCTGGTGCTGGTCGTCACCGGGGTGCGGCCGGAAACCGGCCTGGCGGCCGCGGCGGGGGCCAGACTCGGCGCGCGCGGCGCGATCGATGTCGACACGCGGATGCGTACCGGCGTGCCCGACGTGTACGCCGCCGGGGACTGCGTGATCACCCATCACCGGCTGCTTGGCCAGACCTACCTGCCGCTGGGCACCACCGCGCACAAGCAGGGCCGGGTCGCCGGGGAGAACGCGGCCGGCGGGCACCGTGAGTTCGCCGGCAGCCTGGGCACCCAGGTCGTGAAGATCTTCGACTGCGCCGCGGCCCGCACCGGGCTGCGGCACGCCGAAGCGGTCCAGGCCGGCTACGAGCCGCTCACCGTCGCCGCCGAGGCCGACGACCACAAGGCCTACTACCCCGGCAGCCACCGCATCGCGATGCGGTACATCGGGGACCGCGCCACCGGCCGGCTGCTCGGCGTCCAGCTGTTCGGCCATAAGAATGCCGAGATCGCCAAGCGAATCGACATCGCCGCCACCGCCATCTTCAACGGCATGACCATCGACGCGATCAGCGACCTGGACTTGTCCTACACCCCGCCGCTCGGTTCCCCGTGGGACGCCGTGCAGGCCGGTGCGCAGGCCTGGGTGTCGGCGTCGGCCTTGACGACGTAGACCTCCCATGGCTCGCGGCCCGGCCCGGTAACCCAGACCTTGTCCTGGACCGCGTAGCAGCAGGCGGTGTCCTCCTGCGTCGCGGTGGCCAGCCCCGCGGCGGCCAGGCGGCCCGTCGCAGCGGCGACTTCCCCGGTGGTTGCGACCTCGACGCCGAGGTGATCCATCCGGGTGGGCTCGCCGGGACTGCCTTCGAGCAGGACCAGCTTGAGCGGCGGCTCGGCGATCGCGAAGTTGGCATACCCGGGACGGCGCTTGGCGGGCTCGGCGCCGAACAGCTTGGAGTAGAAGGCGACGGAGGCTTCCAAGTCGGGAACCCGAAGCGCGAGCTGAACACGGGACATGAGTTTCTCCCTGCGGGCACTTGCGGCTGATTAAAGATCTATCTAATCAACTCGTCGAAGCCAGTTTGCGGCCTACTTAAAGACGTGTCAAATTAGAGATGTGCTTAATCAGAAGCCGCTTCCTGTAGTCAGCGCCGACGACCAGGAATGCTGCGCGCCGCTAGCGCGCGAGCCGCTGTCGCCCGGCGGGGCGGACGAGCTGGCGCCGCTGTTCAAGGCCGTCGCCGATCCGATGCGGCTGCGGCTGCTGTCGCTGATCGCCTGCCATGATGGCGGCGAGTCGTGCGTGTGCGACCTGACCGCGGCGTTCGACGTGACGGCGCCGACGATCAGCTACCACCTGAAGATCTTGCGCGAGGCCGGGCTGATCAGCGCGGAGCGCCGTGGCACCTGGGTGTACTACCGGATCAACTCGCAGGTGATGGCACGGATGTCGGCGGTGCTGGTCCCGCAGCTCGCGGTTACTGCCGGGATCAGCTGACCTGATAGATCGCCAGTACCTGGTCCGCGTCGGCCGCGATCATCGGCCGTATCAGACGCCAGGTGCCGCGGCGGGCCTTACCGCCTGGATGATCGCCGAGCGCAGGATGCCCGCGGTGGCTGCTGTCGGCGTGATGGTGATCTGCGTGAACCCGGCCGCTATGAGGTGCCGCCGGTACTGGCTGGCGGTGACCGTGCCGGTCGTGCAGCCGGTTCGCTGCTCGGCTGCCGCTCGCTGCGCCGGGTCGGCATCATCGTCGGCGATGATGTCGCTGACGCCTAGCCGCCCACCGGGCCGCAGCACCCGGAACGCCTCGGCCAGGACGCGGGGCTTGTCGGCGGACAAGGTGATGACGCAGTTGGAGATCACCACGTCGACCTGCCCCGCTGGCAGCGGGACGTCCTCGATGCTGCCCAGCAGGAACTCAGTGTTGTCCGCACCCGCCGCGGCAGCGTTCGCGCGGGCCAATTCGATCATCTCCGGCGCGCCGTCCAGCCCGTAGACTTTCCCGGCCGGGCCGACTCGCCGGGCTGAAAGCAGCACGTCGATACCACCGCCCGAGCCGAGGTCCAAGACGGTCTCACCAGGTCGCAGCGCGGCGACCGCGACCGGGTTGCCGCAGCCGAGGCTGGCGCGCACCGCGCCGTCAGGCAGGCCGCTGAGGTCGTCGTAGCCGGCGCCACCGAAGCCGCCGTCGGTGAACGTGTCCGGGGCGCAGTCGGTGACATGTCCGCCCGCCGCGGCGGCCCGGGCTAGTTCGCCGTAGCGGGCCACCACGCGGGCGCGGACTTGCCCGATGTCGTCGGCCATGGCGTTACCTCCCGGGGGTTGGAGTCAGCAGGCGGGGGTTGCGGGTACCGGCCGGCCCATCACGATGTCGGCGGCGGAGGGGAAGCACTCCACACAAGCGTTGTTGATCCGGTAGTAGGCGGACGTGCCACGTCGCTCGACCAGGACGAACCGCACCTCCGCCAGGACCTTCAGGTGAGCCGAGACCGTGGACTGGCCCACATCCAGCGCCGCGGTGATCGCGCCCACGCTCATCGGCGCTCCCCGCCGCGCCAGCAGCGACACGATCTGCACGCGGGTCGCGTCCGCCAGCGCCCGGAACCAGGACGCGTACTCCGTCGCCACCACACGTTCCAACGGGGTAGCAGTCTCACTATTCATCGTTAATCGACGATAGACGATGAAAGGCTTTGGGGCAACCCCTTCGTTCGGCTACTCGATCTTCGTCACGTCGGGCCTCGACTAATATCCTGGTTTCCAATATATTCACCTTATGGCTGTCAAACCCATGACCGGGCAGGCGTTCTTCGTGCTCACCGCCCTCGCCGAGGGCCCGCGGCACGGGTACGGCATCGTGCGCGAGGTCGCCGAGCTGTCGCAGGGCCGGGTGAACCTGAAGATCGGCGGCCTGTACGGGGTGCTGGACCGGCTCGCCGCCGAGGGGCTGATCGAGCCCGACCGGGAGGAGGCGCACGACGGCCGGCTGCGCCGCTATTACCGGCTTACCCGGGACGGGCGGCGCGCGCTGGCTGAGGAGGCCGAGCTTCGCGCCGCCACCGCCCGGGTCGTGCGGGCGCGGCTGGGTGTGGCCGGCGCTGAGGCGGCCTGGTGAGGGGCGGCCTGGTGAGGGGCGGCCTCGTGAGCGGCGGCCTGGTGAGGGACGGGCTGAACCTGGAGCAGCGGTACCGGCGGGTGCTGCGGCTGCTGCCCGGCTACTACCGGGACCTGTGGGAAGAGGACATGGTCGCCGCCTTCCTGGACAGCCGGCTCACCGGTGACCCGGAGGACGACGTCGCCATCCTCGAGTTCTGCAAGCCCTCCCTGCCGGAAGTCGGCAGCGTCGCCGGCCTGGCCGTCCGGCTGTACCTGGGCGGCGCGGGCGCTCCGCGCCGGTACTTCGCCTGGGGGCAGGCCGTGCGGTACGCGGCGCTCGCCGTCACGCTGCTTCAGTCGGTACGGGGCCTTGACGTGCTCGTGCGGACGGCGTGGAGCCGCCACGTATTCGGCTGGCTGCCCGCGCCGCCAGCGGGCATCGCGGTGGGCACGCCGACCGGCATCTTGCCGCCCGCGGCGTGGTATTTCGTGGCCTACGCCTGGATCGTCAGTTTCGTGGCGCTGGTGCTCGGGCACTACCGCACCGCCCAGGTCATCGCCGCGCTGGCCATCGTCCCCGATCTGGTCTGGCTGCTGCAGGGGCAGTTCACCGGCGCGCTGCCGGCGATGCCGCTGGGGCCGTGGGCCTTCTGGGTCCTGCTCAATCTCACCCCGGTGCTGGCCATGACCGCGTTCCACCGGGACGCCCCGCCGGCCGCGCGCCGGCCCTGGCTGCTAGCCCTGCCCGCCGCCTACCTGCTGGTGGCCGTGCCGCCGATGGCGCTCGAGGCGACCGGCAACTCCGCATGGGTGCCGGACTTTTCCGGGCTGTACTGCGTCCTGGTCGCCCTCGCCTGCCTGGCGCACGCGCCGCGGGCGTGGTCCCGCAAGGCCGCCGGCTCGGGCGTCTGGTCGCTCACCCTGACGCTACTGGCCGCTGACGTCGGGGCGTACCGCATCTTCTCGCTCTACGACTACTGGCACGACCCGCACCTGATCGCGGTGAGCCTGGCCGAACTGCTGATCCTCGCGGTCGCCGTCGCGCTGGTCGCCCCCGACAGCGCCCGTGCCCCGACCGCAATGCCCGCTCCGCCGCCGCATCCGGGGTACGCGGGATGACGAAGCGACACCGCCCCAGGAGGACCAAGGACATGCCATTCCAGACCCCGCCGCGCCCGGTGTCCGTCCTGGCCAGCGTGCTGGCCGCCGGCCTCATGCTCACCGTTGCGAGCTGCAGCAACGTGACCCCGCTTGGGCCGTACGCGGTGCCCGCCGTGCCGCAGCCACACCAGCTGCGGTCACCGTTCGTCCTGCGAGCCGTGGACATGGAGCTACCCACGCAATACGGTGGCTGCCCGTCCGGTTCCGTCGCGCTGTCCGGGGGGCCCGGCCAGTGCTACCACTACATCGGCGCGCCAGTGACGGTCACCTCCGCGGCGGTTTCCCCGGTCAGCTCATTCCAGCCGCCGACACCCTCGGGACAGCAGGCGGTACCCACGCAGTACGGATTCTGGATCACCCTGCCCGCCGCCGACGGGTCGGCGCTAGCGGTCGTTCCAACGCCTCCTGCACCTGCGGGCGGCGCCCCTGTTGCCACCAGCGCGGCCGGCGGCAGCGATTTCATCATCACCGTCGCCGGTCGCACCTGGGTCCCCATCGGCTTCTCGACACAGGCATCCAGACACCGGCTCGACATCGATCTGGCCAGCAGGAATCAAGCTGTCCAGCTGCAGGACACACTGGCCGCAACCGGCTGACGGGTCTGCGCGTCCGTTCACGGACTTAGCGCACCCTGTGACCAAAACGATGTCGGCTATATCAGGATATATACGATTTGTTCTGGTCATACGGTGCGCTAAGTCGATCGGGTGATGCTGGTGTGACTGCCGTCCCTGTGGCTAGTACCAGATGTTGATGACGTAGGTCTCTCTGATGATCGAGGTGGCCGCGTTGGTGTGCAGCACCACCGTGTGGCCGGGGACGCTGTCCACGCTGAGCGTCGCGATGACGCAGGAGGCACCGCACACCAGCTTGGTGATCACCTTCGTGCTGATCGTGGTGCCGGCGTGCTGCGACCCGTCGCTGTAGGTGCCGATCCAGCTCATCCCCGAGCGATTGGCGTTCACGTTGAGCAGGGCGCTGAACACTTCGCTCGGCGTCTGGATGCCGCCGTTGGTCGAGATGTTGTCGAGGTCGATGCGCACTGGGTCGTTGGCGGCGGGAATCTTGAAGACCGCGTTCCCGCCAGGGGGCAGCGTGAAGACAAGGCGCTGATGGTCAATCCCGGTCACCGGAACCGAGGAAATTCCCGGGGTGTTGGTAACGGCGTAGGCGCCGCCGCCGGCGGCTGCCATCGCTGCCACGACCGCCCCCACCGCCAGCCCGCGCACATAGTGCTTCCTGTTCATGGCACCCGCTCCTTTTTCGTGGTTGTCCCACGGGCTCAGAGGGCTGCCGTGCGCGCTGGATACGCGGGTTAGGTAAAACTAGCCGAGCGGTCACGGCTCGTCGGTCACGTGGATGGCCGCGTCCTCGGCCCCCTCGTCGTGCGGCTCTTCCTCTTCCTCCTCCTCGGCCCGCGCTTGCCGCGGATGGAGGGCCACCCAGTCCGTCGCCGCTTCCGCGTCGTCATCATCGTCCTCGGCGATGACCAGGTCATCGGGCGGGTCCTCAATGTACTGCTCGTACTCGGCGACCTCGGATTCCTGCTCGTCGTCGCCCATGTCGTCTGGTCCTTGGTATGTCATGCCAGCCTCCATTCGCGCCGGAACAGGTGATACTTCAGTTAATCAGCGCAGCCTTGCTCGCTGTCCACGGGAGGCCTGTTCCCGTCCGGAAGATGGTACGCGAGGTCGTCAGGCGCCCTTGGCGTCGTTGCCGTAACGGCGGCGGAACCTCTCCACCCGGCCGGCCGTGTCGAGGACGCGCGCCTGCCCGGTGTAGAACGGGTGGCTCGCCGACGAGATCTCGACGTCGACGACAGGATAGGTGTTGCCGTCCTGCCAGGTGATGGTTCGCTCGCTGGTCGCGGTCGACCTGGTGAGGAAGGCGAAGTTCGCCGCGCGGTCGCGGAAAACGACCTGATGATAGTCCGGGTGGATGCCCTTCTTCATAGTTACCGCTCCTCCTGGAACTTGACGTGGCGGCCGATCACTGGGTCGTACTTGCGGACGACGAGACGGTCAGGATCGTTTCTCCGGCTCTTCCTGGTCACGTACATGTAGCCAGTCCCAGCGGTCGACCTCAGCTTGATGACGGGGCGAAGTGTGCTGCGACTCATGTTCTTCACAACAACCCACTAATGAAAATCATTCCCGATAGTGGCCGGCGGGACTGGCCGGGTGGCAGACTCGTAATCCCGCGGTTCGTCGCACGATTGGATCGATCATGGAGAACCCGCCCGTGCAGTTCCCCGCCTGGCCCGGCGACGCTGAGGTGGCGGTGGCCCTGACCTTTGACGTGGATGGCGAGGCTCCCTGGCTCAGCGGGGGCCCCGAGTACGCCCGCCGGCTGACCATGCTGTCGCAGGGCCGATTCGGGCCGGGCCGGGGCTTGAGCCGGATCCTCGGACTGCTGGCTGAGCTGGAGGTCACGGCCACGTTCTATGTGCCCGGCCACACCGCCGACCAGCATCCAGGCGCCGTGGAGGCCATCCTGGCGGGCGGTCACGAGGTCGGCCACCACGGGTACCTGCACCGGGGCACTGATGGCTTGGACGCCGCGGCGCAGCGCGCCGAACTCGAGGAGGGGTTGACCGCGCTGGGCAAGCTGGGGGTTCGGCCGGACGGCTACCGGTCACCGGGCTGGGAGCTTACCCGGGAGACGCTGGACCTGCTGAGCGAGCTCGGTTTCCGCTACGACGCCAGCCTGATGGCCGACGACCGGCCGTACTGGGTGACCAGCGGAAATGTGCCGCTGCTTGAATTGCCCGGCCACTGGAGCCTGTGCGACTGGCCTTACTTCGGCTGGACCTCCTACCATGGCGGGCTGCTCGCCGACCCGGCCGCAGTCGAGCGGATCTGGCTGGGGGAGTTCGAGTCGGCCCGCCAGGACCGCCGGGCGGTGACCTACACGATGCACCCGGAGGCCATCGGCCGCGGTTACCTGGTGCGGATGCTGGACCGTATGATCACCGGGATGGCCGGGCGGGGCCGCCCGTGGTTCGCCACGCACGCGCGGATCGCGGACCTGGCCGGCGCCGCCCCCATTGACTCGCCTGAGGGGAGCATGTGAGCGCTGTCTTTGAGCACCAGGTCAGCGTGCGGTGGCGGGACATGGACGCTCTCGGGCACGTCAACCACGCGGTGTTCCTGACCTACCTGGAGGAAGGCCGGGACGCCCTGTATGTGCGGGCGCTGGGCCGCGATCCGCACTATGTGGTAGCGCGGGTGGAGATCGACATGCGCGCCGAGGTCCGCTACACCGATCGGCAACTCCGGGTGCGAATCGAGGTGGAGCGGGTGGGCACGACCAGCCTGACGACGCGGGAGACGATCCTCACGCCGGAGGGCGTGACCGCCGCCGAGGCGCGGGTCGTGACCGTGCTCTGGGACGCTGGTGCCCGCAAGCCGATGGCGTTCGCGGCGGACGAGCGGGCGCGGCTGGCCGCGTACTGACATCGGTCATCGCCGACGGGCCGCAAGGCTGAGGTCGCCCGTGAGCGCGGCCACGGCCACCACTCCTGTGGCCGCATCAGGTGCGTCGAGGATGGCCTTGACCAGTGCGGACGCGACGATCACGCCGTCGGCGAAGGCAGCCACCTGGGCCGCCTGCGCCGCGTTGGAGATCCCGATTCCAACGCAGACGGGGAGTTCGGTGGTTGCCTTGATGCGTCGCACCAGGGAGTGGGCGGCTGCACTGACACTCTCTCGGGTACCGGTGACTCCCATCAGCGATGAGGCGTAGATGAACCCTGTCCCCGCCGTGGTGAGTTCCCGCAGTCGCCTGTCGGTCGTGCTTGGCGCGGCCACGAAGATAGTGGCGAGGCCATGCCTGGCCGCGCATTCGCGCCACCGCGCCGACTCCTGGACGGGCAGGTCGGGCAGGATGCAGCCCGCGCCGCCCGCCTCGGCCAGTTCGCCGCTGAAGCGCTCGGCGCCGTACTTGTCGATCGGGTTCCAGTACGACATGACCAGGACTGGCTTGCCGGTGGCCTGGTATGCCTCTCGCACCGTACGGATGACGTCGGCGATCCGGACGCCGCCGCGCAGGGCGATGTCACCGGCGGCCTGGATGACCGGGCCGTCGAGTACCGGGTCGCTGTGCGGCAAGCCGACCTCGACGATGTCGGCTCCGCTGGTCAGCATCGCCTGGATCGCGGCGATGCCGTCGTTGACGGTCGGAAAGCCGGCCGTCATGCCCGTGATGAGCGCGGCCCGGTTCTCTTGCTTGGCCTGGGCCAGGGTGCCGGCCAGGAGCCGCATGTTTCCGCTCACTTCTGGACTCCTTCTGCCCTGGCCGGGCCGGCGTCCGGTTTGAAGTACCGGGCGGCGATGTCCATGTCTTTGTCGCCCCGGCCGGACAGGTTCACCAGGATCAGGCCGTCAGGTCCGAGTTCGGTGCCGACGTCGAGCGCGCCGGCGAGCGCGTGGGCGCTTTCTATCGCCGGGATGATGCCCTCGGACGACGCGAGCAACTGGAAGGCCCGCATCGCGGCGGCGTCGGTGACCGGCCGGTACTCGCCGCGGCCGGTGTCATGCAGGTAGGCGTGCTCCGGTCCGACGCCCGGGTAGTCGAGCCCGGCCGAGATCGACCAGGGCTCGGTGATCTGGCCTTCATCGTCTTGCAGCACGTAGGAGCGTGAGCCGTGCAGGATGCCGGGCTCGCCCGCCGACAGCGTCGCCGCGTGCATCCCGGTCGCCACACCGCGCCCGGCGGCCTCGCAGCCGATGAGGCGGACGCCCGTGTCCGGGACGAACGCGTGGAACAGGCCGATGGCGTTGGATCCCCCTCCGACGCACGCGATCGCGGCGTCGGGCAGCCGGCCGGTTCGCTCGAGGATCTGGCGGCGGGCCTCCACGCCGATGACGCGCTGGAAATCGCGGATCATGGCGGGGAAAGGATGGGGCCCGGCGGCGGTGCCGAAGATGTAGTGCGTGGTCTCGACGTTGGCGACCCAGTCCCGGAACGTCTCGTTGATGGCGTCTTTGAGGGTACGGGAGCCGGAGGTAACCGGTATCACCGTCGCGCCGAGCATCTTCATCCTGGCCACGTTGACCGCCTGTCGGCGGATGTCGGTTTCCCCCATGTAGATGGTGCATTCCAGGCCGAACAGCGCGCATGCCGTCGCGGTGGCCACCCCGTGCTGGCCTGCTCCGGTCTCCGCGATAACGCGGGGCTTGCCCATCCGCATGGTCAGCAGGGCCTGTCCGAGCACGTTGTTGATCTTGTGTGAGCCGGTGTGGTTGAGGTCCTCGCGTTTGAGGAACACCCGCGCGCCGCCGGCGTGCCCGGCGAATCGGGGGACATCGGTAAGCGGACTCGGACGGCCGGCGTAGTGGGCGAGCAGTTGCTCAAGCTCGGCGGCGAACCCAGGATCCGCCTTGGCCCGCTCGTACTCAAGGGCGACCTCATCCACGGCGGCGACCAGCGCCTCCGGAATGAACTTGCCGCCGAACGCGCCGAAGTATCCGTCCTCGTCAGGGGATTGGCCCGGCACCGCCGGGAAGAAGAATTTGCTGTCCATCGCACATGCGCTCCTGGCACGGGACACGCCCGGCCTTAGATAGCGGGAAAGGAAGTGTGAGTACGCCCCGCCGTTCCGAATCACGGGAAAGAACGACGGACGAGAGAAGAGCGATCTCGCTCAGATACCTCGCACGGCACGGGAGGCGCCGGACCAGCGCATCCCGTTTACCTGACCAGCCTCAGCCCCAAGCACATACCGCACCTTGCGGCCGAGCACACGCCGCGCGGGCGCCCGGCAACCGCGCGGGCGGCACCCAGGAGCAAGGCGTACGGCGATAGGCACAGCAGGATGCTACCCCACTGGAGGCGGAGGGCTAGGGCGGGCTCACGTAGCCGGCGAGAACGGAGTCGTCGCGACCGGCGTCGGCCCGAACCTGGCCGGTCCCGGTCTCGACGACAGAGAAACCGGTCCGGTCGCCATCCCCGTTCACGACATCCGGCCCCCGCTGACCGGGCGCGTCGTCGGTGACGATCGCCACGTGCGCAGCCGACGGATCTGCCCCGAGGATGAGGCCATAGACCGCCACGTCTCCCGGCACAGCCACGTATCCGCTCGTCGCCGGGTGCCATTCTCCGTTGGCGACGCCCCACTCGTAAAAGCTGACGGCGGCGCCGTTGATCTGTCCCGGGTCGTAGCCGTAGCCGAACCGCACACCGGCCTGCTGCCAGGCCCAGGCGGCGAAGTCGGCGCACCACTGCTCGGCCCGCTCACCGCTTGGGCAGTCCGCCGTGCCGGCGTCCCAGTGGGCGCTGAACTTGTTGCAGTAGGAGCCGGAGGGTTCGGTGCTGTACCCGACCTGGCTCTTGGCGATGGCCACGATGCGCTGGGAAAGGCTCAAGCCGGCCAGGGCGGCCTCGCTCGGGGGTGGGTAGGAGTCAGCGTGCCCGAGCACCCTGGGCAGGGTCGCTACCAGGATGATCACGACCGCGCTGGCCCCGAGGATGAGCCCGGCCCGGCGCCGTGTCTGGCTTGGCTCGCACGGCCGCACGGTGCTGGTCTCGATGGCAGCTAGTTGCTTGGCTGCGGCGTGTTGCACTGAATATGCGGGTCTACGCCCGTGTAGTTGAGCGGGCCGGCCAGGATCGTTGCCCCGATCGTCCCGGCTCTGCTGCAGTCGAGGTGATCCGTGTAATCGCCGCGCTGTGCCGCGGCGATAACTCCGATGATCAGCCAGATGGCAAGAAGTGCCGATCCGAAATGCATCTGCGCCTCCGTGAGCAACACCATAGAAAACAGATGCGGAGATACCTGATAACGAGCGTAAAGCCCGCGCGATGATCCGCATCTGCGAGGAAGGGTACCCGCCAGCGACGCCAATGCCCGTTCCAGAATTCTGGAAGATTGAATGTGGTGTTATCAAGTGGGCATGCGGGAAGGAGCGAGCAATCATGTCCTCCATCGCGGGAGAGCTTGTCACCGAGACGTTCGGCTACGACGGTGGTCGCCAGGTCACGGTGTACGTCCCGCCGGGTCCGCCCGAGGCAGTCGTGTTCGCTGGTGACGGTCAGCTGATTTCGCAGTGGGGAGGGGCCCTCGAGGCGGCCGGCGTGCCGTCCACGATGATCGTCGGTGTACACCGGCTGGCCGATGAGATGCTGCGCCTGCACGAGTACTCACCGGGCTTCGACCCGGACCGGTTCGCCGCGCACGAGAAGTTCTTCGTCGACGATGTGCGCCGATGGGTGCGATCGCGCTTCGGCGTCGCGCTGCCCGCCGCACGCACCGCGGTGTTCGCCGTCTCGGCCGGGGGCGAGCTGGCGCTGGCCATCGGGCTGCGGCACCCGGACGTCTACGGTGTGGTCTTCTGCGCGTCGCCCGGTGGGGGTTACCGACCGCCTGCCGTAATGCCGAGCCCACTTCCGCGCGCGTACCTCGTCGCCGGCACACTGGAGCCGTTTTTCCTCGAGAACGCGACCCGGTGGGCGGACGCTTTGCGCGCTGCCGGCGCGGACGTCGTAATGACTGAGCGGGTCGGATCGCATGGCGGCCCGTTTTGGCGCGAGGAATTCCCGCTGATGGTGGCGTGGGCGTTTGCATGATGGCACGGCCTGCGAACTACCGGCGATCAGTCGAGGCTGAGCCGGGCGACGGCCCGGGCGAGCGCTGGGGACAAGCGGGTGAGCAGGCGGCCGACCCTGGCCTCGACGGTGATGGGAACCAGGGGCCGGCCGCGCCGGACCGCTTCCACGATGTGCTCGGCGACCTTCTCCGGCGGGTAACCGCGCCGGGCGACCTGGCGCGTGGCCCGGTCCCGCCTCGTGTCCAGCTCCTTGCCGGCCAGGCCGGAGAACGTGGCGGTGCGGGTGATGTTGGTGTGTACGAACCCAGGGCAGATCACGCTGACGCGTATCCCCGATCGCGCGAGTTCGGCGCGCAGGCAGTCCGAGGCCATCAGCACGGCCGCCTTGCTGGTCGCGTACGCCGCCAGGTTCTTGGACGGCAGGTAGGCGGCGGCCGATGCGACGTTGACGATGTGGCCGCCGGCGCGGCGCTGCGCCATCGCGGGGCCGAACGCCCGGCAGCCGTGGATGACTCCCCACAGGTTCACGTCGAGCACGCGCCGCCACTCCGCCTCGGTGGTGGCGAGGAAGGTCCCGACGTGCCCGACGCCCGCGTTGTTGACGAGGATGTCCGGGACCCCGACCTCGGCGGCGAACGCCTCCATCGCCTGGCTGTCGGCGACGTCGACCTGGTGGGCCTCGCTGGCGGGGCCGAGCAGGCTGGCGAGTTCGGCGGTGCGCCGCGCGGCGTCCAGGTCGACGTCGCACACGACCACGCGCGCGCCGCGCCCCGCGAACGCCAGCGCGGTCGCCCGGCCGATCCCGCTGCCGCCGCCGGTGATCACGGCCACCCGCCCGGCGAACGACGGGGCGTTCACGCCGTGCCGCCAGAAGCCGCGCCGCCAGAGTGAGTGAACTGCCTGATCATGCGGGCCACAGTCGGTCCTTCCTCGGTCAGCACGGACCAATGGGTCGCGTCGATCGACTCGCGCGATAGCCGCGATGCCCACCGGTCCAGGTCCTGCGCCGCCAGCGCCGCACTCACGTAGTGATCCCTGGTCGGCGTGATCACCTGAACGGGCACCGCCGCATGCCGCGGCCGCGGCCGCCGGATGTGCGAGCGCATGTTGGCCCGGTACAGGCCGATGCCGCGCGCGGCGTCGTCGGCGAGCGTCGGCTCCGGGAAGCCGGGGACCGGCGAGACGCCTTCGCCGATCCGCAGGTAGCGGTCCCAGCGCGCGGCCAGCCAGCGCCGCCAGACGAAAGGCGCGGCCGCCGGCAGTTGGAAGACCGCGATATACCAGGACCGGCGCCACTGGCCGATGAGTTGCGCCAGGTGTCGGGGCGTCGGCCTGGCGAGCCTGCGCCGGAACCAGTAGCCCGCGTGATCCAGGCACGGACCGGAGATCGTGGTGAACGAGGCGATCCGCCCGGCCGCCCTGGCGTCGGTCACCGCGTGCCAGGCCTGGATCGATCCCCAGTCGTGCCCGGCCACGTGCACCGGCCGGTCCGGGCTGACCGCGCCGGCCACCGCGAACAGGTCGTCGGCCAGCCGGTCGAGCCGGTACCCGGCCAGGTCGGCCGGGCAACCCGATCGTCCGGCCCCGCGCACGTCATAGCGGACCACGTGGAAGTCCGCGGCCAGGTCGCGGCACACCGTGTCCCAGATGCGGTGGGTGTCGGGATATCCGTGCACGAGCAGCACGACGGGCTTGGCCGGGTCGCCGCTGCTGAAGACCGCCAGGGGGACGCCGCCGGAGGTGACGGTGCGAGTGCGTATGTCCAGCTCCGCCATCACAGGTCAAGCACCAGCCTTTCTCCCTCGGGGGCGCGGGAGACGCAGACCAGCATGTCGCCGTCGGCGCGTTCGGTTCCTGTGAGGCGGCGGTCGTGGTGCTCGACCTGGCCGCTCAGCACGCGCTGTCGGCACAGCCCGCAAAAGCCTTGCCGGCACGAGTACGGTGTCGCCGGAACGATGTCCCGCAGCACATCGAGCACGCTGCGGTCCGGAGGGACGCCGAGCACCGTTCGGCTATATCTCATTTCTATCTCGAACGGACTGGCGTCGACGATCGGCGGAGCCGTGAACCTTTCGAAGTGGAACGCGCGGACGGCCGCCGCGTCGGCGGCCTCCCGCACCGCGGCTAGCATCGCCGGGGGCCCGCAGCAGTACACCGCCGCGCCCGCGGGGGCGCGGCCGATCAGGTCCGCGCGGTCAGGCACGCCGGACGCCTCG
>DATMKQ010000266.1:0-2224 GCA_035571275.1 Trebonia sp.
CGTCACACGTCCGGCAGCGCCGGTACGAGCCCTTGTAGATACCGCCGAAGTGCCTGCCGGTCATATTGCAGGTAGAACACTTCCTGAGCGGGTGGATGCGCGTCGAGACGATATAGCCGACGGCAACAATGGCAATAAGAACTACAACTACCATGCCTGGCACTCCTTACTGACCCACGCCAGAACCGCCCGTAGCCCTGACCGCCTTACACACGGGCCGGGTACCGCGACTCCGGCGAGAGCTGACCACCGCCGCGAGTACCGGGACTGGATCTCACCCCCAGTACTGACTCACTAGCACAGAGTAATACACTCTGGTTAGATATGTGAACAATTCTGTCATGACGGTTACCGCAATGAGCGTGATTACCTCATCTTGACGGCCAAATCACCCACGTCAGCGGTATGCGCTCATGCCCAGCTTCACCGCGAGGCCGATCCCGCACAGGCTGACGATGACCCGGAACGGCCCAGCGGGTACCTTCCTGGCAATCTTCGGGCCGAGCCATCCGCCAACCAGGAAGCCCGCCGCAAGCGGCGCCACAAACGCCCACCTGACGTCACCGAACAACGCGAAGCACACAGCGGCCAGGGCATTTGCCATCCCAGAAACGGCGTTCTTCACCGCGTTCACCTTGACCAACGATTCGCTAATCATCATGCTCAGCACCACGAGCAGCATCACTCCCGCCGCAGCACCGAAATAACCGACGTACATGGCGACGGCGAAGAGCGCCACGCCCTGACCCAGGCGGTTCCCGCCGTCCGCGGCCGGGGACAGGCCCTTGATCCTGGGCTGGACGAGAAGTACTACCGAGGCGCCGCCGATCAGCACCGGCACCACGACGGTGAAGGTACTCGCCGGAGTCAGCAGCAGTACCGTCGCTCCGGCCGCGCCGCCGAGCGCCGTGATGATCCCGAGCCGGAGCACGCGCTGGCCTTGGCCCGCCAGTTCCGGCCGGGAACTGGCGACCGACCCCGCCCCGGTGAGCACGAGCGAGACGGTGTTGGTCATGTTCGCGCTGAGCGGCGGCACCCCGAGCGCGAGCAGCACCGGGTAGCTGACCAGTGAGGCGATGCTCACCACCGTGCTGAAAATACCGCCGAGTGTTCCGGCGGCGAGCAGCACGAGCACCTCAGGGAACGTCATCCAAAGTCAGCATCGCGCACCCCCCTCCCGCCCCGCACCTCCAGAAGCCCCTACCCGGGTGTGATCCGCATCGCATCCGCTCCGCTCCTGTCCTGAAGGACACAAGGCAGGGGGCTGCCCGGCTGCAGCCGCGGTGTCCTCTGGATCCTGCCCGTTGTCTGAACCTAAGACTCAGGTGTTTATGATCTTGTTCAATAGATAGCTCAGGTCAGGAGCGGCGTGACGACGGTGGCGCGGTTGCGGGCGCTGGTGACTGTGGCCGACGCGGGGTCGGTGCGCGAGGCGGCCCGGCGGCTGACGGTTACCGAGTCGGCCGTGTCCGCGGCACTGTCCGCGCTGGCCCGCGAGGTGCGGGTGCCGCTGGTCGAGCGGGATGGCCGAGGCCTTCGCCTGACCGCCTCCGGCCAAGCGTATTCCGTCTACGCCCGCGCCATCCTCGGCTTGCACGAGGAGGGGCTCGCGGCCGTCCGCGGCGACCGTGACCCGGAGCGCGGCCGGGTACGGGTCGCCGCGGTCAGCACCGCGGGGGAGTACCTGCTGCCGACCGCGCTCGCCGCATTCATCGCCCACCATCCCGCCGTCGACCTCCGCCTGGAGGTGGGCAGCAGCGAGCGGTCGTGGGGCTTGTTCGCCGCGCACGAGGCCGACCTGGTGATCGGCGGCCGACCGCCCGGCCATGTCGGTGACGCCGTGGTCCGCGCCGTCCGGCCGAACCTGCTCGTCGTCGTCGCGGCGCCTGAGGTGGCGGCGGGATTCGACATCAGCCGTACCACGTGGCTGCAGCGCGAGGTGGGATCGGGCACCAGGGCTACCGGCGAGGCGCTGCTTTCCGGCCTCGACGCCGACCCGCCACGGCTCACGCTGGGTCCCGGCGGTGCCACCCTCGCCTGCGCCGCGGCTGGCCTCGGCGCGACGCTGGCGTCCAGGGACGCAGTGTCACGGCAGTTGCAGCACGGCGAACTCGTCGAGGTCGCGGTCCCCGGCACACCGCTGCGGCGCCCGTGGAACGCCGTGACCCACGACCGCCAGCCCGGCGCCACAGCGCTGCTCGTGCGACACCTGCTCGATCGCGAG
>DATMKQ010000267.1:0-30686 GCA_035571275.1 Trebonia sp.
GACCACCGGCATCGTGGCCCGCCAGCTACTGCACGGACAGACCAACTTCGCCACGATGATCTGGAAGTTCGACAAGGTCTACAACGCCGACCGGCAATACGCCGAACACCAGCGCCAAGCCCGGTACCTGCTGCCGGCTCCCACCCAAACACCGGTCGCCCGGGCGAACAGGAAAGAACTGTACATACACGCGCCTTCGGCGCGAAGGTCGTAATTCTGACTGACATCCAACTACGGGTAGCAGTGACGCTGGGCGGGTAGGGTGTGGCCAATGGTTGCCATATCCGAGAGCCTGGAACTACCCAGGCCGGTCCAGCTGTTGCGCAGCACCGGCTGGAACCTGGCTGAGTCGTTCGGGCTTCCCCTCGGGGGCTATATTCTCGCCGCATGGCTGTGGGGACATCAGGCCGGCGTGATCGCGATGCTGGCCGCGATCTGGGTGACGGCCATTGCCCGTAAGCTCTTCACCGGCAGTGTTCCCGGGCTGGTGGCGATCTCCCTCATCGTGCTCACGTTGCAGGGCGTGGTCGCGGTCGCCACCGGAAATTTGTGGATCTTCCTCGTGCACTTCCCGCTGGCGAACCTCGGCCTATGCATCGTTTTCGCCTGGACGGCGCGCGGGCACAGCCCCATCGCCGAGCGACTGGCCGCCGAGGTGATCGGGCTGCGTACGGGCGCCCTGCGACGGCCGCGCCTGCAGCGCTTCTTCCAGCACGTCACCTTGCTGTGGGCCGGTATCTTCCTGCTGCTCGCCGCCGCCCTCGCGGGGTTGCTTGTGGTGGATCCCACCGTTACATACGTGCCCATCTGGGCCGCCATCACCGTCGCGGGAATCAGCGCCGGAATCGGTGTCTCCACCCTCTGGCTGCGGTCCGTACTGCGCAAGCTCGGCATCGGGCTGTGCTTCGGGCCAGCCGCGACGGCACCGCCCGCCCCTACGCCCGCACCAGTGCCCCCGCTGGCGACGGCCAGCGCGAATCGGTCCCCGAGCCCCCCGGACGGTGGCAGCGGGTAGGCACTTGTCCACGCCCGTCGCTGTAGTCTCAGCTCTCGCGTCGGCGATATGCCTCGGGATATCGTCGGTCGCGGACCAGCGCAGCACCAAGAAGGTCAAGACCCGGAAGGCGCTGTCACCCGAGATCTTCGTCGACCTGGTCCGGCAGCCGCTGTGGCTGGCTGCCATCGGCGCCAATGTCGTCGGATTCGCGCTGCAGGTAGTGGCGCTCGATAACGGGAGCCTGGCGCTGGTGCAGCCGCTCCTCGTCGGCGACCTGGCGTCCGCCGTGCTGATCTCGTGGTACCTGCGACAACGCGCCCACATCCAGCGTCCGGGCGGCAAGCGCGCGGACCAGGCGATGTTCGCGGGGGTCGCCGCCACCACGATCGGCGTGGCCGGATTCCTCGCCATCGGGCGGCCGTCGGCCGGTGAGAACCATGCCACCTTCGGCACGTTGCCGCCGCTCGCGATCGGGCTTGCCTTGCTGGTGGGGGCCTGCCTGATGATCGGGGCCAGAAGCGAGAGCCTGCGCCCGCTCGCGACGGCGCTGGCCTGCGGCCTGTGCTACGGGGCCGCCGCCTTCTCCATCAAGCTCGTTACGGCGGAATTCGGCGGCGGGCCCGAGCGGGTGTTCAGCGACTGGCCGATCTATGTGTTCCTCGTGGTCGGCCCGCTGGGCTTCCTGCTCAACCAGGACGCGTTCCAGCAGGGCACGTTCCTGGCGCCGGTCCAGGCGATCATCACCTCTACCGACCCGGTTATCTCCATCGCGCTCGGCATCGTATGGCTGAACGTAACCGTTCGCAACAGCCCCGCCGCCATCGCCGGCCAGGTGGTGGCGCTCCTCGTGATGGTCTTGGGGATCGTCGTCACCGCCCAGCACTCTCCGCAGACCATGGAACACCCCGATGCGGCGCCCGCGCCTCCCCAGCAGCAGGCCGCGCCGTTAGAGGGCGCTGAGAGGGTGCGCTAAAGCCTGGGGGTGCCGTCGATCCCGCCGGGGGAGGGGCCCGTCGGAGGCTCGTCAGACGCCCCCGGGGCGGGCTTCGAGCCCTCTTCCTGGGCGGCGGACTCGGCGGCCTGAGCGGACTCGGCGCCCTGGGCGGAGTCGTCCTCCGCGGCGGCCGGGCCGTCAGCCGCGCCCGACTCGCTGCCGCGGCTTTCCGTCAGCAGTTCCTCGAGGCGGGCGCCGCGCAGCCGACGGAACGTGCGATGCGCGCGGGCCCGGTCCAGGATCGCCACTTCAAGCTGCGCCTCGGTCAGGCCAGCCTGGTCGCCGTTCCCGCCCGGGGCGGGGGGCGAGCCCGCGGCCAGCGCGGCGAGCGCCGCGCCGAGCGCCTCCGCCAGCGACATCCCGTCGGAGAACCGCTCCTTGAGCTGCGCGGCGACCTGGTCCGCCTGCCCGCCGAAGGCGACGAAGCCCGGCTCGTCGGTCACCGAACCGTCCCACGTGATCCGGTAGATCTGATCGGCATCGGGCTGCGCGCCGACCTCGGCGACCACGATCTCGACCTCGTATGGCTTGATGCTTTCCGTGGCGATCCCGCCAAGCGTCTGCGCGTACCAGTTCGCGACGCCGCGCGCGGTGACGTCATCGCGGTCGAACTGGTAGCCGGTCACGTCGGCGTAGGTGACGCCCGCCTTGCGCAGCGTCTCGTACTCGTTGTACCGGCCGACGGCGGCGAACGCGATCCGGTCGTACAGCTCGCTGATCTTGTGCAGCACGCTCGAGGCGTTCGGCGTCACCATCAGGATCCCGCCCGCGTACTGGAGCACTACGGAGCTGCGGCTGCGCGCGACACCCTTGCGCGCGTAGTCGGCCTTGTCCCGCATGGCCTGTTCTGGCGACACGTAAAACGGCATGGACACCGCAGGCGCTTCCTTTGCTTGTCGTGTTGGCGGGCTTGTCGTGTGCTAGCGGTCGGTTCGTAGCGGGGCGAGCGGGCCGTCAGGCAATCGCATCCGGCCCGCCACGACCTGCTCGGCGTACTCGCCGGACTCGGCGTCCGGCACCCGCCGGAAGCCGTCCTCGGTGATCGTGGCGATCACCGGGAAGATCCGCCTGGTGAGGTCGGGCCCGCCGGTGGCGGAGTCGTCGTCGGCCGCGTCGTACAGCGCCTGTACGCAGGCGAGGACCGTGTCCTGGACCTGCATGTCGTCGTGGTACAGCTTCTTCAGCGAGCTGTTGGCGAACACCGAGCCCGAGCCGATGGAGTGGAACCGGTGCTCTTCATACGGGCCGCCGGCCACGTCGTAGCTGAAGATCCGCCCGGTGCCGCTCTCCTCCTCGTAGCCGACGAACAGCGGCACTACGGCGAGCCCCTGCATGGCACCGGCGATGTTGCCGCGGATCATCGTCGCGAGCCGGTTCGCCTTGCCGTCCAGGGACAGCGACCGGCCCTCCATCTTCTCGTAGTGCTCGAGCTCGACCTGGAACAGCCGGACGAACTCAAGGCCGACGCTCGCCACGCCGGCGATGCCCATGGCGGAGAACTCGTCGCTGCGGAACACCTTCTCCACGTCGCGCTTGGCGATCATGTTGCCGGCGGTGGAGCGCCGGTCACCGGCGAGCACTACGCCGTGCTCGCAGGTGGCCGCGACGATCGTGGTGGCGTGCGGCAGGTTCTTCACCAGCTCGCCACCGCCGGCGGGGCCGCCGCCCGGCAACGTTCCCCCTGGCAGCATCAGCCCGCCTGGCAGCGAGCCTCGAAAGCCCGGCAGCAGGTCCGGGGCGTACGTGGTGAGGAAGTCGGTGAACGACGGTATCCGCGCCGTCATGAACGCCGCCGGTTGCCGTACCGCGCCATCGAAATTTCCGCCCACGCCGCCTCCCTGCCGAATCCGGTCTCCCTCAGCTGACAGTACTGCCCGCCGCGACTGCTCGGTGAACGTGCGGGCGCCGGCCCGTTTCGCCCACCGCGAACCAGCCGGGCAGCGGTCACTGGCCGCCCTTCTGGACGTAGGAGCGGACGAACTCCTCGGCGTTCTCCTCGAGCACCTCGTCGATCTCGTCCAGGATCGCGTCGACGTCGTCAGAGAGCTTCTCGTGCCGCTCCTTGACCTCATCGGCCGAGGCGGCCTGGTCCTCCTCGGTCTCTTCGGCCCGCCGCGTCGTTTGCCGCTGGCCGCCGGTGTCCTTGCTCGTTGCCATCTGCGCTACCTCCGTGGTTCCGGGGACGACTCCCCCGACAGCTTCCAACGTAATAGTCGCCAGCGCCGATTCCGCCCAATCCTCGGTTCGGGTATTGGTATTAATCCGCTACCCGGCGGCAGGTGGCTACTCCTGGGCGGTGAGCGCCGCGACGAGGTCGGCGGCGGTACGGCAGCGATCGAGCAGGTCACCGACGTGGGCCCGGGTGCCGCGCAGCGGCTCGAGCGTGGGTACGCGCTGCAGCGACTCCCGGCCGGGAATGTCGAAGATAACGGAATCCCAGGACGCGGCGGCCACCGCGTCCGCGTACTGCCGCAGGCACCGCCCGCGGAAGTACGCCCTGGTGTCCTCGGGCGGGTTGTCGATCGCCCAGCCGACCGCCTGCTCATCGGTCATCCGGACCATGTGGCCGCGCGCGGCCAGCCGGTTGTACAGGCCCTTGTCAAGCCGCACGTCGGAGTACTGCAGGTCGAACAGCTGCAGTTTGGGGTTGTCCCAGTTCAGCCCGTCCCTGGTCCGGTAGCCCTCGAGCAGCCGCAGCTTGGCGACCCAGTCCAGTTCGCGGCTCAGCTGCATCGGATCCTCGACCAGCCGGTTGAGCACGGACTCCCAGCGGTCGAGCACGTCGGTGGTCATGTCGTCTACGTCGGTGCCGTACTTGTCCTCGACGTACTTACGGGCGAGTTCCATGTACTCGGTCTGGAGCTGGACGGCGGTCATCTTCCGGCCGTCCCGCAGCGTCACCAGGTGCTTGAGCGACCAGTCGTGCGACACCGCTCGCAGCTCAGCGACCGGGGCCTCGATCGACAGGTCGCTGTTGAGGAACTTGTCCTCGATCATGGCGAGCACCAGCGCGGTGGTGCCCGTCTTCAGGTAGGTGGCGACCTCGCTCATGTTCGCGTCGCCGATGATGACGTGCAGCCGCCGGTACTTCTCCGGGTCGGCGTGCGGCTCGTCGCGGGTGTTGATGATCGGGCGCTTGAGCGTCGTCTCGAGGCCGACCTCGACCTCGAAGAAGTCGGCGCGCTGGCTGAGCTGGAACCCCGCCCCGCGCCCGTCGGCGCCGATGCCGACCCGGCCCGCGCCGCAGACCACCTGACGGGTGACGAAGAACGGGGTCAGGTACCGCACGATGTCGGCGAACGGCGTGGACCGCCGCATCAGGTAGTTCTCGTGGCAGCCGTACGATACGCCCTTGTTGTCGGTGTTGTTCTTGTACAGCTGGATGCCGTGGCTGCCGGGCACGGTCGCGGCCTTGGCCGCCGCCTCCGCCATGATCCGCTCGCCGGCCTTGTCCCAGATCACGACCGACAGCGGGTTGGTGCACTCGGGCGCCGAGTACTCCGGGTGAGCGTGGTCGACGTACAGCCGGGCTCCGTTGGTGAGGATGACGTTCGCCAGCCCCAGGTCCTCGTCGGTGAGCTGGGTGGAGTCCGCCGCCTCCCGGGCGAGGTCGAACCCGCGCGCGTCGCGCAGCGGGTTCTCTTCCTCGAAGTCCCATCGGGCGCGACGCGCCCGGGCGGCCGTGGCCGCCTGGTACGCGTTCACAATCTGCGACGAGGTGACCATCGCGTTGGCACCGGGCTGACCGGGCACGGCGATGCCGTACTCGGTCTCGGTGCCCATTACCCGCAGCACGCTCATAGATGTCCAGCGTAGTGCCGGCTGGCACCAGCGGCGGCCGGCACGGCCCGGGAGTAACTCACAGATACTGTCCGGTATTGGCGACAGTGTCGATGGAACGGCCAGCCTCGGTGCCCTGCTTGCCGGAGACGAGGGTCCTGATGTAGACGATGCGCTCGCCCTTCTTGCCGGAGATGCGGGCCCAGTCGTCCGGGTTGGTCGTGTTCGGCAGGTCCTCGTTCTCGCTGAACTCGTCGACACAGGCGGCCAGCAGGTGAGCGACCCTGATGCCCTTCTGCCGGGTCTCGAGGAACTCCTTGATGGCCATCTTCTTGGCGCGGGCCACGATGTTCTCGATCATGGCGCCGGAGTTGAAGTCCTTGAAGTACAGGACTTCCTTGTCGCCGTTGGCGTAGGTGACCTCGAGGAAGCGGTTCTCCTCGGACTCGCTGTACATCCGCTCCACGACCCGCTGGATCATCGCGTCCACCGTGGCCTGCCTGGAGTTACCGTGCTCGGCCTGGTCGTCGGGGTGCAGCGGCAGGTCGACGAGCACGTACTTGGAGAAGATGTCCTTGGCCGCCTCGGCGTCCGGCCGCTCGATCTTGATCTTGACGTCCAGGCGGCCTGGCCGCAGGATCGCGGGGTCGATCATGTCTTCGCGGTTGGACGCGCCGATGACGATGACGTTCTCCAGCCCCTCGACGCCATCGATCTCGCTCAGCAGCTGCGGAACGATCGTGTTCTCCACGTCGCTGGAAACACCGGACCCGCGGGTGCGGAAGATCGAATCCATCTCGTCGAAGAACACGATCACCGGCATGCCCTCGCTGGCCTTCTCCCTGGCCCGCTGGAAGACGAGCCTGATGTGCCGCTCGGTCTCGCCGACGTACTTGTTCAGCAGCTCGGGGCCCTTGATGTTGAGGAAGAAACTCTTCCCCTCCTTGCCGCTGTCGTCGGTCTTGTTGTCGGCGGCGGTCTTCGCGGCCACCTGCTTGGCCAGGGAGTTCGCCACCGCCTTGGCGATGAGCGTCTTGCCGCAGCCAGGCGGGCCGTAGAGCAGCACGCCCTTGGGCGGCTTCAGCTGGTGCTCGCGGAACAGGTCAGCGTGCAGGTACGGCAGCTCGATCGCGTCGCGGATCTGCTCGATCTGCGAAGCCAGGCCGCCGATGTCCTTGTAGGAGATGTCCGGGACCTCTTCGAGGATGAGCTCCTCCACCTCGGCCTTGGGTATCCGCTCGTACACGTAGCCGGACCGCGGCTCGAGCAGCAGCGAGTCGCCGCCGCGCAGCGTCTGGTCGAGCAGCGGGGCCGCCAGCCGGACCACGCGCTCCTCGTCGGCGTGCGAGATCACCAGGGCGCGCTCGCCGTCGGCGAGCACCTCCTTGAGCATCACGATCTCGCCGGCGGTCTCATAACCCTGCGCGATCACGATGTTCAGCGCCTCGTTGAGCACGACTTCCTGGCCTGGCCGCAGCTCTTCGAGGTTGACGTTCGGGCTGACGTTCACCCGCATCTTGCGGCCGCCCGTGAAGACGTCCGCGGTGTTGTCGTCGCACGCGGCGAGGAACACCCCGAAGCCCGACGGCGGCTGTGCCAGCCGGTCGACCTCCTCCTTGAGCGCGACGATCTGGTCCCTGGCCTCGCGAAGCGTCGAAGCCAGCCGCTCGTTCTGACCGGTGACCGACGTCAGGCTTGCCTCTGTCTCGCGGAGCCGTTCCTCCAGCAAGCGGACCTGGCGCGGTGAATCAGCGAGCCTCCTGCGCAGCACAGCGATCTCCTCGTCGAGGAAGGAGATCTGCGCGGTAAGGCTGCTCACCTCATCCTCGTGCCGCGAAGCCCGCCCACTGTCATCCCTAGCCGCCACGGCCCTCACCTCCTCCCGGGAGCATGAAAACTATCTAGACCCTACCTATCCGACGGGCATCCCCAAACCTGCCGGCGCTTATCCAATTAATCACGTCCGCCGGTTTTCTGAGAGTCTCCGCTGGACAGGAGCTTACTTCCGAGCACAGAGTCAAATTTCCATCCCGGAGCGTAGCTTTTCCTATCCGCCTGAGCCATCGTTGTCCTCCTCGGGATGGGCGCCCTTGGCCGGGCGGCGGCGGCGCGGCGGCGCCGTAACCCCCTGCGCCAGCCGCCGCGCGGTCACCAGGAAGCCCGTGTGCCCGATCATCCGGTGGTCCGGCCGGACCGCGAGCCCGTCCACGTGCCATCCCCTGACGAGCGTCTCCCACGCGGCCGGCTCGAAAAACCCGCCGTGCCCGCGCAGTTCCTCCACGACACGCGAAAGTTGCGTGGTGGTCGCCACGTAACAGCAAATCAGGCCGCCGCCGATCAGCGCGCTGGCCGCGTCGGGCACGCACTCCCAGGGCGCCAGCATGTCCAGGACCACCCGGTCGAACGAACCGGGCTCGCCCGCGGCCGCGGCGGAAAACTTCCCGGTCTCCAGCCGCCACCACGGTGGCGCCTCGCCGAAGAAGCGCGACACGTTCGCGCGGGCGATCTCGGCGAAGTCCGGCCGGGCCTCGAAGGACACCAGCTGCCCGGTCGGTCCGAGCGCGCGCAGCAGCCAGCACGACAGCGCGCCTGACCCCGCTCCGGCCTCGAGGACCCGCGCGCCGGGGAAGATGTCGGCGTAGGCAACGATCTGCGCCGCGTCCTTCGGGTAAACGATCGTGGCGCCGCGTTTCATGGCGAGCGTGTAGTCCGCGAGCAGCGGCCGCAGCGCCACGTAGCCGGTGCCGCCCGCCGCGGTCACCACGCTGCCCTCCGGCGCGCCGATAAGGTCGTCATGGCGCAGCGAGCCGCGGTGCGTGTGGAACGTGGCGCCGGGCGACAGGACGATCTGGTGCATCCGGCCCTTGGGGTCGGTGAGCTGTACCTGATCCCCGGCCGCGAAAGGCCCGCGCGAACGCTGCGTCATCCGGCTAGGGTAGCGACTGCCCGGTCAGACACCGGCGAACACGTGGTCAAGGTCTCGCGCGGCGAGCACCCCGTAAACCTGGCCTGAGGGCTCGACGAGCAGGTACTCGCTGGCCGGCGCCTTGCGCATCGCCTCGAGCAGCGCCATCCCCGACAGGTCGGCGGACAGCACCAGGTTGGGCTCGATCGACCTGGCCAGCGAGCCCGCGTCCACCCACGGCCTGCGCTGCGGCGGCACGGCCATGACCGCCGACTCGTTGAGGATCGCGATCGGCCTGTTGTCGTGGTCCACGACGACAACGGCGCGGGCGCGTGCCTCGTCGGCCTGCCTGATCGCCTCGGCGAGCGGCGTGCTCGCGGGCACCGAGATCGCCCGCCTGGCCAGGCGGCGCGCCTGCAGCTCTGGCAGCCGCTCACGGAACTTCGTCGCGCGGATGGACTGCCCCGCGCCGATCCACATGAACGCGGCGATGACCGCCACCCACAGCGTGCTGACCATGTCCCCGCCGGACAGCCGGCCGGAGTAGAACGGGATGACGAGCAGCGCGATCGCCAGCAGCCGCCCCACCCAGGCGGCGGCGATGGTGGCGGTGTTGGGCCGCCCGGTGAGTTTCCACACGACGGCCCGCAGCATCCGGCCGCCGTCGAGCGGCAGCCCGGGGAGCAGGTTGAAGATCCCGACGATGATGTTGGCGAACATCAGCTGCCTGACCAGGGACCCGCCAATGCCCGTGTCGACCACCTGGTACAGCCCCCACCCGGCCGCGCCGAGCAGCAAGGAGAGGGCGGGTCCCGCGGCCGACACGCAGAACTCCCGCAACGGCGTCTGCGGTTCCTTGTCGATCTCCGAGATGCCGCCGAGCGGGTACAGCAGGATCCGCCGCACCGGCAGGCCGAAGCGCAGCGCCACAACCGAATGGCTCAGCTCGTGCACCAGCACCGACAGGTACAGCAGGACCACGAAGGCCGCGGCGACGATGTACCTGGTGCTGCCGTGCAGCGATGTGCTCAGATCGTTGGCGTAGATGACGATGAAGACGCCGGCGATGACGAACCAGTACGGCGAGACGAACACGGGGATGCCGAACGGCCGTGCCACCACGATGCCATGCTGACCCGCGGTTTTCGCCGCCGGTCGCGCGGAGCCGCCTCGCGGTCCCGGCTTGTCCTCCTGGCCACTTGCCACAACCCCGATGCTACGTGCTGTTTGCCGGGCCCCGCTCGCCTCCGGGCGGTTGAGCCCGCTGCCCTTTGGCTCGCGGGTTGGCGCCCGAATGTCGGTATCTGGGCCTACGGTTGGCCATGTGGACCCCGAATACCAGCCTGACTCGCCCGGCGCCGGGCCGGCGGCCGACCCCCCGTCGACGCTGTCGCCATCGCGCGCCGGCGACTTCATGACGTGTCCGCTGCTGTACCGGTTCCGCGTGATCGACAAGATCCCTGAGCCGCCGACGCAGGCCACGGCGCGCGGCACGCTGGTGCACGCGGTGCTTGAGCGGCTGTTCGACCACCCGGCCGGAGAGCGGACCCCCGAGGCGGCGCACCGGCTGATGGTGCCGGAATGGGACCGGCTGATCGCCGTCAACCCTGATCTCGCCGAGCTCTTTTCAGATGATTCGGAACGGAGCGACTGGCTCAGGGACGCGACCGCGGCTCTGGACGGGTACTTCACGCTCGAGGACCCGCGGCGGCTCGAACCGGCCGAGCGGGAGTGCTACGTGGAGACCGACCTTGAGTCGGGCTTGCGGCTGCGGGGGTACATCGACCGGCTCGACATCACGCCGGCGGGCGACATCCGGATCGTTGACTACAAGACGGGCCGGGTGCCGCGAGAGGCCTACGAGGCCAGCGCCCTGTTCCAGATGAAGTTCTACGCCCTGGTGATCTGGCGACTGCGCGGCGTGATCCCCAGGATGCTTCAGCTCATGTACCTGTCGGACGGCGAGGTGCTGCGGTACTCCCCCGATGAGTCGGACCTGCGCGCGACGCAGCGCAAGCTGGAGGCGCTGTGGCAGGCCATCGAGAAGGCCCGCACGACCGGTGACTGGCGGCCGCGGCCAAGCCGCCTCTGCGACTGGTGCCGGCACAAGGACTTGTGCCCCGCGTGGGGCGGCACCCTGCCCCCCCTCCCCGCGCCCCCCGCGCCCCCCGCCTTCTCGGCCGTAATTTCGGACTAGATGTGCACCTAGGCGCGCTATTCGCTCCTAGGTACGTCGAGGGAAACGACATGGGCTTGAAAAAAATCGAGATATTACTCGATACTGGAAAGAGCTTCGCGGGGGTCGAGGACCACGTAACTGCGCCCTGGAGGGGATTCATGTCGATCATCGAGGCGAACGGCCTCGTCCGCACGTTCAAAAGCCGCAAGCGCACCGTGGAAGCGGTGCGCGGGGTCGATCTGAGGGTCGAGGAGGGGGAGATCGTCGGCTTCCTCGGGCCGAACGGCGCGGGCAAGACCACTACGCTGCGGATGCTGACCACGCTGCTCGAGCCGACCGCCGGGACCGCCACCGTGGCGGGCGCGGACCTGCTCCGCGATCCGGTGGGCGTGCGGCGGCGGATCGGTTACGTACCGCAGGCGATCGGGCAGACCATGGGTGGCACCGACCCGGCGTGCCTTGTCCAGGAGGAACTGCTTGACCAGGCGGCGCTTTACCACCTGGACAAGGCCGAGGCGGTGCGCCGCGCCGGCCTGCTCATCAGCCAGCTTGACCTCGGCGGGCTCGACCAGCGGCTCGTGAAGACGCTGTCTGGCGGGCAGCGGCGCAGGCTGGAGATCGCGCTCGGCCTGGTGCACGAGCCGCCGCTGGTCTTCCTCGACGAGCCCACCACGGGCCTGGACCCGCAGAGCCGGTCGAACCTGTGGGACCACATCAGGCGGCTGCGTTCCGACCTGGGCACCACCATCTTCCTCACCACGCACTACCTGGAGGAAGCGGACGCCCTGTGCGATCGCGTGTTCATCATCGACCACGGGGTGATCGTGGCCGAGGGCACTCCGGATGAGCTCAAGCGACGGATATCAGGGGACGTGGTCATCTTGCAGGTGAACGGAGCCACGGAGCGGGCGCGGGAGCTGCTTGCCCGGCAGCCCCTCGTGCGCGACATCACGGTCTCCGACGACGGGGCGCTGCGTCTTGGCGTGTTCCAGGGCGCGGAGGCGCTGCCCTCGCTGCTGCGTGTGCTTGACGAGGCCGGTGTCACGATGCACTCGATCAACCTGTCGAGGCCGACGCTCGACGACGTGTTCCTGACCATGACCGGCCGGTCACTGCGGGACGACTCCGCCAGCGCCCGGGAAGGCAAGACTTCGGAGGCCGCCGGCGACGCGGCGGCGGCGGCGGCAAGGGGATAGCGCAGATGTCTTTCGTCCGTGACACGCTGATCGTTTTCCGGCGGCAGCTGCGGCTCAGCCTGCGCAATCCGGCCTGGGTGATCATCGCGCTCGTGCAGCCCATCCTGTACCTGGTGCTCTTCGGGCCGCTGCTCACCAAGCTCCCGCTGGGGGCCCTTGACGGCTCGACCGCGGCAGGCTCCGCAGGGGCGGCGGAGGGGTACCGGTTCTTTGTCCCCGGGCTGCTCATTCAGCTCGGGCTGTTCGGATCGACGTTCGTTGGGTTCGCCATCATCTCGGACTGGCGAGCCGGGGTGATCGAGCGGTTCCGCGTCACGCCGGTCAGCAGGCTCGCGATCATGTCGGGGCGTGTGCTGCGGGACGTGCTCGCGCTGACCGTGCAGGCGGTGATCCTGGTGCTCGCTGGCGTGGCGTTCGGGCTGCGGGCGCCGGTAAGCGCGGTGTTCCTCAGCCTCGGGTTCATCGTTTTGGTGGCGATCGGCCTGGCATCGGTGTCGTACGCGGTCGCGCTGCTGATCAAGAGCGAGGACGCGTTCGCGCCGCTGCTCAACTCGGTCGTGCTGCCGCTTGTGCTGCTGTCAGGGATCATGCTGCCATTGACGCTCGGGCCCGGCTGGCTGCAAGGCATCGGGCGGATCAGCCCGTTCAGGTACATCATCGACGCGATGCGCGAGGCTTTCCGCGGGCAGTACGCGAACACGATCATGCTCGAAGGCGTCCTGGTGGCACTCGGCCTGGCGGCGGTGTGCCTGCTGCTCGGCTCGCGGGTGTTCGTGCGCGAGAACGCCTGACGGCGGCTGACCGGATCCGGCGTCAGGACACCCCGACGATCAGCAGGATGAGCGCCGGGATCACCACGGCGGCGAGCTCGGGCCAGGCCCAGCTCGCCGTCGCCGTCGGCGCCTGACCGTTCGCACCCCCCGTCATGGGGGGCTGCTCGCCCCCCATCACCCCCAGGGCGGGCTCCTGACCCTGGGCTGGCCGCCTGGCCCGCTCCCTGGCGGCCCGGGTGTCCAGCCGGGACGCCAGGGCCTTGGCGACCGGCATCGAGGCCAGGCGCCTGGCCTCCTCCGGCAGCCGGGAACCCTCCGATGCGGCGTAGCCGACCGTCTCGGCCGCCTGGGAGGCGCGACCGAACCCGCCGACCAACCCGCCGCCGAATCCGCCGGACCGGCGGCGCGAGCCGGGATTGCCACGCGCGATCTTGCGCCGGGCACGGGCCGAGACGTACAGCGCCCAGCAGTGCACCGTCCTGACTTCCGCATCCCCCAAAGTGGTGTAGCGCACCCGTACCCAGTCCCCCGTGTCCACCGACTCGATGAGCCGCCAGGGCACGCGGTGCGTGCGGAACGGGTTCACCACGGTCAGGCCGGCACCGTCCGCGATGACCCGCGGCCGCAGCGCCAGCGTGTACGCCAGGCCGGTCACGAACAGCAAGATGGCGCTGACCACGGCGCCGAAGCGCGCGGAGGACAGCCCCTGGACCGCGAAGTCAACGACGTTCGCCGTCACGAAGGCCAGCCATATCCACCACATCGCCACCGGACCCGCCAGCCGGAGGACCTCACGGTCCGCGCTGGCTGGCGGGGCGGTGGTACGGGCGGGCATGCCTAAACTCCAAGGCTAACGTCGGGCCGAGCCGACAGAGCGGGGACGGCGGTGCGCTATGCGATGCGCACGCGCGGATCGAGTGAAGCGTACAAGAAGTCGACCACTATGTTCGCGACCACCACGAACAGTGAGGCGAGGATCACGAATCCGATGATCACCGGGAGGTTGTCCTGGAAGACCGCCTGGACCGAGACCTGGCCGAGGCCGCCGAGGCCGAACACGTCCTCCACGATGACCGCACCGCCGAGCAGCGTGCCGATGTCGACGCCGAGCTGGGAAACCACCGGCGTCAGCGCCGCCCGGACACCGTGCCGGAAGATCACCCTGCGTTCGGACAGGCCCTTCGCCCGCGCTGTGCGGATGTAGTCCTCGCTGAGCGTGTCGAGCAGCTGGCCGCGGATCAGCCGGGTGTAGATCGCGGCCTGGACGGCCGCCAGCGTGATCCACGGCAGCAGCATGTGCCCGGCCCACTTGCTCAGCCCCTGGCTCGGGCCGGAGTAGCCGGTGTCGATCCAGGTGATCCCGTGCTGGTTGAGCGGCACGAAGACGACCAGGATCAAGAACTCGCCGATGACGAACACCGGCATCGACAGGCCGAGGAGAACCAGCACGTTGGAGGTCCGGTCGAACAGGCTGCGCGCCCTAGTGGCGCTGATGATCCCGACCGTGAGCCCGACGATCAGCCACAGGATCACGGCGCCGACCACCAGCGATGCCGTCGGCGGCAAGTCCTGCTTGACCATCGTGTCGACCGATTCCTGGGTGAAGTACGAGTACCCGAGGTTCCCGTGCAGCAGGCCGTCGAGGAAGTGCCAGTACTGGGTCATGATCGGCTGGTTCAGGCCGAGGTTCGCGATGACCTCGTTGATCACCTGCGGTGTCGCCGCCCGGCCGGCGAGCTGACGCGCGACGGTGATCACGGGCCTGGCGAAGAACAGGAAGAAGGCGAGTGTGGCGACCAGCCACACCACGATGGCACCGGTCAGGATGCGCCGGATGAGGTAACCGATGATAGCCATGTGATCGTCTGTCCGTTAGCTCAGGCCAGCGGCAGCTGTGACTGCCGCGGCGGGTCGGGGAAGTCCTTCGTCGGGCCGGTGTGCGCGCCCGCGGCCCGCCGCCTCCGGTTCTTCGCTCGCCTCATGCGCCTGGCCGCGAGTATCCGTTCCGTGCGCGGGTCCATGGCGTCCCTGATGCCGTCACCGAGCAAGTTGAACCCGAGGGTAGTGATCAGCAGCGCGAGCGCCGGGAACACCACGTACCACCAGGACGTCTGGTAGAAGTTCGTCGCCTCGGCGAGGATGTTCCCCCAGCTCGGCGTCGGCGGCTGGATGCCCAAGGACAGGAACGAGAGCGTGGACTCGAAGACCACGGCCGCCGGGATGTACAGCGTGGCGACGACGAGCACCGGGGCCATCAGGTTCGGCAGGATGTCGAAGAACATGATCCGGAACGGCCCGGCGCCGATCGATCTAGCCGCCTCGATGTATTCCTTCTCCTTGATGGACAGGGTCTGGCCGCGCACGATTCGCGCGATGCCCGCCCAGGAGAAGAACGTGATCAGCACCATGATGATCGTCAGGCTCGGCCCGAACACGGCGGCCAGCGCGATCGCCAGCACCACGTACGGGAAGGCGAGCACCGCGTCGGTGAGCCGAGCCAGCAGGGTGTCGACGATGCCGCCGAAGTACCCGGCCATCAGGCCGATGCTGACACCGAGGCACGCGGCGATGAACGTCGTCACGACGCCGACGAACAGCGAGATGCGCGCGCCGTACAGGATCCGGATGAACAGGTCACGCCCGGTGCCATCGGAACCCAGCCAGAAGCCGTTCGTGAACGGCCCGACCGGGAGTCCTACCGCGTTCTCGCCGGTGTTAGGGAATGCCGCGTCCGGCGGGTGGTGCGTGATCGACGCGAACACCGGGGCGGTGATCGCGAGCAGGACCATGATGATGATGACCGCCAGCGCGATCATCGACACCTTGTCGCTGCGCAGCCGGCGCCAGGTCAGCTGCCACTGACTGCGCCCCTCGATGTTGGCGATGGACTGCCCGTCGGCGGCCTCACGCGCCTCGAACTGGACTTCGGTGATGCTCACGCTGGCTCCCTCGCTCGGGCGGTGGCGAGGTTCTCGCCGACCGCGACCGGGAAGTGGCAGGCGGTCAGGTGGATGTCCTGACCGACGACGGCGGTTGTTTCAGCCCCGGCGCTGACTCCCTCGGGGAGCAGCATCGGCTCGTCGGTGGCGCAGAGCGGCTGCGCCTTGGGGCAGCGCCGGTGGAACCGGCAGCCGGGCGGGGGGTCGATGGGCGATGGCACGTCGCCGGTGAGGATCACCCGCTGCCTGGCCGCCGCCGTGTCCGGGTCGGCCGCGGGCGCCGCGGACAGCAGCGCGACCGTGTACGGGTGCCGTGGGGTGACGTACAGCTGCTCCTTCGGCGCGGCCTCGCCGACCCGGCCGAGGTACATCACCGCCACCTTGTCGCTCACGTGCCGCACGACCTCCAGGTCGTGCGCGATGAACAGGTAGCTGAGCCCGTATTCGGTCTGCAGGTCCGCGAGCAGGTTCAGCACCTGCGCCTGGATCGACACGTCCAGGGCCGAGACCGGCTCGTCGCAGATGATGAGCTTCGGGCGCAGCGCGAGCGCCCGGGCGACGCCGATGCGCTGCCGCTGGCCGCCGGAGAACTCGGCGGGGAAGCGGTTGTAGTGCTCGGGGTTGAGCCCGACCCGCTCCATCAGCTCCTGCACCCGGCGCTTGCGCTCGGAGCCGGTCGCGATCCCGTGGACCGCGAACGGCTCGCCGATGATCGACCCGACCCGGCGGCGTGGGTTCAGCGAGCTGTACGGGTCCTGGAAGATCATCTGGACCTCGCGGCGCAGCGGCCGCATCGCGCCGCGCGATAGCTTGGTGATGTCCCGGCCGTCGAAGATCACCTGGCCTGACGTCACCGGGATCAGCCCGGCCACGCAGCGCGCGAGCGTGGACTTGCCGCTGCCGGTCTCACCGACCAGGCCGAGCGTCTTGCCTCGCTCGATGATGAGCGACACGTCGTCGACCGCGTGCACCTGGCCCACGGTGTGCCTGATGAACCCGCCGGCCTTCACCGGGAAGTACTTGACCAGGTTCTCCACCCGGACAAGCACGTTGTCGTCGTCCGCCATCAGGCCACGCTCCCCTCGTCGCTCGTGGAAAGCCCGAGCTCGGCGACGGCCGCGGCGGCCACCTCGGCCGCTGCCTCGCCGCGCTGCGCCTGCACGATCTCCTCGCGCAGCACCTCCGCCTCGGCGGACAGGCCGGCCGCCTGGCTGGGCAGGAAGCAGGCCGACGTGTGGTAGCCGGTCTCGCCCACGGGCACGAGCACCGGCTCCTCTTTGAGACAGCGGTCGAACACGTAGCTGCACCGGGGATTGAACTTGCACCCGGTCGGCAGGTTGATGAGGCTGGGCGGCGTGCCGGGGATGGGCCGCAGCCGCCCGCCGGCCGCCGAACTGCTCGGAATCGACTCGAGCAGCCCCTTCGTGTACGGATGGTGCGGTTCGTAGAACACGTCTCGCTTGGGCGCCTTCTCGGCGGCCCGCCCCGCGTACATGACCATCACGTCGTCCGCGATGTCGGCGACCACGCCGAGGTCGTGGGTGATCATGATCAGCGCGGTGCCGGAATCCTGCTGCAGCCTGAGCAGCAGGTCAAGAATCTGGGCCTGGACGGTGGCGTCCAGCGCGGTGGTCGGCTCGTCCGCGATGATCAGCTTGGGCTCCAGAGACAGCGCCATCGCGATCATCACGCGCTGCCGCATGCCGCCGGAGAACTGGTGCGGGTAGTCGTTCACCCGTGTCTCCGGCCGGGGAATCCCGACCCGGCCAAGAAGCTCCACCGCCCGTTCCAAAGCTTGCTTCTTGGAAACGGACTTGTCGTGAGCGCGGATCATCTCCGCGATCTGCCACCCGACGCGGTACAGCGGGTGCAGGCTGGTCAGCGGGTCCTGGAAGATCACCGCGATCCGAGCGCCCCTGATGTGCCGCAACTTCTCGTCGGGCAGTTCCAGCAGGTCAGTGCCTTCGAACAGGGCATTGCCCGACACTTCCGCGCCCGGGGTCAGCCCGAGCAGCGTCTGGGTCAGCACTGTCTTCCCGCTGCCGGATTCGCCGACGATGCCGAGCGTGCGCCCGGCCTCTACCTCGAACGACACGCCACGGACCGCCCGTACCACGCCGTCAGCCGTGGGAAAGCTGACGTGCAGGTCCTTTACCTCTAGCAGGGTCACTGGATTCTTCCTCCGGCCAGCCAGCCGCCGCGCGGATCGCGCGCTGAATGACAAGGCTTGCGTCGCACCTGGTTTTCCTTACGCCGCGCCATGGTCCGGCCGGGACACGGGTGCCCCGGCCGGACCATGCGCTGTTTGTCTACCAACCTGGTACGGTCAGCCGTTCGTCAGGTAGACGTTGGTGATGTCGGGGTCACCGATGTTCGGCGAGAAGATCGCCGTCTGGTAGGTTTGCCCGTTCGGCAGCACACCGCGAACCCGGGTGCTGGCGATCTGCGGGAAGTTCTGGCTCATGATGGGCACGATCGCCGCGTCCTTCATGATCTGCTCGTCCGCAGCGTGCCAGAAGACCCCGGCCTGGGTGGGCGTGGCGGCCGCCTCGGCCTTCGTGATGTCCGAGTTCACCGTCGCGTTGTCGTAGCAGCCGTCGTTGACCGTGTTGACCACGCAGTTCGGGCCCTGGAACAGCGCCTGGATGACGGTACGGCCGTTGTTGCCGAACCAGTCAGGGATCCAGCCCGCCTGACCCATGTCCCACGTGCCGGCCTTGTTGTTCTCCGGCGCGTTGCCCAGGTCCACGAAGAACGAAGAGCCGGGCTCGCCCTTGCCGTTCAGCGTGATCCCGCAGTTGGCGAGCGACGCCTGGATCGACTCGAAGATCCGGGTGTTGACCGAGTCGTTGGCGTACAGGTAGTTGAGCGTGAGACCGTGCGGGAAGCCGGCCTTGGACAGGTCGGACTTGCACGTCGTGTCGTCGCCCTGCCCGTTGGCATCGGGGTACAGGTTCGTGTTCTGGTAGCCGACGTTGCCCGGCGGGATGACCGTGTTGATGATCGAGGCCACCTGCGGGCCGCCAGCGGCCTTGATCACGGCGCTCTTGTCCAGGCCGTATTCGATGGCCTGGCGGACGAGCAGATTCTGGATGGCCCCGCCCTGGTTCGGGCTGCGCAGGTTGAACACGATGTACGGCACCGTGCTCGACCACGGGTAGTCCACGTAGTTCGGGATCTTGGACGCGGCCAGCGACGGGATCGACGTCGGGTTGACGCCGGTGTCGTTGGTCAGGTCCTCGGTGCCGGCCTGGATGTCCGACAGCTGGGTCTGCGCCGAGGCGACGCCGTCGGTGAGCACGATCTCGTTCACGTACTGGTTCCGCAGGCTGTCCGTGGACTTGCTCCACGCCGGGTTGCGGGTGAGCGTGATCGACTTGCCGGCCACGTACGAGCTGACCGAGTACGGGCCGTCGGAGACCAGGTGCTGGTCAAGCTGCAGGCTGTTCGGCACGTAGCTGTCGTACTCGACCGGGCGCGCGGACGCGAACGGCATCGCCAGCATGTAAATGAAGTCGCTGGCCGGCGCCATCAGCGTGAACTGCAGCGTGCTCGCGTTGATCGCCTTAATGCCAGAGATGCTGTGCGAGTTCTGGAAGGCGGCGATGTTCGCGGCCGTCGGCGGCTCCTTCTTCGCGTTGGCGAAGAAGGCGGTCTCCTCGGTGGAGTACGCCGTGAGGCCCTTGATCGTGCTGGTGTAGTAACCCGGGTTGCCGACCGGGCTGACCGGGTTGAAGAACGCCTTGAACTCACGGATGAAGTCATCCGCCGTCACCTGGCGGGCCGGGGTGGTGTCCCACATCACGCCTGGCTTGATGTGGAACGTGTACACGGTGCCGCCGCCGGTGATGCCACCGTTGGCCGCGGTGGGAACTTCGGTGGCGATGTCGGGCACCGGCGTGATGTCCTCTTGCCACTGGGTGCTGCTCGTGGACAGGGCCGGCCACGACGGGTAACTCACGAGCTGGCGAGTGTAAGCGCGCTCGATTTCGTAGTCCGCCGTGTAGTACGCCGAGACTGTATCCATGTGGTCGGGGCCGGCGTTTGCGACGATGTTCAGCGTCCCGCCGCTTACGGGTTTCGCGCTGCTGGACGATGGCGTGCTAGACGAACCCGTCGACGTCGACGTCGATGACGGCGACGACGGCGAGCTCGAGCAAGCTGCTAGGCCGATGGCGGCGGTCGCCGCCACGGCGAGTCCAGCTACACGCTTGGACACTCTGGTCATGGGCATGTTCCTTTTTGGTCTTCTCAGGTCAGGCTGGAGCTGGGCAGCCCTCGTGGCGGCCAGGTCCTCGCGATCACTGCCTACCGGAGAGATTGTGCGCTACGGGCCGAGAATTCCAACCCAAAATGAGGGTCGTGGCCCGATTGTGATATAAATCGTCCTCGATTGTCATGCGGAGTAACACAGTTGTTACAGATGGGAGGTTTGTTGCCCAGCATCCCCAAAGAGATAGATTTTACGGGAGACCATGTCCTGGACGCAAGGGCTTCCGTGAGGCTCTAGTGACGCAGGTGACACTTCGTAATCGAACGTTTGCGCACATCATTCAACGGTCTGCGCGCGGATGGCGCAGAATCGGTCAAATAGGGGTCAGATACCGCGCTTGCGGAGGATCTCCTCGATGTCGCGCAGGTCGTCGTCAACCGGCGCGCCTGACTTGCCCTGGCGCTTAGCGGGCGCGGTCTTCGCGGGCTCAGCGCTCCTGGCGGCCGGCAGGGCGGCGGTGGCGTTCGCCGCGTCGGCGGCGGACGAAGCGCGGACGGCCGTCGGCGGCGCCAGGCCCTGTTGCGACCCGGCAGCGGCCGACTTCTGCTCGGCCCGCGAGGCTGCCTTGAGCTTAGCCGCCTTCCGGCGCTTGCGTCCTCCGGTCGCCGTGAACAGCAGGGCCGCGGCCCCGGCCACGGCGATGCCCGCCCACTTCACCGGCGAGAACACGAACCCGGTGGCGAAGTCCCCTATCGCGTCGCCGATCTTCCAGAACATCTCGATCGACCCGGTCAGGTACGCGGCGATCGGCAGCAGCGACCAAGCCGCGCCGCGCAGCATCGCGCGGTTCCCGCGGCGCCGACCGACGTAGTAGGTCAGGACCAGCCCGAACCCGGTAAGCACCGCGCATATCGGGAGCCAGAAGATACTGCTGTAGCCCATGTCGCGCCTCCCTGCTCCCTCCATCCTGGCATACGCGGCGGACCGCCTGGAACGCCTTAGGGCGGGCGCGGGACGGGCACTCGGCGGGTGAGGGTGGCGTCAGACCACCAGCCCACGGAGGGTGCCGAGCGTCACCTCGCGCAGCGACGGGACCACCAGTCGGCCCGGGGCCGACGGGATTGGCACGAGGGACGGCACCGCCAGCACACGGCATCCGGCCGCGGTGGCGGAGGCGACGCCGTTCGGCGAGTCCTCGAGGACCACGCACCGCGCGGGGTCGGCGTCGAGCAGCTTGACCGCCAGCAAGTAGGGCTCCGGGTCCGGCTTGGTCGCCGTCACGTCCTCGGCGCACACCGTCACAGGGAACGTCATCCCTGTGCTGTCGAGCACCGCCTCGGCGAACACCCGCTGCGAGGAGGTCACCAGCCCGTACGGCACGTCCGCCGCCCGCACCGCGGCGAGCAGTTCCCGCACGCCCGGCCGCACCACCACCTGTCCGTCCCGCACCCGTTCGAGCATGCCGGCGATCATCCAGCGCTCGACGGTCCGCGGCGGCGCCGGCCTGGTCGCCTTGGCGAGCAGATAGCTGACCGTCCGGGCCATGCTGCCGCCGAGCAGCGCCTCCTGATCCTGCGGTGTCCACGGCGCGCCGAGCCGCTCCATGACCTCCGTCTCGGTCTCCAGCCACAGCGGCTCGGTGTCCACGAGCAGCCCGTCCATGTCGAACAGGACCGCAGCGAGTACATCCGTCACAGACAACCTCCAGAAGCACCATCATTAGCTTCGCGGCCCAGGAGCCGCGTACTCCATCATCGCCCGCCGCGACGGGGAGGGCGGAACTGCCTGCCAACATCGTGAAGAGTGCATAAAGACTTCCGGAAAGCCGACCAATCCAGTCTGGTTTGCCGCACGCCTATATATATAAGGTGCGTTTCCCGATACGGCGCGGGCCGGTCAGACGCTGAAGTACTTCGCCGCCGGGTGGTGGACGACGATCGCGTCGGTGGACTGCTCGGGATGCAGTTGCATCTCCTCGGAGAGCTGCACGCCGATGCGTTCTGGCGCCAGCAGGCGGGCGATCTTGGCGCGGTCCGCCAGGTCCGGGCAGGCCGGGTAGCCTATCGAATACCTGGCGCCCTGGTAGCGGACGCTGAAGAACCCGTCAAGGTCGGCCGGGTCCGCCGCGTCAATGCCGAGCTCGCGCCGCACCCGCACGTGCCAGTACTCCGCGAGCGCCTCGGTGAGCTGCACCGAGAGCCCGTGCAGTTCGAGGTACTCGCGGTAGGCGTTCTTCGCGAACAGCTCGGCGGTCGCCCCGGACACGGCCGGCCCCATCGTGGCCAGCTGGAACGCGATCACGTCGGTCTGGCCAGACGAGGCGGGCCGGAAGTAGTCCGCCAGGCACAGTCGGGCATCACGCCGCTGTCGCGGGAACGTGAACCGCTCGAGCTCCTCCCCCGACTCCGACAGCACGATCAGGTCGTTCCCCTCGCTGGCGCAGCGGAAGTAGCCGTACACCACGGCGGCTTGCAGCAGGCCCTCGGTCTGCGCCCGCTCCAGCCACATCCGCAGCCGCGGCCGTCCCTCGGTCTCCACCAGTTCCTCGTAGTCCGGCCCGCCCGCCTTCCTGGACGGCTTGAGACCCCACTGCCCCATGAACGTGGCTCGCTCATCCAGGTACGCGCCGTACTCCGCGAGCGGCAGCCCCTTCACCACTCGCGTCCCCCAGAATGGCGGCTCGGGCACGGGGTTCTCATGAGATATGTCAGAACGGACCGTGGCGTCTGTGACGGGCACGTCGTCCCACTCCATCGGGGCGGTCGCCCGGACCCGGCGCTCACGCAGCTCAGGAAGCTTCGCGCCGGGGTCGCCGCGCTTGACGGCCATCGCGGCGTTCATCAGCCGCAGCCCCTCGAACGCGTCGCGCGCGTAGCGGACGTCGCCCTCGAACAGCGCCGCCAGGTCCTGCTCCACGTAGGCGCGGGTGAGCGCGGCGCCGCCGAGCAGTACCGGCCACCGGCCGGCCAGCCCGCGCGAGTTGAGCTCGGCGAGGTTGTCCCGCATCACCACGGTCGACTTCACCAGCAGGCCGGACATGCCGATGACGTCCGCGCCGCGGTCCTCGGCGGCACTGATGATCGCGGAGATCGGCTGCTTGATGCCGATGTTGACCACTTGGTAGCCGTTGTTGGACAAGATGATGTCGACCAGGTTCTTGCCGATGTCGTGGACATCGCCCCTGACCGTGGCGAGCACGATCGTGCCGCGCCCCGCCGCGTCCGACCGCTCCATGTGCGGCTCCAGATAGCCGACCGCGGACTTCATCACCTCGGCGGACTGCAGCACGAACGGCAGCTGCATCTGCCCGGAGCCGAACAGGTCGCCGACCGTCTTCATGCCCTCGAGCAGCACCTCGTTGATGATCTCCAGGGCGGGCCGCTCGGCGAGTGCCGCGTCCAGGTCGGCCTCGAGGCCGGCGCGCTCGCCGTCCACGATCCGCCGCTTCAGCCGCTCCCACAGCGGCAGGGCCGCGAGCTCGGCGGCGCGGTCCGCCTTGGCCGAGGTGGCGTCGACGCCCTCGAACATCTCCAGCATCCGCTGCAGCGGGTCGTAGCCGTCCCGCCGCCGGTCGTAGACGAGGTCCATCGCCACCTGGCGCTGCTCGTCGGGGATCCGGGCGAGCGGCACGATCTTGGACGGGTGCACGATCGCGGAGTCCAGGCCAACCCGCACGCACTCGGCGAGGAACACCGAGTTCAGCACGGCCCGCGCGGCGGGCTTGAGCCCGAACGACACGTTGGATACGCCCAGCGTGGTCTGCACGTCCGGATAGCGGCGCTTCAGCGCGGAGATCGCCTCGATCGTCTCCAGCGCGTCCCGCCTGGTCTCCTCCTGGCCGGTCGAGATCGGGAACGTCAGGCAGTCGACGATGATGTCCGACAGCCGCATTCCCCAGTTCTTCGTGAGGTCCTCGATCAGCCGGGTGGCGACCGCGAGCTTCCACTCGGCGGTGCGCGCCTGCCCGCGCTCGTCGATGGTCAGCGCGATGACCGCCGCGCCGTGCTCGCGGATGAGAGGCATCACCCGGGCGATCCGCGAGTCCGGCCCGTCGCCGTCCTCGTAGTTCACCGAGTTGACGACCGAGCGGCCGCCGATCAGCTCCAGGCCCGCCTCGATCACCGCGGGCTCGGTCGAGTCGAGAACCAGCGGCAGCGTCGCCGCGGTGGCCAGCCGTCCGGCGATCTCGCGCATGTCGGCGACGCCGTCCCGGCCGACGTAGTCGATGCAGACATCGAGCAGGTGCGCGCCGTCGCGGGTCTGGCTGCGCGCGATCGCCACGCAGTCCTCGAAGCGGTCCTCGATCATCGCCTCGCGGAACGCCTTCGACCCGTTGGCGTTGGTCCGCTCGCCGATCGCGAGGAACGCGGTGTCCTGGCGGAACGGCACGTGCGCGTACAGCGATGCCACCCCGGGCTCGGGCCGGGGGCGGCGCGGGGTCAGCGGGCGACCGCCGGGCCGACGGGTGCCGAGCCGCCCGACCAGGGCGGCCACGTGCGCGGGCGTGGTGCCGCAGCAGCCGCCGACCAGCGAGAGCCCGAACTCGCTGACGAACCGCTCGTGCGCTTGCGCCAGCTCGTCCGGCGTCAGCGGATAATAGGCGCCGTGGGAGGTCAGCTCAGGCAGGCCCGCGTTCGGCTCGCACGAGACAGGGATCCGCGAGTGCGCGGCGAGGTAGCGCAGGTGCTCGCTCATCTCGCCAGGCCCGGTCGCGCAGTTCAGGCCGATCATGTCGATGCCCAGCGGTTCGAGCGCGGTCAGCGCGGCGCCGATCTCGCTGCCGAGCAGCATCGTGCCTGTCGTCTCGATGGTCAGCTGCGCGATGACGAGCGCGTGCGGCGCGACCGCCGCCACGGCCCGTTTCGAGCCGATGATCGCGGCCTTCGCCTGCAGCAGGTCCGGGCAGGTCTCGATGATCAGCGCGTCCGCGCCGCCGCGCAGCAGCCCCGCGGCGTTCTCGAAGTAGGAGTCGCGCAGCTCGCGGAAGGTGACATGGCCGAGTGTCGGCAGCTTGGTCCCTGGGCCGATCGAGCCGAGCACCCAGCGCGGCACCCCGTCGGCGGCGGTGAACTCGTCGGCGACCTCGCGGGCGAGCCGCGCGCCGGACTGCGAAAGTTCCGTTATCTGCGCCGCGATCCCGTACTCGCCCAGGTTGCCCAGGTTCGCCCCGAACGTGTTCGTGGTAATACAGTCGGCCCCCGCGTCCAGGTACGCCCGGTGCACCGACCGGATAATGTCCGGCCGTGTCACGTTCAGGACCTCGTTGCAGCCCTCGTGACCACGGAAGTCCGCGGCCGTCGCATCACTGGCCTGGAGCATTGTCCCCATCGCCCCGTCCGCGACGACGACACGCTCGGCGAGCGCGGAGCGCAACGCACCAGCCCGTTCGGTAGCCTCTTCTTTTATTACAAGCCCGTTCATAGGGTTCCAAAGTCTAGACGTTTATAGCCGAGCACAAAAGATGTGGGGAAAAAACTGTGTCTGACACAGGTAACGTGTCCAGGGTACGTGGCGACGTAGGCTGTAGTCAGCCAGTAGCGATCTGGAGGTGAAGTCATCAAGTTCAGCGACGTGGACGGGCCGCTCGATCACCCAGTAGCGATAGCCGCGTTCGAGGGATGGAATGACGCGGCGGAGGCGGCCAGCGGCGTGGTCAACCACCTCGGTATCGCCTGGCAGTCCACGCCGATCGCCGCGATCGACCCAGATGACTTCTACGATTTCCAGGTCAACCGGCCGGTGATCGAGGTCGTGGCAGGAAAGACCGAGCGGCTGGTCTGGCCGACCACCCGGCTGTCCCTGTCGCGGACCTCGGCGACGGGGCTGAGCCGGGACGTCGTGCTCGTACACGGCGTGGAACCGAACATGCGCTGGCGGGGCTTCACCGACGAGCTGATCAGCGGTTTCGCCGAGCTCGGCGTCGAGATGCTGGTCCTGATCGGCGCGCTGCTCGCCGACTCCCCGCACACCCGGCCGGTGCCGGTGCAGGTCAGCGGGTCGAGCACGCACTTGCTACGCGGCGTCGGCTCCGAGCCTTCTGACTACAAGGGATCGTCAGGGATCGTCGGCGTGCTCCAGTACTCGTGCGCCGCCGCGGATATCGCGACGGTCTCGCTGTGGGCCTCGGTGCCGCATTACGTGGCGCAGGCGCCGTCGCCCAAGGTGACGCTGGCGCTGCTGCGCACCGTCGAGGACATCCTGGACGCGACACTGCCGATGGCCGACCTGCCGGAGGAGGCGCGCGCCTGGGAGCGCGGCGTCGACGAGCTAGCGCAGCAGGACTCCGACGTCGCCGAGTACGTGCGGACGCTCGAAGAGGCCAAGGACGCCACCGACCTGCCGGAGGCGTCCGGCGACGCGATCGCCCGCGAATTCGAGCGCTACCTGCGCCGCCGCGGCGACCGCGGAGACGCCGACACCTGAGGCCCCCGTTATCATGCCACTGTTTGTAGCCGATTCGCTACTGTCCGCACACGGAAGCTCTACCGCCTGATCGGCTTCGGCCTGGCCGTCGGGATCCTGCTCGCCGCCCCCGGGGAAGTTGCCGGGCCGGCGGCGGCGGACGTGTGGTCCTTCGCCGCGGAACGCGGCACGGTGTCGGTGCTCTGGGTGCGGGGGCCGTCCAAGCCCGCGGGGGGGGCGCGGGGGGGTCGTCCCCCCCGGAGCGGCCGCCCGCGCCCGCCTCTTGCTGTTATCAGCCAGCGTTATGGCGGCTCGCGGTAACGTGGATCGGTTTCCATGGCGGAGCATGGAAACCGATCCACGCTCATCGAATTCTGGCTGCGCCGGGCCGAGGGAAATGCCCGTCAGGCAGTCGGTTTGGGGCGACAGGGGCAGCCGGGGACCGTTCGGTATGAAAAGGGTCTTCAGACTGGGGGCCAGGGGACGGCGGGCCAGTCCTCCGAGGGGTAGGGGTGGACGCGGTGCTTGAGGAGCTTGTCGATCCTGACCTTGGTGGCGCCTACTTCGCGGCGGGTCAGGTACTTCGGCAGTTCCTTGGCCAGCCAGCCGCTGGCCAGGTCGTCGGCCAGGCCGCGCAGCGCCTCAACTGAGCGCCGGGGCAGCGTCTTGCCACGCCACTGCCACAGCACGGTGCGCAGCTTGTAATCCTCGGCGAAGCAGACACCGTGGTCACAGCCGTACAGGTGGCCGTCGGGGACGGGCAGCAGGTGGCCTATCTTCCTGTCCGCGTTGTTGATGACCGCATCGAAGACCGCCATGTCGCGCAATCCGGCGTGATCGTTGCGGCGGGCCAGGGCGAGCAGGTCCACGTCCGGGTCCAGATCGATCCACAGCTGCACCATGCCCGGGCCGAACGGGCCGTCGCGCATCACGGTCGGCGGCACAATGTTCCACCCCCCTGCCCGGGACACCGCGTAGGCGGCGACCTCCCGCCCGGCCAGCGTCCCAGTCGGGAAGTCCCAGAGCGGCCGTTCCCCCGCGACCGGCTTGTACACGCAGGACGCCTCGGCGCCGCCGCCCTTGATCGTGCAGAACAGCGTCGCGTTCGACGCGTCGACCAGACGGCCTTCCACGTCCATGGTTCCGTTCTCGAGCAGGTCGAGCGCCTCGCGCTCGCTGGCCGGGAACTCCGTATCCCCGGCAGTGGCGCGATCAGCCATGGCTGACCCGGTGGCCGTTTTGCCGTGGGCAGACGTGGCCCCCCGCGTCGAGCGGCAGCCCGCACAGCGGGCACGGCGGCCGTCCGGCCGCGACAAGCTGGAGCGCGCGCTGCGCGAACGCCCTGGCCGCCCCCGGCGAGATCCGCACCCGGAGCACGCCGGGTCCGTCGGGGGGGACGTCGTCGGCGAGCGGTTCGACCGGCTGGTCGCTCTCCTCCTGCGCCTCGATGACCACGCGGTCGCCGTCACTGTCCCAGGCCAGCGCGATGGCCCCGACCCTGAAGTCCTCGGTGAGCGGCAGGTCGAGGGGACCGTCGTCGCGCAGCGCGTCGGGTGCGGCGGCCGGGATGGCGGTGCTGCCGGCTGTCCGGCGCAGGACTTCGTCGAGCAGTTCGTCGATGCGTTCGGCCAGCAGGCTGACCTGGAACTTCTCCAGGACAACGCTCGTCACGCGACCGGTGGAGGTCGCCTGCAGGTAGAACGTCCGGTCGCCCGGCTGCCCTACAGAGCCGGCCACGAACCTGTCCGGCGGGTCATAGTAAAAGACCGGCATAGTCCTATCCTCGCCTGTCAGCCAGCCCGTCACTAGCGGGGGCCGCCGGAAATCCGGTCCCGCCGACGGTCGCCGCGGCCGGGCTGCCCGCTCCGCCGCCGACCACGGCGTCGCTCTCTGCCGCAAGGCCAGCCCGGGCGGCGTCCGCCGCCCGCGGCAGCAGGTCGTCCACGCCACCTCCCACATCGTTCAGCCTGAGCAAAAACGGCCGCAGCGTCGTATAGCGGATCACCGTAAGCGAGCAGGGGTCCGCCTGGATGCGCTGGCACTGGTCAAGGTGCAATCCCAGGCTATCCGCCACGATGGCCTTAATAACGTCACCGTGCGAGCAAATCAGGTAGGTCGCGTCCTTGCCGAGCCGTTCGTTCCAGTCCCGGACCGCGGCGACCGCGCGGTGCTGCATGTCGAGCATCGACTCGCCCTCGTGGCCGGGGAACCGGACCGCGCTCGGGTGCGCCTGGACGACCGGCCACAGCGGATCCTTCTCCAGTTCCTTCAGTGACCTGCCGGTCCAGTCGCCGTAGCGGCACTCGCCCAGCCGCGGATCGCTGACGATCGTGTCGAGATTGCCGTTGCGCGCGGCCGCTATCGGTTCGGTGGTCTGCCGGCAGCGGTCAAGCGGGCTGCTCACGATCGCGTCGAGCGGGATGGGCGCCAGCCGCGCGGCCAGCGCGGTGGCCTGCGCGCGCCCGCGCTCGTCAAGGCCGACGCCGGGCAGCCAGCCGGTGAGCACCTGCCCGGTGGTGGCGGTGAGGCCGTGGCGGATGAGCAGAACCGTTGTCACACTTCCGACTTTAGAACATTGCCCGGAAATGGGCGGGCCGGGTGGAGACGGTACTGGCGGCGTTTCTGGGCGTTCTAGCTGCCTTGGTCCGCGGTGAGCCAGAACTCGGCCTTGCCGAAGCTGACTAGGTCCCCCGCCGTTACCGGCACGTGCTCGCGGACCAGCCAGCCGTTCACCCGCGTGCCGTTGGTCGAGCCAAGGTCGGTGAGCAGCCAGCCGTCGTCCGTCCGCTCCAGCGTGGCGTGCACCCGGGACACCGTCACGTCGGCGATGGCCAGGTCGCAGCGGTCGTTCCTGCCGATGCTGAAGAACTTCCCAGAGCCGCGCGGAAACTGAAGCGGAAGCGGCCTGCGAGGTGCGGGGGGACGGAGCCAGCGATCCAGCGCCGCACGCAGGCGGCGAGCCAGGGACGGCTGTCCGGCCGACGGGAACGGTACTCCGCCGCGACGCTCGGCCGGGTATGGCGCCACCGTACCGGGCATATCCGGCTCCGGCCAGGCGGGCCCGGCGGGCCCGCCGGCCCCGGCCGGGCTCGGCTCGGGCACCAGGGAGTGCGGCAGCGCGGGTGGGCCTAGCCGGGCGGGGCCTGGCCCGGGGGGGCCGCCCGGCGCGGGCTCGGCGACGGCGGGCTCGAGGTCCGCGAGCAGCGGGGGCAGGTCGGACAGGTGGCGCGCCTGCAGCACCGCGTCCAGCCGGATCAGGAACGTGTCGTGCGACAAGCGGCCGACGACGAACTCCTCACGCAGCCGGGCGAGCACCTCGTCGCGTTCGGCGTCGGAGGCGCGGATGCGGCCGACTGGTTCTGCGTCTGGTGTAGTCGGGGCCTCGGCCGCGGAACCTCCCATGCATTGGAGTATCAGGACCAAGCCACGACAGCGCAAGCAAACGCGGGAACACTGGCGACGGGTGTTAGACGCCCATCGCGTGGACGCCGCCGTCTACGTGCACGATCTCGCCGGTTGTCGCGGGGAACCAGTTGGAAAGCAGGGCTACGCAGGCACGCGCCGCGGGCTCCGCGTCGGTGGCCGACCAGCCGAGCGGCGCCCGGTCCGACCAGATGTCTTCGAACTTCTCGAAGCCGGGGATGGACTTGGCCGCCATCGTCTTCAGCGGGCCGGCCGCCACCAGGTTGACCCGGACCCCCCGCGGTCCGAGGTCCCTGGCCAGGTACCGCGCGCAGGACTCCAGGCCCGCCTTGGCCACGCCCATCCAGTCGTAGCCGGGCCACGCCATCCTCGCGTCGAAGTCCAGCCCGACGACCGACCCGCCCTGGGGCATCAGCGGGAGCGCCGCCATCGTCAGCGACTTCAGCGAGAACGTGGACACTTGCACGGCGGTCGCGACGTCCTCCCAGGCGGTCGTCAGGAAGTTGCCGCCGAGCGCGGACTGGGGCGCGAAGCCGATCGCGTGCACCACGCCATCAAGCCCCTCGACGTGCTCGCTGACCCGCGCGGCGAGTGACTCCAGGTGGGCCGGGTCGGTGACGTCAAGCTCGAGCACCGGGGCCTGCTTGGGCAGCCGCTTGGCGATTCGCTCGACCAGGCTGAGCCTGCCGAATCCGGTGAGCACCAGCGTCGCGCCCTCCTCCTGCGCGACCCGGGCCACGTGGAAGGCGATGGAGGCGTCGGTGAGCACGCCGGTCACCAAGATCCGCTTGCCGTCGAGGATTCCCATTGCAGTCAGCTTTCCGTTGTCGTGGGGGCGCTACTCGAGTTTCCGTTGTCGTGGGGGCGCTAGTCGAGTTTCCGTTG
>DATMKQ010000268.1:0-8800 GCA_035571275.1 Trebonia sp.
GCCCGTGCACTCCTTTACGAGACCGTGCGCGCCGCCTACGCCGACGCGACGGCCAACCCGGAACTGGCCCTCGAGTTGCGCGTTCGCCTGCGCGAGGCGAACATTTTCACGGTCAGGGCGGCGAGGGAGGCGGTCGGCCTCATCTTCGAAATGGCCGGCTCGAGCGCGGTATACCGGGGCCGCCCGATCGAGCGAGCGTTCCGCGACATCAACACCGCGGCCAACCACACCAACTACGTGGAGTCCGCCTACACCGCGATCGGCTCCTATTTCCTCACCAGAGACCGCGAGCCCGGCCCGGAAATCACCGGCCGCCCGTTCCTGTGACCGCCCAGAATGCATCCCCTCCCCACCCCAGCGCCGCAGGTCAGATAGCGTGGAAGATAATCCGTCCCCTGGGGCGGACGAAGTTCCGCCCTATCCTCTATCCCGTACCGCGATCGCGGGCTAGACAGCCTTGGCGCCTCACCCCGCAGCGGAGTGAGGCGCCAAGGGCCGTCGGTGTTATTCGAGCGGCTGCCGGCTGATGGCGCCCGGGTCGCGGCCGGCCAGCAGCCAGCCGAGCACCGTCGCGACGAGTGGCATGCCCACCAGGATCACCAGCAGGTTCGTCACCGGGATGCTGGTCAGCGACGACAGACCGTCAAGCGAATTGCTCCGGAAGAAGCCGATCGCCGCCAGGTAGCCGCCGATGATCCCGACCACGGCGCCGGTGAACCCGAGCGCGCCCGCTGTTGTCGCGGTGATCGTGCGGCGCGTGACGCCGCCCGCGCCGGTAGCGGTCAGCGTGCGCAGGTCACGGGCCGCCTCGCTGCGGACCAGGCCGACGCTCATGCCGAGGATGCCGATCGCGAGCACTATCCCGAACAGCGTGGCCGCGTCGATGATCTGCGCCAGCGACGGGATGCTGTTGCGGGTCTCGACGCCCATGCCGGCCGCCGCGGCGATCCGCTGGGCGTTGGTGACCTGCGTGGCGGTGAGGCCGTCCGGCACCTGGATGAGCCAGCCCGAGACGCCGACAGACTTTTGCAGGTGCAGTGTGGTGATCGCGTGCTCGGTGACCACCGTGTTCGGCGCGGACGTGCCGGAGGGGAGCTGGCCGATCTCCTGGATGGGCGGGTTGGCGATGCAGCTTCCCGCCGGGCAGGGCCACGAGTTCTGGCCGTTGGGCCCGTTTCCGCCCCCTGGGCCGAAGCTCTGTCCGCCGCCGCCCTGGTTGCCGTACATGAGCTGCATCAGGCTCATCGTCGACAGCCCTGGACGCATCGTGAGGATGTCGGCGTCCGGGTTGATCTGCGACTGGTTGATGCCGAACGCGCTCAGCAGCTGCGGTGTCGCCACGTAGATCGGACCGGACCAGGAGCGCCCGTTCGCGGCGTGGACCAGGTTCACGCTGGTGTTCTCCAGCGCGATCGCGTTACTCGTGCCGAGCCCGGCCGCGATTTGCTTCGCGACCTTTGGCGCGGCCGCGTTCTGGGCCGCGGTCGGGTTTTGGTCAGGAACCGTCGAGCGGCCGTCGGTGTTGCCTGGCGCGTACACGATCAGCTGATTGGAGGACAGGTTCGGGCCGGCGTAGTCCAGGACGTCGCCGAACCTGGCGGCGCTCGCCACGCAGATGATGACCGCGATGAGCGTGCTCAGGCTGATCGCCGCGAGCGCCGGGCCGGACCGTGCCCGGTACCGAGCCAGATCCCGCAGCGCGAGCCTTATCGCGACCGGGCTCCGCTTACCGGCGGCGGCGACCAGCGACAGACAGACCGGGGCGAGCAGCACGATGGCGACGGCCAGCGCGATGAAGCCGACGGCGAGTTCCAGCGTCGCGTTGCTCTGGCCGCCACCGTTGCCCGGCGTGGCCCCGGCCGCGCCGAGCAGCAGGAACGCGGCGACAAGGAAGCAGATACCAACCGGGATCGCCAGGTGGCGGGTCTTCCTCGGGGCGGGCGGCCGGCCGGCGAGCGCGGCCACGACGGGGACCTTGGCGATCGTCTTCGCGGGCCGGGAGGCGGCGAAGTAGGTCGCGATGATCGCCAGGGCCATGGAGATGCCGATGACCGCCCACGGCAGCTGGAACGCGCCCATGACGTGGTGCGCGCTGTTCTCGGCCTGCGGGCGGTAGGCCAGCCAGGCGAGGAAGCCGAGCACCGCCCCCGCGATGGCGCCCACGATCCCGGTGGCGGCCCCGTTGGCCCTGACGACGAGCCGGATGTGCCGTTGCGTCGCGCCCTGGGCGGCGAGCATGCCGATCGCTCGCAGCCTGCGCTGCGCGAGGACGGTGAAGCCACCGATGCCGACAAGCGCGATGAGCAGCATGCCGAGCACGGCCGCGGCGATCGAGATCGTCTCGGGGTTGATCTCGTTGGTGTTCGCCACCGTCTGCGCGGTCGTCACTTGCATCGTGCTCGTGGACAGGCTCGTCGCGCTCACCCCGGGCGCGTCGAACAGCACCGTGACACTGTCAGGATGTGCGACCTGGCCGGGGATGACCAGGGCGAACTCGTCGAGCAGGCTCTCCGGGTTCTGGACGATGCCGGTTACTTTCCGCGCGCTGCCGTCGACGGTCCAGCTGCTGCCGATCCGCAGGTTGAAGGAGCTCGCGACCCCGCTGGTCACGGCGACCTCGCTCGCGGTGGTGGGATACGCGCCGCTGACCAGGCTCAGCAGCGGACCGCCGAACGGTCCGTGCGGATCCTGTGCCCGCAATTCGAAGGTGTTCAGGGTGCCGGGGATCTGGGCGCTCTCGTTCTCGATCACGTCGACCCGGCCCCAGCGGTGTTCAAGGCTCTTGATCTGCGCGTTAATGCTCGCCGGCGATCCTGAGAACGACCCGGCGTCCTGCGCGGTGCCCAGCACCCCTGAGGTCGGGGCGGGCGTGTTGGTCGCGACCGTCGACGCCACGACGGTCGCCCCGACCGCGACGGTGATCAGCGCGAGGATCAGCAGTTGCTGCCGCCATTCGCGGCGCAGCAGGCGTATCGCCCAGCGGACGACCGCACGGCGGGCAGGCACCCCTCCGTTCGCAGGCATCCTGTGCGCGGGCCGTTCCGTTACCGCCGTGGCGCTCATTGGTTTCGCTCCGGAGTGAGGAGGGACTCAGGACCCGCGGCCGCGGTGGTCTGGTCGGTCACCCGGCCGTCCCGCAGGAACACCACGCGGTCCGCCCAGGACGCGAGCTGCGCGTCGTGGGTCACCACCACCGCGGTCATCCCGCCCTTCTTGCACGCGTCGAGCAGCAGTCGCATTACCGCCTGCGCGTTCGCCGAGTCCAGCGCGCCCGAGGGTTCGTCGGCGAGCAGCAGCTTCCTGTCGCCCACCATCGCGCGCGCTATCGCCACCCGCTGCCGTTCTCCGCCGGAGAGCTGGTCGGGGTAGTGCGTCGCCCGCTCGCCCAGGCCAAGCCGCTGCAGCCCTCGCAGCCCGGGCACCCGCGCCTTGCGGGCGGACAGGCCATCAAGCTCAAGGGGCAGCGACACGTTCTCCGCCGCGGTCAGCCCGGGCAGCAGGTTGAAGTCCTGGAACACGTAGCCGATCACGCGCCGCCGCAGCCGCGCCTTGGTGCCGCGAGACACCTTGCCGACCGGCTGCCCGGCGATCAGCACCTCACCGGTGGTCGGCTCCTCCAACGTTCCCGCGATGGTCAGCAGCGTGCTCTTGCCTGAGCCGCTGGGTCCCATCACCGCGACCATCTCTCCTTCGTCTGCCGTCAAACTGACCTCGTGCAAGGCATGCACCTCGGCGTCCCCTTGCCCGTAGGACTTGGACACCCGGCGCAGCTCCAACATGCTCATCGCCGTACTCTCTTTTCTCGCCGGTGCCGTGGCAGCGGCGTTCGTGTCTGGTTTCCTGGGGACGCTGACCTCGCCTGGTCGGCCCAGGTCGTCGCCCCGTCGGTTGCCGCGCGATTGACGCGGGCTTCTGCTGCATCCAGCCACCTGACAACCGAGTCGAGCCGGAACAGCTCGGCGTCGATCGCCAGCGACATGTTCATCTCGGTCCCGGCATCGTCTTCCTTGATCCGGGTCCATCGCTGCATCAGTTCCACCACGTAGCGCCGGTGCGCCTGGATCACCGCGTGCACGTCGGCAGTCGGCACGTACAGCGCCACGAGCACCTTCATCACGAGTTCGTCGCGTGGCGGTGAGCTCAAGTCCGGCGGCGTGCTCAGCCACCTAGCCAGCTCCTGCTCACCTTCGGCGGTGATTCTGAAGCCCTTCTGCGGGCCTTCCTCGCCGGTCCCGTCGGACTCCACGAACCCGTCACGTTCCAGCCGCTGCAGCGTCGTGTAGACCTGACCCCCGTTCAGCGGCCAGACCTCGCCGGTGCGCGCCTCGAACTCCTCGCGAAGCTGAAGGCCGTACTTGGGACCCTCGCTGAGCAGCGCTAGCAGCGCGTGGCGGACGCTCATGACCTGCTACTACTCGACATCATGCTGAGTAGGCTACTGAGTATCACGCGGCGTCGCAGTAGGGCTGAGCACCGAGTTGCCGGGGGGTATGGCCCCCGTCCAAGGTGGACCTAGCTATACCCCGGCGCTTACCCCCGGCGATAACGCCAGCTTCGGAGCAGGTCGTGACCTTTCCTTTTGAACTGACCGGGCGAGTGGCGCTCGTCACGGGATCCTCACGCGGTATCGGGTCGGCGATCGCCGACGCCCTGGCCCGCAGCGGCGCGGCGGTCATCCTCAACGGCCGGGACGAGTCCCGGCTGGCCCGCGCGCTCGACTCCGCCCGCCGCCGCACACCAGGCGCGGCCTGGAGCGCGTGCGCCTTCGACGTTACGGACGAGGCGGCGACCGAGAGGGCGGTCGCCCACTGCGAATCCGCGATCGGTCCCATCGACATCCTGGTCAACAACGCCGGGATTCAATTGCGCAAGCCGCTGACCGAGATCTCCCTAGCGAACTGGCGCTCCGTCATCGACACCGATCTGACCAGCGCGTTCCTCGTCGGCCGAACCGTCGCGCGCCCGATGATTCAGCGGCGGCGCGGCAAAATCATCAACGTCTGTTCGGTTCAATCCGAACTCGCGCGGCCTGGCATCGGCGCCTACACCGCCGCCAAGGGCGGCCTGCGCAACCTCACGCGCGCCATGGCGGCCGAATGGAGCCCGGAAGGCCTCCAGGTAAACGGTCTCGCGCCCGGCTACATCCTGACGGAAATGACCCGGCCGCTCGCCGAGGATCCCGAATTCGACGCGTGGGTGCGGAACCGGACTCCGGCCCGCCGGTGGGGCCGCGTGGAAGACCTGGCCGGCCCGGCGGTATGGCTCGCTTCGCCCGCGTCCGACTTCGTAACGGGCCAGGTGATCTACGTCGACGGCGGCATGACATCGGTTGTCTGAGTCAGAGCAAGAACATCATCCCGAACGGTGTCGTGGTTCCTTCCGCCCGTCACTTTCCGTACGCGGGTGATGGCGTTACGCTCGGTTTGCGGGGTGTCAGGGGGACACCGCAGGGGGGAGTAGGACATGGCAGACTCAGCGCTCTTCATCGGCTTCGGGTTCCCGGTACGAGGCCGTGAACGACAGGCCGTCAACGTCTTCAACGAAAGCTTCGAGTATTACACCCGGCTCCAGCAGGAGGGCGAGATCGAGAGTTTCGAGCCGGTTCTGCTCGAGCCCCACGGCGGGGAGCTTGGCGGGTTCTTCCTGCTGCGCGGGGACAGGGACAGGTTGGCGGTCATCCGCGGTAGCGAGGAGTTCGAGCGGCTCATGCTGCGCGGCAACCTAATCGTCGACAACCTCGGGGTCGTCAGCGCCTTCCTGGGCGAGCGTCTCATGTCCCAGATGTCGGTATTCGGCCAGCAGGTAGAGGAGCTCACCTAAGGCCGGCCGCAGCGGGGTCGTGAGTACGAACAGGCGTGGCAGGGGATGATTACGCGGGACGACAGTCGGGGGTATCGCTCGTAGAGTCTCGCGAAAGAGGATGAACGCAATGACCGTTCTGGTCGGCCGCCGGGAATCGTTTAACGCCGCGCACCAGCTGAGCGACCCGGACCTGTCCGATGACGAGAACCGGCGGCTGTTCGGGAAGTGCGCGAATCTGCACGGCCACAACTACATCCTGGAGGTCGTCGTGGCCGGCGAGGTCGATCAGACGACGGGCTACGTCCTGGACCTGAAGTTGCTGTCGAAGCTCATCGCTACGCAGGTCATCCGCGATGTGGATCACCACAACCTCAACACCGACGTCCCGTGGCTGAAGGGTCTCGTCCCCACTTCGGAAAACCTCGCCCAGGCCATCTGGGACCGCCTCTGCCCGGAATTGCCCGCCGGGCTCCTGCGGACGGTGCGCGTCTGGGAGACCGACAAGAACTGGGCCGAAGTGAGTGGCCACGCCTAAAGCCTTGCTTGGCCGGTACACGGCCGCGGACCTGGGGGTGTTCAGCCGCGAGGAGGCGAGCCGGTTTTCCCCGCACGGGCGCGGTGACCCGCAACAGGACGCGACATTGGCGTGGGAACTGCTGTACCGCCTTGAACCGCAGCTATACGACCGGCTGGCCAGCGCCGAGCGGCTCCATCCCGAGGTCGTGAACTGGCTGCCGGGCGACGTGGACCAGATCGTCGAGGTTGGCGCCGGCACCGGGCGGTTGACGATGGAGCTGGTCGAGCGCGGGCAGCGGGTCGTGGCGGTGGAGCCGGCTGGCCCGCTGCGCCGGATCCTGCGCGCAAAGATCGCGGCGGCCGGCTGCCTGGAGCGGGTCCGGCTGATTCCCGGGTACTTCGACAAGCTGCCGCTGCCCGACGATTTCGCCGGCCTGGTCGTCTCCTGTTCCGCCTTCACCCCCTCGCCGGGCCACGGTGGCGACGCGGGCCTGTCAGAGATGGAGCGAGTGTGCAGGCCGGGCGGATGCGTGGCCATCATCTGGCCGAATCACCTTGACTGGCTCGCCGCCCGCGGCTACCGGTATCGCAGCTTTCCCGGGCCGATGTCCGTGGAGTTCAGCAGCCATCACGAGGCGGTGGAGCTAGCCGAGATCTTCTACCCGCAGGCGGCCGACGAGGTACGGCGGCGCGGCTGGCGGCGGATTCCGTTCGAGGTGCTTGGCTTCAATCCGCCGCGTGATCTGGCGTACAAGGTGCTCGCGCGATGAAGATCGCGATCATGGCGCCGCTGGTGACGGCCATCCGTGAGCCGCAGCTCGGGGGTTCACAGGCGTTCGTGGCCGATCTGGCCCGCGGCCTGGTCGGCCGGGGCCATGACGTCCACGTCTACGCCGCCTCCGGATCGCGGATCGAGGGCGTCGAGCTCATCGACACAGGAGTCGACCCGCGCGCGCTCGCAGGCACGCTCTACCGCGCGTTCGGATCCGCCGACTCATCCGCGCCGGCCGCGGAGGCCGCGGGGGCCGCGGAGGCCGCTTTCGCCACCGCCTTCGCGGCCGTCCGGTCGGGCCGGTACGACGTGATCCACAACCACGCCTTCGACGCGCCCGCCGTCAGGTTCGCGACCGGATTGCCGGCACCGGTGGTGCACACGCTCCACCTGCCCCCGGACAAGGCCGTGTCGGCCGCTCTTCGCGAGGCGGCCCGGCCTGGCAGCACGCCGCCACTCGTGGCCGTCGTGTCGCGTTCCCAGGCGCAGGCTTGGCGTCAGGTCGCGCACGTCGACGCGGTGCTGCCGCCGTACCCGTCCACGCGTGACATCCCCTGGTCCGCGACCGCCGGCCATGGCGCGCTGTTCGCGGGCCGGCTGAGCCCGGAGAAGGGCGCGGCCGAGGCCATCGACATCGCCCGAACGGCCGGTGTGCCAATCCAGCTCTACGGCGACGTCTACGACGAGCGGTACACCAAGGAGCAGATCGATCCGCGACGCGCCTGGCCAGGAGTGGATGTACGCGAGGCGGTGCCCCGGGCCGAGCTGTGGCAGGCTATGGCTGGGGCGGCCGTCGTGTTGTGCCCCGCCCGCTGGGATGAGCCATTCGGGCTTGCCGCCGCCGAGGCGCAGGCGTGCGGTACTCCGGTTGTCGCGTTCAGCCGCGGCGGCCTCCGGGAGGTGATCGTGGACGGCGCGACCGGTTTCCTGGTGCCGCCCGACGACGTTCCCGCGGCCGCCGAAGCGGTGTCCAAGGCGGCCGGGATTTCACGATCGGCCTGCCGCGACCACGCTGTAGGCCATCTTGACCTGGGACTAAGCCTTGACGCACACGAGCGGCTTTACAGACGAGCCGGTGAGCAGGTGAGTACGTGACGCCAGTGCGAGACAGATGGCTGATGGGGCGTCTGGCGGTCGTCACGGGGGCGAGCCGCGGCATCGGCGCGGCCACGGCCGCTGCGCTGGCGGACGCCGGCGCGCACGTCGTGCTCGCCGCGCGAGACCGGGCGGCGCTGGACGAGGTGACCGCCCGGATCAAGGACGCGGGTGGCAAGGCCACGCCCGTGCCGACGGACGTGGCCGACGAAGCCGCGGTCGAGCGCCTGTTCTCCGAGGTCAACCGGATCGGCCAGGTGAGCGCGCTGGTCTGTGCCGCCGGCGTGCTGACGAACGCCCCGTTCGCGGGGACGACATCGAAGCTGTGGCACGAGACGCTCGGGGTCAACCTGACGGGCACTTTCTTCTGCTGCCGCGCGGCGTTCACCGCCATGGTCGGCGCCTCCGCCGGCGCCGGCGCCGGCGGAGGCCGGATCGTCACGATCGGCTCGCTGTCCGGCGTCTACGCCACGGAGAAGTTCCCAGGCCTCGCCGCGTACAACGTCTCCAAATTCGGCGTCATCGGGCTCACCGAGGCGATCGCGGTCGAGGGCAAGGAGCACGGCATCAGCGCCATCTGCCTGAGCCCTGGTGCTGTCGACACCGAGATGCTGC
>DATMKQ010000269.1:0-9284 GCA_035571275.1 Trebonia sp.
CCGGTGCTGCTGAAGGACCCGGAGAACCTGGTCTCGCGCGTCCACGCGTACGTGTCCGTCGAAAACGGGATCGTGCTGATCCGTGACGCGTCCGCCCACGGGACCTACATCGGGGCGCCGGGGGCCGAGGCGTGGACGCGCGTGGGCGCCGAGCCGACCCCGCTGCAACCGGGGTGGAGCCTGCGTATCGGCCGGCAAGTGTTTGTCTACGAGCTCACCGGACCGGCCGATGCCCGGTGAAAGCCGATAACTAATCAGCGCTTGCCCGGCCCGCCACCCGGTTTGGAGCGTTCTCACCGACCTGCCCGAGGTCTTCCTGGACGCCGCGCCGCAGGCCGCGAAGCGCCACAAGGGTGGACGCCGCCATGATGATCGCCATTCCGTAAAGCACCTCTCGTGTCGCCACGGCGAAGTCGGCGCGGATGAAATCAGGGATCGCGGCGGTGTTCCCGCTGCCGCCCTGCAAGTTGGCGATCTTGGCCGCTTGCGCTGCCGCCTGCGGGCCAGGCACACCCTGGCTCACCAGCGAGGAGGAAACCTTGGACCTGAATTCCGAGATCAAGATCGTGCCCAGGATCGCGAAGCCAAGGCTGGCGCCGTAGTTGCGGACTGTCTGGGTGATGCCGGTGGCCTCACCGTAGGAGTACCTGGAGGCCCTGTTGATCGCGTCGGTGTTGGCCTGGCCGAGCATCAGCCCCATGCCGGCGCCGGCCATGACTATCCAGATGGTCTGAGCGCCCGCGCTCAGGTGGGTCGCGTGCCCCGCCCACAAGAAGAATCCGACCGCGGCAAGCGCGCTGCCGAGCACCACCGGCCGCTTGGCCCCGCCCCTGTCAAGCATCCGGCCGCCGATCTGCGCGCACACCACGAAGCCGAGGAAGAAATACAAGATGAGCAGGCTGGACGTGGTGGCCTTTTCCGCCAGTGCGATCTGCCCGTAGATGCTGGCGAAGAAGAACACCGGGATGAACGCCATCATGGCGATGAACAAGATGATGTTCTCCACGAAGAACGCCTGGTTGCGGAAGATCCGGACGTTCATCAGCGGCGATTCGGTCCGCAGCTCCACCCTGAAGAACACCACCAGGAGCAGCACGCCGATGGCGATGCACACCTCGATGGCCGGATTGCCCCAGCCCCACAGGGCCGACTGCTGGAACCCGAACACGCTCAGCCCCACCCCGCCGACGATGAGGGCCAGGCCACGGTAGTCGATGGGGGCCGGGCGGTGCTCGGTGACCGGTTTGGAGATCGCGATCAGCGCCAGGGCGATCAGGGCGACTGGGATGTTGATCCAGAAGATCGCGCGCCACGTCCACTCGATCAGGTAGCCGCCCGCGATCGGGCCGATCGCGGTCAGGCCGCCGGCGAGGCCGAAGAACAAGGCGAGCGCACGGCCACGCGAGCGGGGGTCGAACGTCGCGACCACGATGCCGATCGCGGCCGGGAACATGATCGCCCCGCCGAGGCCCTGCACGGCGCGGAAAATCACCAGCCACGCTTCCGCGGCGCCGCCCTTTGGTGTCGCACCGCACAGCGCCGACGCGCCCGCGAAGATGATCACCCCGATCACCACCATCGTGCGGTGGCCGACGGTGTCCGCGAGTCGCCCGCCGAAGGCGAACAGGGCCGCCAGGGCCAGCAGGTAGGCGTTGATCGCCCACTGGATGCCGCTGGCGGACAGGCCGAGGTCACGCTGCACCGTCGGCGCGGCGATCGAGACGATCGTCTGGTCGATGAAGGTCATCGCCACCGCGAAGATCATCGCGGCCAGGACCAGGCCCTTGGACCGGCCCCCCGTGCTCGTGCTCGTGCTGGACGTCATGACGACTCTTATCCCCTCTCCGGGCATTCTTTTACCACTGCGTGGCATTTCTCGCGGTAATGATGTGTGCGGGTAGAATTTGACGAAAGTGCCAGTGCCGACCGATGCGAAGAGGCAAAACCAGTAACGCGGGGATATGACCCGGTCCGCCCCGCTCTGACCCGACTCGCGTCCCGCGGAAGGGAACCCCGATGGCTACCGCCAACGACGTGCGCCGCCTGGCGCTCGCGCTGCCGCAGGTCGAGGAAATCGACAGCGACGGCTTCGATTTCCGGGTCGGCGGCAAGGGGTTCGTGTGGTCTTATCCCGAGCGCATCCCGGGCCAGCCCCGGGTCATCCGCACCGACATCGCCGTGCTCTACGTCGGCGACGAGGCCGAGAAGCAGGCGCTACTCCTCGGCGAGCCGCGGCTGTTCTTCACCGCCCCCGGCTACGAAGGCTGGCCGCTGGTGATGCTGCGCCTGCCGGAGGTGGACGCCGGCCGCCTCGCGGAACTCATCACCGACGCGTGGCGGATGCGCGCCCCAGAATCGTTCGCCGCGGACCTCGAATAAATAGGTCATTGTTGCCCCGCCGCCATTCACTCGCAAAACATTTCTTCCGAACGGAAGGGGGCTTTCCTGATCGGCCGCCAATTCTGCCTCGCGTGGTTACGCCGCGGACCTTACGCCCTGACGGATCACGTGCCATCATGGGTGTAGTGGCCAACACCGGCCGGTTCCCGCTCCGGCCCAACTCACTGGGCTTTAATCCCCAAGTGGAGGAGCGATGAAGAAAAGGGCTCTTAGCTGTTTAGTATCTATGTTCGCGCTCGGGGCGGGTACCACGCTCGCCGTCCCCGCGACGACGGCGACCGCGGCCGCTGCCCGGCCCGCCTCCCCGGCGGCGTACACGACTTTCCCCGGACGGCTCTACAGCGTGGCGGCCATCTCGGCCCGCGACGTGTGGGCGGCCGGGCTTACCCCAAACAGTTCGCTGATCGTGCACTGGAACGGCAGCGCGTGGTCGCAGTCCGTCGCCGGAGCGGGATACTTCGAGGGCGTGGCCGCCAGTTCGGCTCGCGACGTCTGGGCGGTCGGCGGGACCAACTGGTTCAGTCCTTCGCAGACGTTCGCTGAACACTGGAACGGCTCGTCTTGGTCTCATGTCGCCACCCCGAACCCGGCCGTCGGCGGTTACTTCGCCGATGTCGCGGCCACCTCGGCGAGCAACGCCTGGGCGGTCGGGTTGGCCGCATCCGGTGGGCCCGGCAGCGGATCTGCGGTCGCCCCGCTGATCGAGCACTGGAACGGCAAGCACTGGACGATCCAGAACCTCCAGAGGGCCGTCCCCGGCGGACAGTTGGCGGGTGTGGCGGCGACTTCGCCATCGAACGCCTGGGCGGTGGGCTCGACCGGAGCCCGGCAGACCCTGATCGAGCACTGGAACGGTAAGACCTGGACCCGAGTGCCCAGCCCGAACGTGGACACCGGGAGCAGCCTGCAAAGCGTGACGGTCATCTCAAGCGACAACGTCTGGGCCGTAGGGAGCTACTTCGCCCCTGACGGTACGCAGCACACCCTGACGTTGTACTGGAACGGCCTGCACTGGACCGTGGTGCCTAGCCAGACGCCCGGCGGCGACGCCGCCTTGGTGAGCGTGGCGGCGTCGTGGACCCACAACGTCTGGGCGGTCGGCATCAGGAACCCGACGCGCTGCAGCAATGGCGGCCCGCAGTGCAAGACGCTGGTCGAGCACTGGGACGGCAGTCGCTGGACGCTGGTTGCGAGCCCGAACCCGCCGAGCGCCTACCTCAACGAGATCTGGAGCATATCCGCCGTCTCCCGCAGCGATATCTGGGGAGTCGGCACCACCGACTACGGCTCGACCCTCATCGTCCACTGGAACGGCTCGTCCTGGAGTTAACAGCCCGACATGTGACCAAGGCCCGCGCCTCAGCGGACAGCTCGTTCCGGGGAGCGGATCATCGTGGATCGTTTTCCAGGCTGGAGCATGGAAAACGATCCACGATCATCGAGACACGGCCCGGATCCAACGGGCTGGCGCAACGACCCGCCCCCCGGCACCGCCGCGAGCCAGGCCGCGGGGTAGGGCACGGGGTAGGGCGCGGCTAGCGCACGCCGTGCGGGCGGAACTGGACGCTGATCCGCGGGCCGGTGGTGTGCGCCGACTTCGGCACGCCATGCTCCCAGGTGCGCTGGCAGCTGCCGCCCATCACCAGCAGGTCCCCGTGCCCGAGGTTGTAGCGCAAGGTCCCGTGCACACCGTCGCCGGTTTCCCCGTGAGCGCGGGGTCGTAGCAGCAAGGGGCGCGCCGTGCCGAGCGACAAGATCGCGACCATGGTGTCCTCGGTGCTGCCGCGTCCGATCGTGTCACCGTGCCATGCCACGCTGTCCCGCCCGTCCCGGTATAGGCACAGGCCCGCGGTGCGGAACGGCTCGCCCAACTCGCCCTGGTAGTGCTCGGTGAGCGCGTCCCGGCACACGTCGAGGACGGGATCGGGGAGTTCCGCGTCCTCCGCGTAGAAACAGAGCAGCCGCGGCACGTCGACGATTCGCTCGTACATGTGCCGCCGTTCGGCTCGCCAGGGCACGTCGTCAGCCAGTGTGCTGAACAGGGCGCCGGAACTGGTCAGCCAACCGCGCTGCACGTCAACCCAGGCGCCGTGCGCCAGCCGGACCCGTTCCGGGTGAAGCGGTCCTGGCGCCGGGTCCTCGCCCAAGTCCAGCAACGACTCCTGAACCGGCACGCTCATGCATGCAAGTCTAGCGCACCTGTCAAATATGCGTTCGAGCGCTGCCGGGATGCCTTCACCTTTAAAGCCAGGTATCCCTTACTTTTCTGCACGCTCGGAACACAATGGCACCCTTTTGCGTCCGAATGGCAGGGCATTAGATCGCTCGGCGCGGTTCAATAAGCGCAGCCAAACGCCAGCGGTGACGGGTCGGCACATGACATGCGCCGACCCGTCACCAGTTGCGTGGGTTTACCGGTCGGTCCGTAGGACCGCGTGACCGGGAGTTGGGTCTGAGAGTTTCAGACGGTGCGGACCTGCGCGGCCTGCGGACCCTTCGGCCCCTGAGTCACGCTGTACTCGACCTTCTGGTTTTCCTCGAGGGTGCGGTACCCGCTCGACTCGATGGCGGAGAAGTGGACGAAGACGTCCGCGCTTCCGTCATCGGGGGCGATGAAGCCAAAGCCCTTGTCCGGGTTGAACCACTTTACGGTCCCCTGAGCCATTTCTCTATGTGTCCTTCAAGATGAGCCTGAGATCCGCGCACTTCACGCAGATCAGCTGCGGGATACCCCACCGTCGTACGAACCCCGTTCGCCGACAGGTAATTCGCCCGTTGCACGAATCCCCGGACGAATTTACGATCGCATAGTCCGACAACAGCCGAGCTCAATCTACCGCATCCCGCGACGAGAATCGGCGCTCTCGCACAGGAAAAGTGGCTTGGTTGTGTGGCACGTCGACGGATGATATGTCAGGAATGTGATGCGTGCCCGGGGTCCGACCGCTTCCCGCCGACGGTCCGGCGCCCGGAATATCCCGAGCGCACGGTTGTCCCGCCCCGTCCGCCGCCCTGGCTTCCGCCGCGGTATGCCCCGCCAGATTGCCGATTGCCCGCGGCACGCTGCCCGCGGGGCCTGTCGTAGGGCGCCCAGTCGCCGCGCGCCCGGTCGCTGCCATTGGCATGCTCCGTACGGCCGAGCCTGGCCGGCCGCTCACTCCACGTCCGCTCGGCGGGCCCGCCGGCCCGCGCCGGCCGCTCAGCCCGCGCCGGCCGCTCAGCATGCGCCGGCCGCTCACCACGAGGCCGCTCATCACGCGGCCGCTCACCACGCGGCCGGTCAGAACGAGGCCGCTCCGATCCACCGCGCCGCTCCGCCCGCGACTTGCGGCCCCGCCCGGTGCCCCCGTCGCCGACCCGAGTCCCGGGACGGTCGGACAGCCGCTCATCGGGCTTCACCAGGTCGGTCACCTTGGTGGTCAGCCTCACCCGCGGCGTCGGCGGGCCCGCGATCGACCGCACCACCTCCGACTCGGGTTCGGCGGTGGCCTGGTGCGGTGTCACGCCGGCCTCGCGCATAAGCTTGCCGACATCGCGAGCCTGCGCCCTCGTCTGCATGGTGACCACGACCCCGTCAGCGCCGCCTCGCGCCGTCCGCCCCGAGCGGTGCACGTACGCCTTGTGCTCGTTCGGCGGGTCGGCGTGGATCACCAGGTCGATGCCGTCCACATGGATGCCGCGGGCCGCGATGTCCGTGGCGACCATGACCCGGACCGCGCCGGTCCCGAACGCCGCGAGGTTCCGCGACCGGGCTCCCTGGGCGAGGTTGCCGTGCAGTTCCGCCGCCGGTATGCCCGCCTCGGTCAGCTGGCGCGCCAGCCGCTCGGCGCCACGCTTGGTGCGGGTGAACACCAGCGACCGCTTCGACCCGCCCGCCAGCGCGGCGAGCACGTCGAGCCGGTGCGCCGGGTCGATCGTAAGAACGTGGTGCTCGATCTCGGCGGGGGAGAAGGTCTCGTCCACCGAGTGCGTCGCCGGGTCGGTCAGGAAACGACGGGCGAGCACGTCGATCGCGCTGTCGAGCGTCGCGGAGAACAGCAGCCGCTGCCCGTGGGCAGGGGTCGCCTCAAGCAGCCGCCGGACGATCGGCAAGAACCCGAGGTCGGCCATCTGGTCCGCCTCGTCGATCACGGTCACCTCGACGTCGCCGAGGTCGCAATAGCCCTGCCCGATCAGGTCGGCGAGGCGGCCCGGGCACGCGACGAGCACGTCGGTCCTGCGCTGCAGCGCGTTGATCTGCGGGCGATAGGAGACACCACCGTAAATTGTCGCGATCCGCAGCCCCATCGCCCGGGCGAGCGGCTGCAGCACCCCCTGGACCTGGGTCGCGAGTTCGCGGGTGGGCACGATCACCAGCCCGCGCGGACGGCCAGCGGCGGTGACGCCGCCGGCCAGCCGGGTGACCATCGGCAGCGAGAAGCTGAGCGTCTTGCCCGAGCCGGTCTTCGCCCGGCCGAGGATGTCACGGCCGGCGAATGCGTCATGCAGCGTCGCTGCCTGGATGGGGAACGGCGTGGTGATGCCGTCGTCCTCCAGCACTCTGACCAGCGGGGCGGGTACGCCAAGGGACGCGAACGTCTCATCGCACGCGAACATGGCAGATTTCTCTGCGGGCAAGGCAGTCAAAAAGATCGTCTCCAGGGGGACTCAGGTGGTCGCGTTGACTCCGGTGGTCACGTTGACTCCGTCAATCACGTTGCCTAGAGCGCCACGTCCGTGGAGACCGATTCGCTCACCGAGCGACACACGCTCGACAAATTCTACGTTACTGGTGGACCGCCTGCGCCCGCCGGTGGGTCCGATGCGCCAGCGCGCGGACCGGCGCCAGGTGGACCAGCGCGTTGTAGGTGACCACCGCGATCGCCAGGTGCATCAGGAACAGGAACGCGACGGCCCGGCCCGGCTGGCCGTTGACCAGGATGTACACGTCCGGCAGCCACAGCACGAGCGTGACAAGCACGGCCATGCGGAAGAACATCCACCGTGGCTGCGAGGTGATCCGGGTCGTGATCGGCCACGCGACGCAGGCGATGATCACGCCGATCACGGTCAGCTTGGCGTAGTCGGAGAACTGGAAGTGCGCGTAACCCTTGTCGCTCGGCACGAGCGCCTGCGCGATGACGACGATGAGAGCGTCGGCGAGCAGCGAGCCTACGATCGACACGACCGTCGCCAGCACCACCCGCCCGCCAGAAGGCTGCCGGTGATCTGGCGCGAAGTCCAGGTGAACACGTGCGAAGACCTTTTCAAGCATGCACAGAAGATAGTGACGCGCGTGCCTGAAATACGTTTCCTTCGCTAAGTATTCCCTCTGAAATCGGTACCAGCTTCATCACGCGAATTCCGGCGCCGGCACCCGCATCGCCAGATCCCGCAGCGCTCGAGCGGTCGCGGCGTACTGACTGTCCCTGGATGAGAAGACCCGTGCGCGGGCACCCTCGACATTATGGACAACCTCATCGCCTTGGTCACCGGTGCCAACAAGGGCATCGGTAAGGAAATCGCCCGCCAGCTGGCGGCCGCCGGCCTGACCGTCTACGTCGGCTCCCGCGACGCCGGACGCGGTCAGCGCGCCGTCGACGAGATAGGCGCGGACACCAGGCCGCTCGTCCTCGACGTGACGGACGAAGCGACCATCAACGCGGCGGCGCGCCAGATCGACATTCTCGACGTCCTAGTCAACAACGCAGGCATCTCCGGAGATGCCAGCACGCCGGACCACGAGGACGTAGCCACTTTCCGCCGCATCTACGAGACGAACGTCTTCGGCGTCGTCGCCGTGACAAACGCCTTCCTCCCGGCCCTGCGCCGGTCCGCGCACCCCAGGATCGTGAACGTCTCCAGCGGCACTGGATCGCTGACCTGGGCAACCGGCCCGCAGTTCCCGCACCGGGGCAGCTATGCCGCCTACCGTTCGTCCAAGGCGGCGCTGAACGCGCTGACCGTGTTGTACGCGCACAGCCTGGCGGACGACAAAATCAAGGTCAACGCGCACGCGCCGGGCCTGCGTCGCACCGACCTCAACGCCGGCGCGGCCGACAGCGACGGCGACCCGGCCGAGGGCGCGGCGGGCGCGGTCCGGCTGGCCCTGCTGCCGGACGACGGCCCGTCGGGGGAGTTCTTCAACTGGGACGGGACCCAAGTCCCCTGGTAAAGCCGGGTATCCCGGCACATGAACAGGTAGCGCCCGGGGCAGGTCACCCGTCGACAAAGAGATTGACCAGATGCTTCGGGGGTGGTCAACCATGCGACGACGGTCTGGACCTCTGGCCGGGAGTACGGCGAGCGCCGCGGCGGCGCTCGTGGCGGCGCTCGCGGCCGCTGGATGCACGAGCGGCGGCGGGTCCGCGACGACCGGGGCTTCCGTGCCTGCCGCTTCAACAGCGGCCGCGCCAGTCGCTTCAACAGCTACCGCGGCCGCCGCGCCGACCTCGGCGGCGACCGGGGGAGCATCGCTGCAGCAGGAGTTCGTCAGCACGATCCGCCAGGTACTGCCGTCGGTGGTGGAGATCAAGACGACATCCGGCCTCGGATCCGGGGTGATATACGACACGGACGGTCACATCGTGACCAACGCCCACGTTGTCGGGACCGCCACGACCTTCCAGGTCTCCCTGTCCGGCTCGGCGACGGCGCTGTCGGCCAAGCTCACCGGCAGTTACCCACCGGATGACCTCGCCGTCATCCAGGTCACCGGTGCCGCGCACCTGACGCCAGCTCGCTTCGCCGACTCGTCGAAACTGCAGGTCGGCGACATCGTGCTGGCTATGGGCAACCCACTGGGCCTGGCCAGCAGCGTGACGGACGGGATCGTCTCGGCGGTCGGGCGGACGGTCTCTGAGGGGCAGGGGGACGGGTCACCGGGCGCGACGCTGCCGGACGCG
>DATMKQ010000270.1:0-13048 GCA_035571275.1 Trebonia sp.
GAGGGAGCGGTTTGGGGGATCGTTCCCCCCGAGGGAGCGGTTTGGGGGATCGTTCCCCCCGAGGGAGCGGTTTGGGGGATCGTTCCCCCCGAGGCAGCGGTTTGGGGGATCGTTCCCCCCGAGGCAGCAACACCGCCGATAACCCACGTGTCCTTCGATCCGCCGCCCTGGCTGGAGTTCACCTTCAGCTCGCCTTCCGGCAGGGCGACCCGGGTCAGGCCGCCGGGCAGCACCCAGACGTCGCTGCCGTCGTTGACCGCGAACGGGCGCAGATCGATGTGGCGCGGCGCGAGCTTCTCCCCCACCAGTACCGGCGAGGTGGACAGCGCGACTGGGCGCTGGGCCATCCACGCCCGCGGGTTCGCCGCCACCTCGAGCTTGAGGTCGGCGAGCTCCTCGCCCGTGGCGTGCGGGCCGATGACGATGCCGGCGCCCCCGGCGCCGTCCACCGGTTTCAGCACGAGCCGGTCAAGCGAGCCGAGCACCCACGCGAGCACGTCGGGGTCGTCAAGGCGGTACGACTCCACGTTGTCGAGCAGCGGCTCTTCGCCGAGGTAGTAGCGGATCAGGTCGGGCAGGTAGGTGTAGATCAGCTTGTCGTCGGCGACCCCGTTGCCGATGCCGTTGGCGATCGTGACGTTGCCCGCCCGCGCGGCGTTGATCAGGCCCGGGCAGCCGAGCAGCGAGTCAGGGCGAAAGTGCATCGGGTCGAGCCAATCGTCGTCCACCCGCCGGTAGATGACATCAACGGGTCTGCTGCCATGGGTGGTGTGCGCGTAGACCCGGTTCCGCGAGCAGAACAGGTCGCGGCCCTCCACGAGTTCCACGCCCATCAGGCGGGCCAGCAGCGTGTGCTCGAAATAGGCGGCGTTGTGCACGCCCGGGGTCAGCACGACAACGAACGGGTCCGCCAGGCCGTGCGGCGCCGCGGCGCGCAGCGCGCCAAGCAGGCGGGAGGGGTACTCGTCCACTTGGTGGACGCGCTGTTCGGCGAAGAGGGCAGGGAAGGTCCTTGTCATGGCGAGACGGTTCTCGATCACGTAGCTCACCCCGGACGGGACGCGAACGTTGTCCTCGAGCACCCGGAACTTGCCCTGCTCATCGCGGATGAGATCGATGCCCGCGACGTGGACCCGGACACCGTTCGGAGGAGATATTCCAGTCACCTCCCGGCGGAATTTCGCGCTCGTGTAGACGAGCCGCCACGGGACCACGCCGTCGTCGAACGCGTGGCCGGCGCCGTAGACGTCGGCGAGGAACGCCTCGAGCGCCTGGACCCGCTGCCTGACACCGCGTGCTACGAGGTCCCACTCGACGGCTTCGATGACCCGCGGGATCAGGTCGAGCGGGAACGGGCGCTCCTCACCCGCGTAGTCGTAGGTGACCCCGCGGTCGGTGAACACGCGTGCCAGCTGGTCGGCGCGGAACCTCAGCTCACCCGGGTCCATCGGCTGCAGGACCGAGACAAGCGCGTCGTAGGCCGCGCGGGGCTTGCCCGGCGCGGCGAACATCTCGTCCCAGGCTTCGGCGAGCCGGTAACCATCGAAAATGTCCGCCACACCCTTAGGGTAGGCAGCCGCTGTTCCACGTCCATTTCGCTGGGTCACAGCTGTGTTTCCGACTGTTTCGCCGGGTGTCCTCGGGCGGGCGGGAGGTGCGGGAGGCGGTTAACCTGGTGGGGAGAGGGAGTGAGATATGTACGTTCCCGCCCATTTCGCGCCCGATGAGGCGCTGGTCGGCGATCTTTTGCGGCACCATGGCGCCGCTGACCTGGTGACGCTGACGGCCGAGGGACTGGTCGCGACGATGCTTCCGTTCATCTACGTGCCTGAGGCTGGCGAGCACGGGTCGCTGCACGGGCACGTGGCGCGGAATAACCCGCAGTGGCAGCTGCCTGCTCAGGGAGAATCGCTGGTCATCGTCCGCGGCCCGGACGCGTACATCTCGCCGTCGTGGTACGCCTCCAAGGCCGAGCACGGGCGGGTCGTGCCGACCTGGAACTACGTCACGGCTCACGTCTACGGCCGGCTAATCGTGCACGACGACGCGGCGTGGACGGAGGATCTGGTCCGCCGGCTCACGGCCAAGCATGAGGCGAGCAGCGCGCATCCGTGGTCGGTGAGCGACGCGCCGCCCGAGTTCATCGCCGGGCAGCTTCGCGCCATCGTCGGGATCGAGCTGCTCATCACGCGGATCGAGGCGAAGGCGAAGCTGAGCCAGAACAGGCCGGCCGCGGACGTGGAGGGGGTTATCGAGGGGCTGCGGGCGCGCGGTGATGTGCGTAGCGCCGACGCGGTTAAGCAGGCACGCGACAGCGCGTCCCGGTAGCGGGCTAAGCGGGTTCGCGGTCGCGGGTTAGCGGGCGCGGGTTAGCGGGGACCTGAGCGGCGGGCTATTTCGGCTTCGCCCGTGGCGCGCATGGCCTCCAGCGGGGCTGGTTTGCCGGTCATGAGCTCTACCTGTCCGGCCGCCTGGTGCAGCAGCATGGCGAAGCCATTCGCGACCGTCGCGCCCGCGGCGGAAGCCGCCATGGCGAGCGGGGTTGGCCACGGGTTGTACACCACGTCGAGCAAGGCCGCCGGCGCGCGGCCGGTCAGCCGGACGCGCTCGGCGAAGGCGTCGGCGACCCCGGCCGGGACCGTGGAGATGAGCAGCGCCGAGGTCGGGTCGGACGCGGCGCGGCCCGGGCCCGGGCCTGGTGCGGCCAGCGGGCTGGCCGGGTCGCTCTCCTCGAGGGCGGCGAAGGGGCGCAGCCGGACGCGCAAGTGCAGCCGTTCGGCCGCGGCGAGCAGCTCCGCGGCCCGGGAGGGGTCCCTGACGAACACGTCCGCGCCGCTGGCGCCGAGTTCGGGCAGCGCGGCGAGCGCCGAGCAGGCCGTCGCGCCCCCGCCGAGGATCATGACGCTGCCCGGCGCCGGAACGCCAGCCTCGGTCAGCGCCTCCACGACGCCCTGCACGTCGGTGTTGTAGCCGTACCGCCCGTCGGAGCGGAAGACGACCGTGTTCGCCCCGCCGGTCACCGCCACGAGCGGGTCGGCGTGGTCAAGCAGCGGCAGCACGGTCCGCTTCAGCGGCATGGTCAGCGACAGCCCGGCCCACTGTTGGTCAAGCGACCCGACGAGGCCGGCCAGCCCGGCTTCGTCACACTCGATAGCCTCGTAGGTCCAGTCGTCGAGGCCCAGCGCCAGGTACGCCGCGCGGTGCAGTACCGGCGACAGCGAATGGGCGATGGGTGACCCGAGGACCGCGGCCTTCATCCGTGGCTATCCGCTCACTGGCCCGGCAGCGGCGTCGCGGAGAACGTGGACTTGCCGTCGCTGTTGGTGAGGAAATACAGCCAGGGCCCGGAGTCGGGGTGGAGTATGCCCTGAATCGCCTTGTCACCCGGGTTGCAGATCGGACCCGGCGGCAGTCCGGCATGCTGGAAGTCGTTGTACGGCCCCGGAGTGTCGATCTGCTTTTGGGAGACGTTGATAGCGTAGGCGTTGAGCCCGTACAGCAGCACGCTGTCGAACTGAAGCTTCATGCCGATGTTCAGCCGGTTGATGATCACGCGGGCGATCTTCGGGTAGTCCGAGACCGAACCGCCTTCGGCCTGCGCCATGCTGGCCTCGATGATCACCTGCTCCGCGGACAGGTGCACGCTCTTGGCCGCGTTCGTCAGGTTGACCTGCTGCGCCTCGACGTTGAACCGCGCGACCATAGCCTGCAGGATCTGGAACGCCGTCTCGTTCGGCTCGATCGTGTAGGTGGCCGGGAACAGGTAGCCCTCCACCTTGCCGTCGGCGTACGAGGGGAGGCCAAGTCCGGTGGGATTGTTCAGCACCTTCTGGAAATTCGCCAGCGGTATGTTCGTCGCCTTCGAGAACGCCGCGATGACCTGCGAGGCGCGCTTGCCCTCCGGGATGGTGACCGTGAGCTGCACCCGGTCCTTCGGGTTGAGCAGCGCGGCGTAGGCCAAACTCGCCTGCATGTGGTGGTCCAGCTTGTAGAAGCCCACCTCAAGCTTCGACGTGCTCGTGCTGGCCTCGGCCGCGCTCTCGAAGGCGCGGGCGCTCGCCACCACGCCGAGGGCTTGCAGTTCCGGGCCCAGGCTGAACGCGTCATCCCCGCTCTTCACCTGGACCGTCACCGACGGACCGACGCCGGGACCCGAGTAGTCCGCCGGATGGTACTTGTTCTCGTACCGGTGGTAGACGTAGAAGGCCCCGATGGCGAGCGGGGTGAGAATAACCAGCAGGGCGATCCACGGCGCCAGCCGGCGGACGGGGCCGCGGCGCTTGCGCCCCCGGTCCTCGTCCCAGTCGTCCCAGCCGTCCCGGCCCCCACTGCCGCCACGGCCGCGCGGGTCACCGCGTCCGCTGCCACCGAAGTCGCCAGCTTGCCGCGGGGCGCCTGGATACCCGGCGGCGCGGCCGCGGCCGGGATCACGACCGCCGTCGAACTCGTCGCGCCGCCCGAAACCGGGGACGAACGAGTCGTCGCCGCCCTCGGAGTCCCAGCCCGGGTAGCCGCCCTGACCGGACCGGGGGTCCTGGCGCCGACCCTGACTACGCGGATCCCGACGCGAGGTCGGCTGGCCGCCGGTGCCCGGCTGGCCCGGCTGCCACTCGCCGCCGCGGTCGGCCTGCGGCCACCCCGCGCCGCGCTGAGTCGGCTGCGGGCCAGTCCGCGGGCCGTACTGCGGCGAAGGCTGACCACCGCGCTGACCTTGCGACCGCGGGTCCTGGGGCCCGCCTTGCTGGCCGTACCCTTGGCCACGGCCCCGGGCCTGGCCGGCGCCGTAATCGCCGTAATCGCCGTACTCCTGGCCGGCGCCTTGCGCGGGGTAGCCGCCTGATCGTCCGTAACCGCCGGGCGCTTCGCCGCCGCGGCCGCCGTAGCCCACCTGGCCGTAGCCACTGGGTTGACCGTAGCCGCCCGACTGGTCGTAGCCGCCAGGTTGACCATAGCCACCTGATTGGTCGTAACCACCCGATTGGTCATAACCACCCGATTGGTCATAACCGCCGGATTGGTCATAACCGCCGGCTTGACCGAAGCCGTCGTCGCCGTAGCCAGAGTCACCGCGATCCCCGGGACCCCGGCCCGGTCCCCGGCCCGCGTCCCGACCGGCCCCGCGGCGCCCGCCGGCGCCCGCTCCGCCGTTCACCGGCCGGTCCTGGCGGGCACGGTCACCAGATCGCCTGGCGGGAGGCCGGTGCGGCGCTCGGCCTCAAGCGCGGCCTCGAGCAGCACCGCCGCGGCGGCGGAGTCTACCGTCTGCCGGCGCGCGCGCGAGTCGTGGCCGCCCGCGCGCAGCGCCTCGTGCGCCGTCGCGGTGGTGAAGCGCTCGTCCACGAGCCGTACGGGCAGCGGCGCGACCCGCGCGGCAAGAGCCGTCGCGAACTGCCTCGCTGTAGCCGCGGCCGGGCCTTCGCGGCCGGACAGGGACGTGGGAAGACCCACCAAGATCTCCATTGCTTCCTCGGTATCGGCCAGCGAGGCAAGTTCGTCAAGGTCGCCCTTACCGCGCCGCACGACGGTCAGCGGGGTAGCGAGAACGCCGCCGCGGTCGCAGCGTGCCACGCCAATGCGGACCGACCCCGGGTCGACCGCCAGGCGCACGCCCGGCCTCACCGGATGTCCGGTCCGCAGGAACATGGCCTCACGTTACCCGCCAGATCGAAGGCTGTCGCGCAAAGCGCTCCGAACCGCGTCAAAAGCCGCATTAACCTCACCAGCCCCAGCGTTGGGCGCGCCGCCACCCTGCGCGATGTCCGGTTTCCCGCCGCCACCGCCGCCGAGTGCCCGCGCGGCCGCGCCGACTAGCGTACCCGCCGACAGGCCTCGTCCACGGCCCGCTTCGTTCACCGCGATCACGACGACCGCCCGGTCGGCGGGCACGCCGGTGATCATGACCACCGCGGGCTGCATCACCGCGACGCGGGACCGCACGTCCAGCGCCAGCTTGCGCATTCCGTCGGCGTCGGTGCCTTCCGGGACGCGGTGAGCGACGAACGTGATGCCGCCGATGTTCTCCGCCGCGGCCGCGATCTGGCCGGAGGACTCCAGAAGCTGCGCGGAGCGGAGCCGGTTCAGTTCGCGTTCGGCGTCGCGCAGCCGGGTCACTACGCCTGAGATGCGTTCTGGCAACTCTTCCGGGCGCGCCCTGAGCTGCTCGCTGAGCTGGTTGACCAGCACGCTCTCCCTCGCCAGGAAGCGGAACGCGTCGATGCCCACCAGCGCCTCGATGCGGCGCACACCGGAGCCGATGGACGCCTCCCCGAGCAGTTTCACGAGGCCGAGCTGGCCGGACCTGGCGACGTGCGTGCCACCGCACAGCTCGCGCGAGTACTCGCCAACCTCCACCACCCGGACCTCGCCGCCGTACTTCTCGCCGAACAGCGCGAGCGCCCCCATCGACCGCGCCTCGTCCAGCGACGTGTGGAACGCGCGCACCGTCAGGTCATCGATGAGCACCCGGTTGACCTCGTCCTCGACCTCGCGCAGCACGCTGACCGGCACCGCGCCTGACGCGGTGAAGTCGAACCGCAGCCGGCCGGGCGCGTTCTCCGATCCCGCCTGCGCCGCCGACTCGCCGAGCGCGCCGCGCAGCGCGCGGTGCACCAGGTGGGTCGCGGTGTGCGAGCGGGAGGTCGCGCGACGGCGATCGACATCGATCTCCGCGTACGCGTGGTCGCCGGTCGTCACCTCCCCGGTGCGGACCTTGCCACGGTGCACGACCAGCCCGGGCAGCGGCGTCTGGACGTCGCCGACCGCGATCTCCGCCGACCCGCCAGGACCGTCCGTCCTGATCACGCCCATGTCCGGCAGCTGACCGCCGCCCTCCGCGTAGAAGGGGGTCCGGTCAAGCACGACGGAGACCTCGGAGCCCGCGCCCACGGACCGCACCGGCGCTCCGCTCGGGGACAGCAGCCCGACCACCGTCGCCTCGCCCGCCGACTGGTCGTAGCCGGTGAACGTGACCCGGCCCGCCTGCTCGAGCAGCGTCGCGTACACCGAGATGTCGGCGTTGCCCGTCTTCTTATCCGCGGCGTCCTTTTTCGCCCGCGCGCGCTGCTCCGCCATCAGCCGGCGGAACCCTTCCTCGTCCACCGACAGGCCCTGCTCCACCGCCATTTCCAGCGTCAGGTCGATCGGGAACCCGTAGGTGTCGTGCAGCTGGAACGCCTGCGCGCCGGACAGCACAGTCGAATGCTTGCGCCTGGTCTCCTCCACGGCCACGTCGAAGATCGCGGTGCCGGTGCGCAGCGTGCCCGCGAACGCCGCTTCCTCCGCGTCGATGACCGTGTGGATGTTGGCCGCGTCCCGGCGCAGCTCGGGAAACTGCTCGCCCATCGCGGCGATGGCGACCGCCGTCAGCTCGTGCATGAATCCGCCCGCAGTCGGCCCGCCGCCCCGCTGGGCACCGGCGAGCAGCCGCAGGTTGCGGATGGACCGGCGCAACAGCCGGCGCAGCACGTAGCCGCCCGCCTCGTTGCTCGGCAGCACGCCGTCCTCGATCAGCATCACCGCGCTGCGCACGTGGTCGGCGACGACGCGAAGCGCCACGTCGTTCTTCTGGTCCCGCCCGTATTGCTGCTCGGTGAGTTCGGCCGCCTTGTCGAGGATCTTGAACGTGGTGTCGATCTCGTAGATGTTGTCCACGCCCTGCAGCAGCGCGGCCATCCGCTCTAGGCCCATGCCGGTGTCGACATTCTTGAACGGCAGCCGTCCCTCGACGTCGAAGTCGTCCTTGGCCCGGACGGCGGTCAGCTGGTCCTGCATAAAGACCAGGTTCCAGACCTCCAGGTAGCGGTCCTCGTCGGCCTCGGGACCGCCCTCGCGCCCGTACTCGGCGCCGCGGTCGTAGTAGATCTCCGAGCACGGACCGCCCGGCCCGGGCACGCCCATGTGCCAGTAGTTGTCCTTGAGCCCGCGGCGCTGAATCTGGCTTTCCGGCATACCGATCTCGTCCCGCCAGATCGTGAAGGCCTCGTCGTCGCCGTGCAGGACGGTCGCCCACAGCCTTGACTCGGGGAATCCGAACCCGCCGTCCCGTTCTGACTTGGTCAGCAGCTCCCAGGCGAACGGGATCGCGCCTTCCTTGAAGTAGTCACCGAACGACCAGTTGCCGAGCATCTGGAAGAACGTCGCGTGGCGAGTGGTCTTGCCGACCTCTTCGATGTCGAGCGTGCGCACGCACTTCTGCGCGTCCGCCACCCGCTTCCACGGCGGCGTCTGCTGGCCGAGCAGGTACGGCTTGAACGGCTGCATCCCGGCGACCACAAACAGCAGAGTGGGATCGTCGGCGACGAGGCTGGCCGAAGGCACGATCGTGTGCCCTTGCGCCTCGAAGTACGCCAGGAAACGGCGGGCGATCTCAGCCGACTGCATTTAGTGGCCATCCTTTTCGTTTATATCCACGTCTGTGCTTGCTCTGAGGGTAGGTGCTACCCGGCCCGGATGCCGAGCCCGGTACAGGTCCATCCCCTCCCGGACGTCGCGGCTGAACCTGATCGTCTCGCGAGCCCAGTCCTGCCTCGTTATGCGGGCGACGCGCCGGTAGCCCATGATCCCGCCGGTCGCGCCGACGACGAGCCAGAAACTTCTGCGGATCATCGGTTCACCACCTCACCTGGCAGCGCGCGAGGGGCGCGGCGCAGCGTGACGGCGTGGCGCACCCCGTAGGCCACCGCGGCGGCCCGGCCGACCGGCCCGGCCGCGAGCGACCGGCCGAGGCCGGCCAGCGCGGAGACCTGCCCGGCGAGTTCCGCCACCCCTGAGCCGAGTTCGTCCATGCTCGCCGCCACGGCGTCGGTCCGGTCCAGGTGTGTGTTCGCCCGGTCCACCGCGGCGTTGGCCCGGGTCAGCACGTCCCGCTGCCCGGCGCGGGTCTCACGTACCAGCACGGTCGCCTCGCCGAGCACCCGCGTCAGCCGCACCGCCAGGTACACGCCCGCGCAGGCGAGCACAGCGAAGCTCACCGCGGCGATCAGCGCGGCCACACCCGTGACGCTCATGTTTCCCCCTTGTCGGGATCGCCTGCGCCAGGTCCGCCCCCTGATTCAGGACGCAGGATCGCACGAATAAGCCGGGACCGTTCGGAAAATCGGTTTTCCATGCCGTGGCTAGTGGGCTCGTAGTACCTACGGTCAGTCACCACGTCGGGCGCGTACTGCTGCGCCACGATGCCTTCGGGCAGGTCGTGCGGGTACATGTACCCGTCGCCATGTCCTAGGCGCTGGGCACCAGGGTAGTGGGCGTCCCGCAGGTGGGCGGGCACGGCCCCGATCAAGCCAGCGCGGACGTCGGCCTGGGCGGCGCCGATCGCCTTGACCACGGCGTTGGACTTGGGCGCGAGCGACAGGTGGATCACCGCCTGGGCCAGGTTGATCCGCGCCTCGGGCAGGCCGACGAACTCGACCGCCTGCGCGGCGGCGACCGCGGTCTGCAGCGCCGTCGGGTCGGCCATCCCGACGTCCTCGCTGGCGTGCACGATCAGCCGCCTGGCGATGAACCGCGGGTCCTCGCCCGCTTCGATCATCCTGGCCAGGTAATGGAGCGCGGCGTCCGCGTCGCTGCCCCTGATCGACTTGATGAACGCGCTGATCACGTCGTAGTGCTGGTCGCCGTCGCGGTCGTAGCGGACGGCCGCGCGGTCGACGGCCCGTTCGAGTGCGGCCGTGTCGATTTCCGTCGCGCCGAGCGCGGCCGCCTCCAGGTAGGTGAGCGCCCGCCTGCCGTCACCGCCCGCCAGGCGGACGAGGTGGTCTCGCGCCTCGGGCTCGAGCGTGACCGTGCCTGCCAGGCCCCGTTCGTCCGCGACGGCACGGTCTATGAGCTCTCGGATGTCGTCGTCGTCGAGCGGCGTGAGCGTGAGTAGCAGGCTTCTGGACAGCAGCGGGGAGACCACAGAGAACGACGGGTTCTCCGTGGTGGCGCCGATGAAGCTCACCCAGCGGTTCTCCACCGCCGGGAGCAGCGCGTCCTGTTGTGTTTTGCTGAACCGGTGCACCTCGTCGATGAACAGCACCGTCTGCCTGCCGGACATGCCGAGCTCACGACGCGCTTGATCGACCGCCGCGCGGACGTCTTTCACGCCGGCGGTGACCGCGGACAACTCAGTGAACCTGCGGCTCGTGACCTGGCTAACCACGTAGGCGAGCGTGGTCTTGCCGGTCCCTGGCGGGCCCCACAGCATCAGCGACATCGGCGCGTCGTTGTCGATCAGCTTGCGAAACGGCGTGCCTTCCGCGGTCAGGTGCTGTTGCCCGATCACTTCATCCAGCGTCCTGGGACGCATCCTGACGGCAAGCGGCGCGGCCTGCTGGGCCGCGCGCTCTTCCGCCTCATCGAACAAACTGTCCACGCCGTTGAGCCTACTGCGCGGTCAGCCCGGATTACGCTACGCGCTGGGCGATCATGCACGCCGGCGAGCACGGTTCCGGGGATCCGGGCCAGCCGTGGTTCCGTAGCACGATCGCGGTCATGACCGCGGTGTCGCACGTCTGGTGCCGCACGTGCTTCCAGCCGAAGCGGAGGGTCTGCTGCCGCAGCATCGCCGCGTGATTGTCCCGCTCGCGGTCGGCCCACTGGTCCTCTTCGGGGTGCGCGGACACACCGTCCAGTTCGACGACCACCCCGTAATCCTGGTAAAGGCGGTCGCGAAAGCCCTTGCCACCGTCCAGCTTGGTGTACGGCGTCTGGCGGTTCGATCTGGGCAGGCCGTGGGCGCGCTCGACGTCACGGTCATAGTGGTACTCCAGCCGCGAGTGCGTCCCGTGGGCGGACTCCGTGATGAGCGCGTCCACGTCGCTCCGCCAACGCAACCGCTTGCGCCGTTGCGCGGTCGCGCGGAGCCTTCCCTCGCTGGTCAGATGCCGACCGAACACGCGGGTAATCAGCGCGCAGACTTCGTCGACGGTGTCGGCTTCGTCGATGAGGTCGAGCAGCGTGTCGTCGACGAGAGTCTGCGGCAGGACGCCCGGCGGGAAGCGCCGGTGGGCCAGGACGTGTCGCGATCTGTGAATTTCCAGGCCAGGTTGAGGGACAACTCGCCGGGCGGTCGGGACCGTGAGGTGGATAAGCGGCACGGGATTGTCAGCGAGGCGCTGAAGCGCTGCTGCCGTCTCGTGGCTGAGCACCGCGCCCGGGCCCGCATACAGAACCGCCGCCCACAACCGGACCTCGCGGGAGACCGGGCCGCTGTACGTGGCGTACACGCCTGGGTAAATCCGCTGCCATCGGCCCATCGCGACCCGGTGCTCGATCGCCTCATCCGACAGCCCGCACCCGCGCGCTTGGGCGCGCGTCACAACGCCCGCCTGGTAACGCAGGAGCACCTTGAATGGCACACTCACGCTTGTCAGCATGCCCCTCCGCACTGACAAAAGCCCCGCTGCCGTTAGCGTGGAAGATCCTCCGGGTCCCAACACGGACGATCTTCCACGCTAAGTGGAGAGCCGCCCCGGCGCGGAGCGCCGGGGGCGCCGCGGGCTGGGCCGGCGGAGCCGGCGTGGCGGGTGTGGCTGGCGTGGCGGGTGGGCCGCCGGAGCCGGGCGGCGGTGGGCCGGGGCGGGCGGCGCGGAGCGCCGGGGGCGCCGCGGGCTGGGCCTTACGCGCCTGCGGGCGCGGGCGGTGGGGCCGGCTTGGCGTCTATGCCTGCTTCCTTGCGCTGGGCGGCGGTGATCGGGGTGGGGGCGCCCGTTAGGGGGTCGGCGCCGGAGGCGGCCTTGGGGAAGGCGATCACGTCGCGGATCGTATCCGCGCCTGCCAGCAGCATGACCACGCGGTCCCAGCCGAAGGCGATGCCGCCATGCGGCGGCGGGCCATACTTGAAGGCGTCGAGGAGGAAGCCGAACTGCGACCTGGCCTCCTGCGGCGAAAGCCCGATCACGTCGAACACCGCCTGCTGCATAGCCGAACGGTGGATACGGATCGACCCGCCGCCGATCTCATACCCGTTGCAGACGATGTCGTAAGCGTCGGCGAGCGCCGCGCCCGGTTCGGCCGCGAAACGATCCGCCCACTCCGGCAACGGGGCCGTGAACGGGTGGTGCACCGAGGTCCAGCCGCCATCGCCGTCCTGCTCGAACATCGGGGCGTCCACCACCCACAAGAACGACCACGCGGACTCGTCGATCAGCCCGCAGCGGCGGCCGATCTCCAGCCGGGCGGCGCCGAGCAGTTCCTGGGACGCCCCGACGCCGCCCGCGGCGAAGAACACGGCATCCCCGGGCGAGGCGCCCACGGCGTCGGCCAGCCCGGACCGCTCGGCCTCCGACAGGTTCTTCGCGACCGGCCCGCCGATCTCGCCGTCGGCGCCGACCAAGACATAGGCCAGCCCGCGCGCGCCGCGCGACTTCGCCCAGTCCTGCCAGGCGTCCAGCTCGCGCCGGGTCTGCGCGGCCCCGCCCGGCATCACCACCGCGCCGACGTACGGCGCCTGGAACACGCGGAACTCCGTGCCAGCGAAGTATTTGGTCAGGTCCGTCAGCTCGACAGCGAACCGCAGGTCGGGCTTGTCGGAGCCGTACCGCGCCATCGCGTCGGCGTAGGTCATCCTGGGCAGCGGGCGCGGCACCTCGTACCCGGCGATCCGCCCCCACAAGGTGGCCACGACGTCCTCGGCGACCGCGATCACGTCCTCGCGGGAGACGAACGACATCTCCAGGTCGATCTGGGTGAACTCCGGCTGCCTGTCCTTGCGGAAGTCCTCGTCCCTGAAGCAGCGCGCGAGCTGGTAATACCGCTCCAGGCCGCCCACCATCAGGAGCTGCTTGAACAGCTGCGGTGACTGCGGCAGCGCGTACCAGTTCCCCGGGCGCAGCCGGACGGGCACGAGGAAGTCGCGGGCGCCTTCCGGGGTGGACCTGGTGAGATAGGGAGTTTCGACGTTCACGAATCTGTGGTCGCGCATCAGGTCGCCCAGCAGGTAGGCGGCCTGCGACCGGATCCGCAGCGCGCGGGCGGTCGCGTCGCGCCTGATGTCCAGGTAGCGGTACTTGATCCGGACGTCCTCGCTGACATCGGCGTCGCCCTCGACGGGGAACGGCAGCGGGTC
>DATMKQ010000271.1:0-4156 GCA_035571275.1 Trebonia sp.
ATGGAGTACTTCAGCGGCAGCTCACAGTTCACGGTCCCGACCGGCCCCATCGCCGCCGCAGCGTGTGTCATCACCATCCCGATCATCGTCTTCGTGCTGTTCTTCCAGCGCCGGATCGTCGCCGGCCTGACGTCCGGCGCGGTCAAGGGTTAGGAGAGAGAAGTGGCTGAGATCATCCTGGACCACGTCACCAAGCGTTACCCGGACGGCGCGCTGGCGGTCCAAGACTTCACGATGGACATCGCGGATGGCGAGTTCGTGATCCTGGTCGGCCCGTCGGGCTGCGGCAAGTCGACCACGCTCAACATGATCGCCGGGCTGGAGGACATCAGCGAGGGCGAGCTGCGGATCGGCGGGCAGGTAGTGAACAACAAGTCGCCCAAGGACCGCGACATCGCGATGGTGTTCCAGAGCTACGCGCTCTACCCGCACATGACCGTGCGGCAGAACATGGGCTTCGCGCTGAAGCTGGCCAAGACGCCGCAGAAGGTCATCGACGAGAAGGTCGAGGAGGCCGCCAGGATCCTGGACCTCACCCAGCACCTGGACCGCCGGCCGGCCAACCTGTCCGGCGGCCAGCGGCAGCGGGTCGCGATGGGACGCGCGATCGTGCGCGACCCGGCGGCGTTCCTGATGGACGAGCCGCTGTCGAACCTGGACGCGAAGCTCCGGGTGCAGACGCGCACGGAGATCTCACGGCTGCAGCGGCGGCTCGGCACGACGACCGTGTACGTCACGCACGACCAGACCGAGGCCCTGACGCTTGGCGACCGGGTAGCGGTCATGCGCAGCGGCCTGCTGCAGCAGGTGGCGTCCCCGAAGGAGCTGTACGACACGCCGGTCAACCTGTTCGTGGCCGGCTTCATCGGGTCGCCGGCGATGAACTTCGTGGGCGGCTCGATCGAGGACGGCAAACTGCGCACCAGTCTCGGCGACTTCACGATGAGTGACCAGCTGCGGCGCGAGGTGGAGGCCGAGGGAACCGGGCGCGAGGTCATCGTGGGCGTGCGGCCGGAGAACTTCGAGGACGTGGCGTTTGTGTCGGCGAGCCACCGCGCGGAAGGGATCACATTCCACGCCACCATCGACGTGCTCGAGTCGCTGGGATCCGACGTGTTCGTCTACTTCACCCGCGAGCGCGAACAGGGCGTGGCCTCCGCCGAGCTCGAGGAGCTGGCCCAGGATGCGGGCCGCGGCGACACCGGCGGCTCCGGCGACACGATCGCGGCCAGGCTCGACGCCGAAACCCAGATCCGCGAGGGCCACGACGCCGAGCTCTGGGTCGACGGCCGGTCGATCCACGTGTTCGACCCGGCATCCGGCCGGAACCTGTCGCTGGCCGTCAGGGGCAGCGACGGGGCCGCGGTGATCCGCCCCGCCAGCCCGTCCGCCAGCTCGTCTGCCAGCCCGTCCGCCGACACGGCGGCGGGCGCGGGAGGTGGGCCGTCCGCCACCGATACCGGCTCCGGCGAGCCGGTGACTGGCACCGGATCAGCCGGATCAGCCGGGTCGGCGGGGGAGGCTACCTGATCTTCCGCCGCAGCCGCTCGATGATCTCGTCGTTCCAGTCGTGCGTCATGATGAGCCGGTACCGCTCGGCCGCGACCCGCATGTAGGCCTCCGCCTCGGTCCGCGAGCCGATCAGGTCGGCCGCGCGCATCATGCGCACGACTGGAACGTACTCGTCGGCGTACCAGCGCCGCGCGACCGCGGCGCGGTCCAGGAACTTGCCCTTGTCCTGCATGTAGCGGAAGCCCCAGGCCTCCACGGCCTCGCCGAGTTCCGCGTACGACCAGGGGTCGGTCACCGTGATCTTTGCCAGGTCCGCCGGGGGCAGCGGCACCCGGGCGCGGAAGATCCGCTCATAGCTCCGGACCAGCAGGTCCCGGCGGCCGCGGATGCCCGTGGGCGAAATCTGCGTCAGCACCTCGGTCACGTAGGCCTCGATCGTGGTGGCGCCGGTCGCGATCGCGATCGAGACCCGGTGATGGCCGTCGATCACGAAGTGCATGTCGCCGATGCGGTACACCTCGATCGGCGGGATCGGCTCGCCGCGCCGCTGGGCGAGCGCCAGCCGCTCCCACCGCTCCCGCACCCGCCCGTTGGTCGGCCGGAACCGGCGGTCGAAGTCACGGCTGGAGTCGACGGTGCCGACAATCGTGTCTAGCCGGATGGTCTGCAGGCCGAGCCGCCGCTCCCCGCGCATCCCCAGCGCGGCGACGACCTCGTCGTACGGCAGGATGACGTTGACGTCGTCCGGTCCGCGGCGCAGCCGCTGGGCGAGCCGGGACAGCACCTGGCGGCGCCGGGCGCGCAGGAAGTCGTTCTCCACGTCGGCTCTGGGGAACCCGGTGTCAGCGGGCATCGTGTCGGCCTTGCTCTCGCGCGCCGTGCAGCATCTTCGCCTCGCCAGTGCCCGGCTCTATCTCGAGCAGGTGCCACCCGGTGACGTTGCAGACCACGGTGCGCCCGATCCGGCCGGACTCGGCCTGCGCGCCGTAGGCACGGACGGGATGCACGTGGCCGTGCAGCAGGGCCGCCGGGCGGAGGGCCGCGGTCAGCCCGTGCAGCGCCGTGAACCCGCGGTGCGGGGGATCGTCGCCGTCCCCGACGCCGCGCGGCGGGGCATGGGTGAGCAGAAGGTCCACGCCCCGGCCGTCGCGCTGCCGCCGCCACCGGGCCGCCGCCCGCAGCGCGAGTGCGCGGCGGGCCTGCTGCCGGTCGGTGTACTGGTTGGGCCCATCGCGGTAGCGCAGGCACCCGCCGAGCCCGGCCAGCCGCAGGCCGGCCGCGTCGACGACGTGCCCGTCGGCGTTCACCGCGCCGTCCGGCCACGGCGCCCGGACGGGCATGCCGGCCCGGAGCGTCAGGCCCGCGCGGGACGACCGGTAGCCGGACAGGTCCGGGTCGTGGTTGCCCGGCACGAACACCAGCGGGATGTCAAGGGCGTTCATCAGCGACCCCAGGTACTCGAACGGCAGATCGCCGCAGGCCACAATCAGGTCGGCGCCGCGCACCGGGCCCGGGTCGGCCGCGATCGCGCCGTCGACCTCGTCGGACACCGCGAGCACGCGAACCGGGGCGGGCGGGGCGGGCGGGGCGGACGGCGCTCGGCCCGCCATTCAGTACACGGCCGTTTCCCGGACGTCCAGGCCGCGCAGGCGCAGCTCCGCTTCCACCCGGTAGATCTCGGCCTGCGCCGCGCGGTCGCCGCCCGCCGGCGGCGTGACGTCGAGCCGCTCGCAGGCCGCGGTCAGCGCGTCGGTGTACGCGCCGCGCAGCGCCTGGACGCGATGATGCTTGGCGGTCAGGGCGACCCTGGTCTCGGTGTCCTCGAGTTCCGCGCGCAGCCGGCGCAGGTCGGCCTCGAGCCGCTCGAGCGGCCTGGGCGGCGGGGACTTGTACCGGGACTCGCGCAGCCACCGGGCCCCGCGCCACGCGCCGATCAGCGCGTACCCGGCAACGGGCATCAACGCAAGCACGATGACAAGCTCGACCCAGATCACCCGTCCAGTGTCGGCTGGGCGGAGCCGTAAAAGCAAGCGGCAGCCCGGGCGAGCGTAGGCTTCGGGCGACCCCAGATCGGAGGCAGATGGACGAGAACGACGGCAGGCAGCGCTGGTGGCACGGTGCGGTGCTCTATCAGCTCTACGTCCGGTCGTGGCTGGACACCAACGGCGACGGCTACGGCGACCTGCCCGGCATCATCGAGCGGCTCGACTACCTTTCCTGGCTTGGGGTGGACGGCATCTGGCTGTCGCCGACGATGCCGTCCCCGGACCGGGACTGGGGCTACGACGTCTCCGACTACCTGGGCGTGCATCCCGAGCTGGGCACGCTGGAGGACCTCGACCGGCTGATCGCCGAGGCGGGCGCGCGCGGCATGCGGGTGCTGCTCGACCTGGTGCCCAACCACACGAGCACCGCGCACCCGTGGTTCGTCGACGCCGCGACCGGCCGCGACGCCGAATTCCGCGATTACTACGTCTGGGCCGACCCGGCGCCGGGCGGCGGGCCGCCGAACAACTGGCTCGACGCGACCGGGCAGTCCGCGTGGGCGTGGCACGAGCGGACCGGCCAGTACTACCTGCATCTGTTCCTGGACAGCCAGGCCGACCTGAACTGGCACGACCCCGCGGTGCACCGGGAGTTCGAT
>DATMKQ010000272.1:0-3048 GCA_035571275.1 Trebonia sp.
AACAGCCACACGTCACCCGTGCGGGTCAGGTCGAGGGCCTCATCCAGGCCGATGCGCACGCTAGGCACAGTCGTAGCCTAGGCAGATGCGCTGGTGGAAGATACTCGGCCTGGCAGCCTTCGCAAGCGTGGCGGCTACCGGGGTAGTAATCGCACGGGACCAGCGGCGCCGCCGCGCCTATACACCGGAGGAGATCCGGGCACGGCTGCACGCGCGGCTCGCCGAAGCGTCCACGACCCCGCCGACAGCACCCGGCAACTCCGAGCCTTGACATCCTCCCTCGCCCGAAGGCGGGGGATTCCAGCTACCCACGTCCGGCTAAGGAGGCAAGCAGGTGAGGTTCGCGGTTCACGGGCCGGGTAACCCCGTCGCCTCCCCGCGCAGTCACGGCGTGCCCCGCCGCGATGTTGATGGCCGCGTTCACGTCCGCGTGGCCGGCGAAACCGCAGGCCGTGCACACGAAGCGCGCTTGGCTCTCGCGCGAGTTCGCATCCACGTGCCCGCACGCCGAGCACCGCTGGCTCGTGAACGCGGGTCTGACCTTCTCCACCCGGCCGGGCGCCTTGTCCTCCAGCCGGCGTACCAGCAGGCCCCACCCCGAACCCAGGATCCTCCGGTTCAGCCCCGCCTTCTGCCGGACGTTCCGGCCGGGATCACCCCTGGTGCCCTTCGCGGACCGGGTCATGTTCTTGACCCGCAGGTCCTCGACCCGGATCAGGTCGAACCGCCGCGCGATGCCCGTGGAGACCTTCTCCGCCCAGTCCTTACGGCGGTCCGTCTCGCGGGCCCGCAGCCGGGCGACCGCATGCTTCACCCGGCCGCGGCGGTTCGAACCCCGCGTAGCGCGGGCCAGCGTGCGCTGCAACCGCCGCAGCCTGATCCGCTCGCGCGCGGTCAGGCCGGGGGCGTGCAGCAGCTCGCCGGTGGACAGGGCCGCAGCGACCGCCACGCCCCGGTCGATGCCCACCGCCTGGCCGTTACCGGGTGCCGGAACCGGCCTGGGGATCACCGTGAAGGCGACATGCCACCGGCCCGCGCGGTCCATCGTCACCCGGTAGGACTTCACGCCCGGCGGCACCGCGCGGGACCAGCGGAACCGCACCCAGCCCGCCTTGGGCACCCAGAGCGGCCCGACGTGGCGGGACACGCGGCGCACGTCCCACTGCCGCCCGCGCCGCCCGGTGATCCGGAATCCCTCATCGCGCCCGGCCTTGCGCCACGACGGCCGCCTGGCCGGGTTCGCCGGGTCGAAGAACGCCGTCATAGCCCGGGCGAAGTCACGCAGCGCCTGCTGCTGGACCGTATGGGAGCCGGCGGCCAGCCACGGCTGCTCCGCCCGCGCGGCGGTGAGCTGCCGGCACTGCTCCCGGTAGCCCGGCGCGCTCGCCCGGCCGGGACGCCGGTGGGCGTGCTGCTCGACGGCCAGGTTCCAGACGTACCGGGCGTGGCCGCAGTGGTCCCGCAGCACCGCCTGCTGGGCGGGCGTGGGGAGCAGCCGGTACCTCGACATGCGAACACACTAGCGAACGCCGCTGACATTTCCGGGGAGGTGACGCGGCGTTTCCTCCCCGGCCTGAAGGCCGGGATCTCGACGCCGCATTTCTGATGACCGCGCGGGGACGCCGACCTAGCTGACGCTGGAGGTGCTTCCTCCAGGAATATGGGATCTCACCGTCTGGTGCCGTGGTCGTCCGACCGGACGGTTTCGTGGGCTGGCGCGCCGTTGATGCGGCCGACGCACCGGAAGAGATTCTCCGGCAGGCGCTCCAGTCGCTGCTGTGCCGGGGAGATGGAAAGCCGTAAGGCCCAGAAGGCGAAGGAAGGTCTGTGCACGCTTCGGCACACGGGAAGGAGCGGCGCGATGAAACTGGCCGCCCGGCCGTGTCCAACCGTCTACAACTAGGTCGCTTCCAGCCCACACGGTAACCCCTTTCCGCCAAAGGAAACGGGCAGAAATGCGCGGAACCTGTCTGTTGGGACAGAAGTGATCTGCGTTATCCGGAACGAACTATGGCTGCCGTTTTCCCGTATGACAGCGTCACGGGATTGTCGGGGACAGAGTGCGCGACCGTGGCTCGCCAGGTCGACCTGCGGAATCTCAGCACCTTGGCCGCAAGCAGAAGCGATCGTAATAATTCCGTGATATTCACGCGAACCGGTTGAACCGACGCATTCCGCTTCACTACCGTGACTTCAGATTTTCGGCCGGGTCAGAACACGGCCACCGCCTTGGTGGCGGTGACCGGCGGTCGCCGGGGGCCGGCATCGGTGGGGCGTGAGGAAAGGAGCGCGGACGACACGGTGAGTATGCGATTTGGTGCTGGAGGGTTCCGGTTTCGCCGCAGCGTCGCGATCGCGGCGGGTCTCATGGCCGCGGGCGGACTTTCGGTCTTCGCCGCTGGAGCGGGCGCCGCTCCCCAACCGACCGTTAACCAGGTCCAGGCCCGGATCAACCAGCTCACGTCGCAATTCGACACGGTTAGTGAGCAGCTCGACCAAGCCAGCCAGCAGCTTTCCGCCGCGCAGTCGAAGCTGTCCCAGGTGCGCGTTCGCCTCAGCCACGCCAGCGCCCAGTTCGAGGCGGCGCAGGCCAACCTGGCGCAAACCGCTGCCGCGGCGTTCGAGGATACAGGCGCGATGTCCGTCGCGGGCGTGCTCACCTCAGGCGACCCGTCGGTCGTGCTGCAGCAGGGGTCGCTGCTCACGGAGCTGTCCGGCAGCCGGAACGCCGAGACAAACCAGCTGCTCACCGACGCCGGCCGGCTGGCCGGGGTCGAGCAGGAGGTGCAGCGAACCGAGAGCGGGATCGCGGCCCTCAAGAGCCAGCTGGCCGCCCGCAAGAACTCCCTGGGCACGCTCATCTCGACCGAGAAGGCCACGCTGGCCAGCCTGACCGCGCCGCAGCAACAGACGGTGCAGAGCAACTCGATCGGCGCCAACGGCAGCTCTGCGCCGCAGCAATACACCGGGCCGGCCTCCACCCAGGCCGGGAAGGCCGTCGCCTTCGCCTACGCGCAGCTCGGCAAGCCCTACCAGTGGGGCGCGACC
>DATMKQ010000273.1:0-29178 GCA_035571275.1 Trebonia sp.
GGCCCGGCCCGCGGCACGCCCGGAAACACCCGCAGCCACGGTAAAACGGTCATCCCGCGCACAGTCGCCGCACCGCCCGGAAAAGAAACCGGGCCGAACACCGACAGCACTGACCTTTTGCAACAGGCCCTATAGGCAGCTCAAAAGGCCATTCACTCGGTGCGGCACTCCCGCTGCGGCGTCGAGATCGCCACCACCCGCACCACCTACCCGCCTAAAACCGACAGCCCCACGGTCGGGTCAGCCGGGCTGGAGGAGGCCGCGGGCGATGACCGCGGGCAGGTACAACTCGCGGTAGCCGTGCTCGTCGAACAGGACCGTGACCTGGTCACCGTCGTACCGTTGCACCGTCCCCGCACCCCAGTGCTCGCTGACCACTCGCGTGCCAACGGCGAACGGGACGTCCGCCGACGCGGCCCCAGTCCCAGCGCCGGCCTCGGCGTCCGCGAGGTCGTTGTCGCAGTTCCCGCACGGGCCCGGGTAGTCCTGCCCGAAGTAGGAGAGCAGGAACGAGCGGCGGCAGCCGTCGTATTCGGCGTACCGGCGCATCATGGTCAGCCGCGAGCGCTCGACTTCCGCCTCGCGTTCGTTCGCCGCCTCCGACGCCGGGAAGACCGCGGCGACGGTCATCGCCCCGGTCCACCGCACCTCGCCGCCCGGCTGCCACGCGGCGGCGCCCAGATCGGCGAGCCGGACGAGCGCGGCGGTGTGCTGCCGGGCGCCCGGCGCAGCATCGCGCGCGGCATCACGTCCGGCCGCGAGCGTGGCCGCGGCCTGCTCCACCGCCGCGCCGGAGATGGCGCGCGCGGTCAGCCGGCGCGCCATCTCGAAGTCCTCATACCGGTACAGCAGCAGCGCCTGCGACGGCAGGCCGTCCCGCCCGGCGCGCCCGAATTCCTGGTAGTACGCGTCGAGCGACGGCGGCGGATCATAGTGCAGCACCCAGCGCACGTCCGGCTTGTCGATTCCCATGCCGAAGGCGATCGTGGCCACGATGACGCGTGCCGAGCCGTCAAGGAACGCGGCCATCGCTTCGTGCCGCGCCTGCGCGGAGAGCCCGGCGTGGTAGAGCGTCACCCGTTCGCCGGCCGCCTCGAGCGTATCGTGCGCCGTTTGCGAGTTCGCGTGCGTCGCCGCGTAGACGATCCCCTGGCCGCCAAGTTCCGCCACCGCCCGCAGGAGTTCGCGTCGCTTGTCCGGGACCGTGCGCACCCGGCGCACCGACAGCCGGATGTTCGGCCGGTCGAAGTCGCCGATCACCTGCGCAGGATCGCGCAGGCCAAGCCGCCTGATGATTTCCTCCCGCACCGGCGGCGCGGCGGTCGCGGTCAGGGCCAGCCTGACCGGTGCGCCGACCGCTTGGGCCTGTGCGCCGAGCAGCATGTAGTCGGGGCGGAAGTCGCGCCCCCACTGGCTGATCAGGTGCGCTTCGTCCACCGCGAAAAGCCCCGGCCGGGCGCGCCTGAGCACCTGGCGGGTTTGCTCGTTCGCCAGTTGCTCGGGCGAAAGGAAGACGTACGTATCGGAGTCGCAGGCGGCCAGCAGCGCCTCGGCGCGCGCGCCCACCGACTGCTGGGAGTTGAGCACGATCGCGTGCAATCCGGCCGAGCGCAGGTGGGCGAGCTGATCGTCCTGCAGCGCGATGAGCGGCGAGACCACCACCGTCGGCCCGGCCCGCAGCATCCCCGCGAGCTCGTAGATCGCCGACTTCCCGCCGCCTGTCGGCAGCACGGCGAGCACGTCGCGGTCCGCGGTCAGGGCTTCGACCGCGCCTGCCTGCCCGGGGCGCAGCCGCTCAAAGCCGAGCCGCTCCCGCGCCAGCTCCTCGATCACTCAGGACGGCCCGTAGCCCGCCATGCTCAGCATGCGCCGCAAGTCGATGACCATCTGCTCGTCGATGTCCTTCTTGCCGGTTGGCGGCTCGAGGAATTCCAGCTCAGAGCCAAGCTTGACGGCCACCTTGCCATCGTGGCGAACGGTAACCGTGCCGACGGCTTCCAGCAGGGACATCACCGCATGCCACTCGATGTTGTGGCTGGTCGGATGCTGGAAGATCTGGCGCAAAGTGTCCCGGTGGCGCCCGTCGAGGTGTTCTGTTCCAGGCGAAGTCATTCCCCGACCTTATCCCCGCCGTCACCGCACCCGCCGCCCGCCCGGTTGTTCAGGCCTTGACGAACGGGTTCACTATCGTGAGCGCGCCGAAGCGGCGGCCGGCCTGGAGATCTTCCGACACGAGGCGCTCCGCGTCGGCCCAGATGGCCGCCTGGATGATCAGCGCGTCCCAGAAGGAAGCTGCTGGGCGACAAGCTACCTGACGAGCCGTTCGCGTGCCGCGGGGACCACCTCCTGGGCGAAGCGGTCGAGCTGATCGTCGCCTTCGCCCCAGAAGACGAAGGTGTCGAACCCGTAGGAGTCGGCGACTTCGGCCAGGTCGTCGACCCACTGCGTGACCGGCCCGCGGAACATGCCTTCCGAGGGCCCGTCCGTGACGGTCCCCGAGACGTTGAGGACTCGCCGGACGGCGCCCTGCGGTCGGCCCGCGGCGGCGACGGCGTCCTCGAGGCGACTGCTCATCCCCGCGATCTGCCCAATGTCGCCCCGGAACGAAGGGATCCAGCCATCGGCTGCCCGCCCCGTGAGCTCGAGCGCTCTGGGGCCGTAGACGCCCAGCCAGATGCCGATCTCGTGCGGCGGCACGGGTCCGGACTGGGCGCCGGCCAGCCGGTAGTAGCTGCCTTCGAAGCGAAGATTGCGCTCCCCGCTCCAGACCTTGCGAATGACCGTGATGGCCTCCTCGAGCGCGCCGAGCGCCTCGCCGGGCCCGCGGCGCGGCCCGCCGTACGCCTCGATGGCATCCCAGAAGCCGCCCGCGCCCAGGCCAAGCTCAAAGCGTCCGCCGCTGAGCAGGTCGATCGTCGCGGCGGCCTTCGCCATGACGGCAGGCGGTCGAAGCGGCAGGTTGGCGACGTCGGGGAAGATCCTCAAGGTGGTCGTTGACGCGGCGATCATCGCCATCAGCGACCAGGTGTCCGCGAAGTTGCGCTGGTAGGGATGGTCCTGGATCCCGACATAGTCCAGCCCGAGTCGCTCGACCCGCTGTGCCGTGGCGATGAGCGGGCTCGCCGCGTTCGGCACCAGGAAGTACCCGAAGCTGACAGGGCGGCGCGCGGGCGCTTCGGCGGTCACGGCTTGCCTCATTCGAATGTGGCGGCGGCTCGCCGCAGCGCGGCGCCCGCCTGGTCGGCCAGCGTTCGCGCCAGTTGACCGGCCGGCATCTCCACGCCAAGCTGGTGGGTCTGCCCGGCCCATAGGTTGACCAGTCCAGGATCTCCCGCGTCCCGCGCCGCCGCGCGCAGGGGCGCGGTCACGTAGTGGATCTCGGGATACGCGACGGGCGCCCCCGCGGTGTGCTGGACAAGGAAGCGATTGCGGATGCCTCGCGCGAGGCGGCCGGTGAAGGCCCGGGTCAGCGCGGTCGCTTCGGTGCCTGCCAGCGCCTTGCGAAGGACATCGGCCGTGTCGGCTTCCGGGCAGCGCAGGAACGCGGTCCCGAGCTGTGCCGCCGCCGCGCCCGCGGCGAGGACGGCGGCGACCGCCGCGCCGGTGGTGATGCCGCCGGCCGCCACCAGCGGCGCGTCGGGAGCATCGGCCCGCACGAGTTGCAGCAAGGACAGCAACCCGAGCCCATCGCTCGTGTCCGCGGGGTCGTCACGGAAGCTGCCGCGGTGTCCGCCGGCCTCTATCCCCTGCAGGACCAGCGCGTCCGCGCCCGCGCCGACCGCGTGCCGCGCCTCCGCGGGCGTGGTGACCGTGACCCAGACCTCGCTGTCGGCCCGGTGCAGCGCGGAGATCACATCCTCGCCCGGGCAGCCGAACGTGAAAGACACGACCGTCGGCGGCGCCGCGACCAGCAGGTCGATCTTGGCCGCCCAGTCGTCGTCGTCGAAGCGCGGCGCCCCCAGGCCGACACCCGCGTCGCGGGCGTCGGCGGCCAGGGTGGCCGCGTACGCCTCGGCGAGGCCCGGCTCGGCGGGGCCGCCAGGCACGAACACGTTGACCCCGATCGGGGCGCCGGTGAGCGCGCGTGTCTGGCTGAGCCGTTCGGCCAGCGTCTGCGCGGTCAGGTACCCGGCCGCGAGAAAGCCGAGCCCGCCGGCCTCGCTCACCGCGGCTGCCAGCTGCGGCGTCGACGGTCCGCCCGCCAGCGGCGCCAGCACGATGGGGATGCTCAGCTGTTCAAGTATCACGCCAAGACAGGCTACCGAGTGGCGGTCAGCGTGACTTCCCGGCGGTGGGCCAGGAACGCGCCCCAGCGCCAGCCCCCTTGTGCGCATCAGCCAGGAGTTGTCCACTCGAGTCCGAGCGGGAATCGGATCAAAGGAGACTCCCCATGCGAAGAATCCCTCACCGGTGGCGCCTCGGGCTCGGCGGGTCCGCGCTGCTGCTCATCACCCCCTTCGCCGTCGTGGCCACCGTCTCGCAGGCGCACGGCGCGACCGGAACCTCAACCGCGGCGTACGCGGCGGCACGCGTGCCCACCGTCAACTGGGCACTGTCCGGCACCGCCACGGCGACCACGGAAGAATCCGCCAACCCCGCGGCCAACGCGATCGACGGCGACGCGGGAACCGACTGGTGCACGTCCGGCTGGACGGGCACGCTGACCGTCGACCTCGGCCAGGTTCGCGCGCTCGACGACCTCGGGATCACCATGGACTCCGCCAGCCCCTCCGCGTCCGCCACGATCCAGCTCGCGACCGTAGCCGGGGACTGGCAGCAGCTACCGGCGCTGCGCAACCTCGCGCTTGACCCGGGCAGCCCGATGTACTTCCCGCTGCCCCGCCACACCAGCGCCAGGTATGCCGCGCTCACCGTGTACAGCGACACCGGCGCCGACGTCTGCATCGGCGAGTTCCGCGCCTACGGCCAGGACCGGGCGGCGGCGGGCATGGACTTTGGCGCCGACCTGTCCTTCACCCCGCAGGAGCTGGCCGCGGGCGCCACGTTCAGCGACCAGGGCAAGCCGGGCACCCCGGTGACGATCATGCGGGACGCGGGCGCGAACTACGTGCGTGTGCGGCTGTGGGTCGATCCGCCGGCCGGCTATAGCGACCTCGCCAGCGACCTCGGCCTGGCCAGGCAGGTGCGCGCGAGCGGGATGAAGATCTACCTCGACATCATGTACTCCGACTTCTGGGCCGATCCCACCAAGCAGAACATCCCCGCCGCCTGGGCGGGCGAGGACCTGGCTCAGCTCACCGCCACCGTCCAGTCGTACACCCAGCAGGTCATCTCCGCGTTCGCCCAGCAGGGCACGCCAGTCGACATGGTGTCCATCGGCAACGAGATCCGCAACGGCATCCTGTGGCCCGTCGGCGAGATCAACTGCACGGACTGCGGCGGCTGGGGCAACTTCACCCAGCTGCTGAAAGCCGGCGTCGCGGGCGCGCAGGCCGGCAACCCCGCGGGCCACAAGCTGCTCATCATGATGCACTACGACCAGGGCGCCAACTTCGCGCTGAGCTCGGCGTTCTACTCCGAGCTCGAATCGTACGCAGTGCCGTTCGACGTGATCGGGCTGTCCTACTACCCGGTGCTCAGCGAACCGGCCATCTCCGGCCTGCGCGCCAACGTGGACGGGCTCGCCACCGAGTTCGGCAAGCCGATCGTCATCGCCGAAACCCAGTACCCGTGGACGCTGGCGAACGGGAACTCGCCGCTCGGCGACAGCACCGGTGACTTCGCCTGGGAGACGAGCCAGATCGAACCCGGCTACCCGGCGACCCCGGGCGGCCAGCTCTCCTTCGTCACCGACGAGCTATCGATCCTGGCGAACGCGCCCGACGGGCTGGGCGCGGGCCTCTTCTACTGGGCGCCCGACTGGATCCCCGGCGTGCCCTGGGAGCCAGGGGCGGGCCTCGGCTCGCCGAACGTCAACATGACCCTGTTCAACTTCCAGGGCCAGGCGCTGCCGTCGATCAACATCTTCGGCAACCCCGCCGTGGTCTGCGAGCGCGCGAACCCCGGCATCGAGCCCTGCGTTATCGGAGGCTGAGACCTGCCCGCGCCGCGCGCACCACGACCAGGCGAGTTGCGGCTCGCGGTGCGCGCGGCCAGCGTGGGCGACCGGGATGAGTTCGTCCGCGGCGGCACCTGGGAATGAGGTCCCGGCCGCCTTTCGCCGCTACTCTTTGCGCGGCGAAGAATGCTGTTGGCCGCGCTCCCGGCTTTGGGCGTACGACGCGCTCGGGCTTGTTCCGTTGAGCACGTAGTCACCGACGATCCTGTCGCGGTAGATCACCGGGTTGTGCGAGGCCAGGGTGCGCGCGTTGCGCCAGTGCCGGTCCAGGCGGAACCGCTCGGTCACCGCGGACGCCCCGCCTACCTCGAAGAGTTCGGTAACCAGACCGAGCACGAGCGCGATGACCTGGCCCTGTGCCGAATACACGGCGGCGTCGGCGCGGTCGAACAGTTCCGGCGTGGCGTGCCCGGCCACCTCGGCCTGATACACCGCCTCGACCGCTTCCACGGCCGCCAGCGTCGTCGCCTCGGCCGCGAAGGAGGCGCCGGTGATCCGGCCGACGACCGCCTGCACCTGCGGATCGTCTTGAGGGGCGGGGTACGCCGGGTTGGCCAGGTTGCGGTTGCGCCGCCGCACGAACGCCGCCGCTTCCGCCACGGCCGCCCGGCCGATGCCCGTCAGCGTCGCCAGGTGGACGAGCTGGAAGAACGCGGCGAGGTAGGACTTCGGCAGCTGGCCGTTGGCGTAGGGCTGCACGTCGTCGGCGTGGATCTCGACGTTCTCGAACAGGGTCGTCCCGCTGCCGGTGAGCCGCTGGCCGAAGCCGTCCCAGTCGTCCAGCCGGGTCACCCCGTTGGCCGCTGCCGGGACGAACACGGTGGCGCTGCGCTCGCGGTCGACTGTCGCCGTGGTGTGGATCCAGTCGGCGAACAGGCTCCCCGTCGAGTAGAACTTCTTTCCGTTGAGACGCCAGCCCGTCTCGGCCGGCGCCTGCGTGACCGTGGTCGCGTTGTCCCAGAACGACTGGTTTCCCAGCTCGCTTTGCGCGTTGCCGACGAGCACCCCGTCGGCGATCCGGCGCAACCAGCGATCCCGTATAGCCGGGTCGTTGTGGACCAGCCGGGTTTCGACGAACCCGAAGTGCCCCCGTAGCAGCTGGGGCAGGTTCGAGTCCGCCTGGCCGAGCTCGATCAGGACGCGGAAGAACTGCGGCAGGCTCGCGCCGAGCCCGCCGTACGAGCGGGGCACGCGGATCTTGCCGAACCCGGCCTCGCGCAGCCAGCTCACCTGGTCATGCGGGAGCCGCCTTGCTGCCTCGCGGTCGACCGCCCCCTCCGCGATCTTGCCGAAGACGGGACGGAATCGCTCCGCGAGGTTCGCGGCTTCCCTGGCGTCGCTCATACCTGAGCCAGCCGGGGGAGCGCGGTGAGCAGCCGCTGGGTGTACGGGTCCCGCGGGCGCTCGAACACCTCGTCGGCCGAACCTGACTCCACCACGCGGCCGTCCTTCATCACGAGAATGCGATCGCTCATGTGGTGGATGACGCCGAGGTCATGGGAGATGAACAGGTAGCTCACGCCCAGCTCGTCTTGCAGGTCGGTGAGCAGGTCAAGCACCTGAGCCTGGATCGACACGTCCAGCGCCGAGACGGGCTCGTCGCACACGATCACCTCCGGTTCCGGTGCCAGTGCGCGCGCGATGGAAACCCGCTGCCGCTGCCCGCCGGAAAGCCGCAGCGGCGCTGACGCCAGGTGCTCCTCGCCCAGCCCGACCTGCTCGAGCAGCCGGATGGCGCGCGCCCGCGCCTGAGCGTTCGACGACGGCGGGCGGTTGCCGGTGCGCAACGCGTCGGTGAGGATCCGGCCCACCGGCCAGCGCGGGTCGAACGAGCTCAGCGGGTCCTGGTAGATGACCCCGATCTGCTTGCGCAGCGGCCTGCGCCGGCCCGGCGACAGTGCCGACCATGGCTGCCCGCGCAGCAGCACCTCGCCGGAGGTCGGCTCGAGCAGCGACAGGGCGATCCGGGCGCTCGTGGTCTTGCCCGATCCCGACTCGCCGACGATGCCCAGGGTCTCGCCAGCGAACAGTTCGAACGACACGTCGTCCACGACCGTCCTGTCGACCTTATCCGGGCCGCGGAAGACCTTGCTGATGTGCCGCGCCTCGAGCAAGGGAAGACCGCGGTCGATCGCCTTGCGAGCACGCGGGGCGATGATTTTCTCTCCCGGCACCCCCGGAGCAGCAGCAGTCGGCGCGAGGCGCGTGCCGCGGGTGTGCTCGGACGGGATCGCGTCGAGCAGCGCCTGGGTGTACTCGTGCCTGGGCTCGTGCAGCACTTGGTCCGCGGGTCCGTGCTCGAGCACTTCGCCGCCGCGCATGACGATCACCTCGTCGGCGAGCCGGGCGACGACCGACAGGTCGTGGCTGATCAAGATGATTGACCGGCCGCGGGCCTTGGACTCGGCCAGCAGGTCGAGCACCTGGGCCTGGATGGTGACGTCGAGCGCCGTGGTCGGCTCGTCGGCGACGAGGAGCTTCGGGTCAAGCGCGATGGCCGAGGCGATCAGCGCTCGCTGCCGCAGCCCGCCGGACAGCTCATAGGGGCGCTGGCGGACCTTCACCTCCGGCTCGGGCACGCCGACGGAGCCGAGCAGTTCGACGGCCCGCTCTCGCCGGGACGTCCTGGTACCCCACCGGTGCAGCTTCAGCGGCTCGATGATCTCGGTGCCGACCAGCCGGAGCTGGTCGAGCGAGACGAGGGCGTCTTGCAGGATGAAGCCGATCTCGCGGCCACGGATGGCCCGCCACGACCGTTCCGATCGACGGGTCAGATCGATGCCGGCGAGGTCGATCCGGTCGGCGCGCACGTGCGAATTGGGTCCGGTCAGGCCGACGAGCGTGCGCGCGGTGACGCTCTTGCCCGACCCTGATTCGCCGACGATCGCCAGGCAGCGGCCCACCCGGGTGGTGAACGAGATGCCCTTGACGACCTCGGTGTCCCCGAACGAGACCCGCAGGTTCTCGACGTGGAGCAGCGGAGTGCCGGTCGCGGTGACGTTCGTGATCTCTGTCGTGGCCTCGGCGGCAGCGGTCACCGGGCGGCTCCTTCCAGTCGGTGTTGCAGCGTCCGGCCCAGGGTGGTGACCGAGAGCGCGACGAGGACGATGACCAAGCCGGGCATGACCTCCAGCCACCACGAGGTGGTTATGTACATGCGGCCCGAGTCGAGCAGCGCGCCCCACTCGGGGCTCGGCGGTGCCACTCCCAGGCCGAGGAACGCCAGCCCGGACGCCCAGACGATCGACTGGCCGACGCCGAGCGTGATCACGGCGACGAGCGGCCGCATGGCGTTGGGGAACAGGTGACGGCGGATCACCGCCAGCCGGCTATGCCCGAGGGCGCCGGCGGCGGAGATGTATTCGGCGTTTTTCACGGCGAGGACCTGGCCGCGGACCATGCGCGCGTACCCGGGCGCGGAGCCGATGCCGACCGCGACGATCTCGGTCGTGACCGACGGGCCGTAGATGGCGATGAGGAGCAGTGCCAGCAGCAGCACGGGGAACGCGAACGCGACTTCGAGGATCCGTGCGATCACCATGTCGACGAAACCGCCCGCGAGCCCCCCGGCGAAGCCGAGGAGGATCGCGATCCCCATGGCGAGCCCGGTCGCGCCCAGGCCGATGCCGAGCGATTCCCTGGCGCCGTAGACGACCCTCGTGTAGAGGTCGCGGCCGGCGTCATCGGTGCCGAACGGATGGCTCAGCGACGGCGGGAGCAGGGTGTGCTCCAGGTCGATCGCGTTGGGGCCGCGGTGGGTGAGCACCGACGGGGCGATGACCGCCACCAGCAACACCAGGACGATCAGTGACGAGACGACGGTGCCCGGCCGGACCCGGAACTTTTTTGAGAGGGCGAGCGCGCTTGGCCTCTGAAAAGAGACGGCGGTCATGACGCACGCATCCGGGGATCGACGAGAACGTAGACGACATCGACGAGCAGGTTGGCAACGACGTACACCGCCGCCACCACCAGGACGACGCCCGACACCGTGGGGACATCCCTGGTGTTCACGGCGGTCACCAGGACCTGGCCGATGCCCGGCCGGCCGAAGAGGTTCTCCACGATGACGGCGCCGGACACGAGCGCGCCGAGCGCCCAGCCGGACAGCGTGATCGCTGGCAGGACCGAGTGCCGCAGCGCGTGCACGAGGCGCACGGCCGTGTCGCCCATGCCGCGCGTGCGCGCTGTCGTGATGAACGGCTGGTCGAGCACCCGCTCGAACTCGTCCCGCATGACCTGGCCGAGGAAGCCGGCCAGCGGGATCGCCAGCGTGAGGATGGGCAGTACCGTGCCCATGACGGACGTTCCGCCGATGACGGGGAAGATCCGGATCTCGACCGCGAACACGACGAGCAGGACGACCCCGATCCAGTACGTGGGCAAGCTGGCCGTGAGCGCCTCCCACGTGGACCCGAGGGCGCTGATGAACCGGCGCCGCTTGGCGGTCAGCAGGATGACGCCGACGGCGAGCACCCAGGCCGCCAGCAGGCCGCCGACGGTCAGCACCAGGCTCGGCACCAGCTCATCCCCGATGACCTGGGTCACCGGTTTGAACTGTGTGTACGACGTGCCCAGGTTGCCGCGGAACAGCCCGCCGACGTAGTCCAGGTACTGGACGATGAGCGGCTTGCTGAACCCGAACTCGTGGTTGATGGGCGCGAGCTGGGCCGCGGTCCACTGCTGGGCACGGCCGTTCTGCTGGTTGAGGATGGCTGTCGCGCGGCTGCCTGGCACGAGCAGCTGGGCGAAGAACGTGATCGACGCGGCGGCGACGAGGACGAGGATCGCCGTGGCGATCTTGACGAGGACCCGGCGGGCGACGACTGTGCTCAACTGGGACCTCACTGGGTGAAGTAGGCGTCCTCGAAGACCGGCTCGCCCTGGCTCTTCTCGAGCCAGACGTCGTGCAGGTTCTTCTCGACCGCGATCGACATCGTCTGGTCATAGAGGCCGACCGCGGCCGCCTCGTTCTGGATGATCTGCTGCGCCTGCTCGTAGTACTTGTCCGCCGAGGGGATCGTGGCGGCGGTGTTGCCGTCCGCGATGACGTCTCCGAGCTGGGTGTTGTTGTAGAAGGAGGAGTTGCTGTAGTTGGGGTCGGAGGCGGTGCTCGGGCGCCAGACGATCCAGAGGATCGCGGGGCTCGGACTGGTCCAGTACCACGGCTGCGCGTCGTATGAGGTGGGCGTGGAGTACGCGCCGGAGAACGTCTCCGCCTGGGTCTCGGGGACCAGCGTGACGTTGAAGCCGACCTGCTTCCATTCTTGCTGCAGGATCTGGAGCAGGGTGGCGCCCTCGTCGGTGATGACGGAACCCGCTGGGTAGGCGAGCTTCACGTCGAGTTCCTTGCCGTCCTTGGTCCGGTACCCGGCGGCGTCGTGCCCTGTCCAGCCGGCCGCGTTCAGCAGCTGGCTGGCCTTGGCCGGGTCATACGGGTACGCGCTGGCGACCGCCGAGTTATAGCCGGGGGTGGCCTTGCTGACCGATGGGTTGCCCTCGTAAGGGACCACGCCGTGGAACGCGGTCTGGACCGCTTGCTGCCGGGCGGCGCCGTACGCGAACGCCTGGCGCACCCGGACGTCCGTGAAGACGCCATGGCTCGTGTTCATGTACAGCGAGACCGGCTTGCCCGGCGTGATGTACTGCGTCACCTGGTAGCTCGCCTCGGCGCTCGTCCAGTTGACGGTGGGGATGTCATACATGGCGTCCGCCTCGCCGGTGGTCAGCGCCGCGTAGCGCTCGACCGGGTCGGACAGGAACTTCCAGTCCACCTCGTTGACGATGGCCGGGCCCTTGTGCAGAGCGGTGGCGGGCCAGGAGGTGTAGTTCGGGTTCTTGACCAGGATCAGTTCCTGGCCATGGATCCACTGCTTGACCTCGAAGGCGCCTGAGCCGATCGGGTCGTCGCACTGGGCCTGGGTGCTGCGCTTGAGCGACGCGGGGGACAGGATGCCCATGTAGGCCTGCGAGAGCATCGTCAGGAGCTGCAGGTAGGGCTGGTTCAGCTGCACCTCCACGTGGGTGGCGTCGAGCGCGACCGCATCCTTGAAGTACGGGTCTATCGACACCTGGGCGGTGCTGTTGCCGCCCTTTTGCCAGTAGTTGAAGTTGTCGACGACAGCGCGGGCGTTCAGCGGGGTGCCGTCGGTGAACTTCACGCCTGGCTTGAGAGTGAAGGTGTAGGTCAGGCCGTTCTTGGAGACCGTCCAGGACGTGGCGAGCCACGGCTCGATCGATCCGTTGTTCGCCTCGGTCACCAGGGAATCGAGGATGTTCCTGTCGATGTAAGCCTCTTGCAGCCAGCCGCCGTACAGGCACGGCGGCTCCTGCTCGGAGGCGTAGACGATCGTGCCGCCGCTGAGCTTCGTGCCGCCGGACGCGGAGCCGCCGGCTCCGGCCGTCGCGCTGGGACCGCCGTTCGCGCTGCACGCCGCCACCAGGGCGCTCGCGATCAAGGCGCTGAAGCCGGCCGCCAGCAGACGGGGGAACCTCGTTCTGATCATCGTGTTTTCTCTCTTTTGATGGGGGATGGTCAGGCGGGGAGCGCGGAATCCTGCCCGATCACGGGCAGGTGGGCGCCGCCGCGGTAACGGGTCGCGTAGTGCCGGTCGGGGAGGCGGTCCCCGGCGCCGAAGATGCGGTCCCGCAGGGACTCGTCCGGGTCGTATTCCGTGCGCAGACGGCCGCGCTGGCGCAGGACGGGCGCGACCAGCTCGATGAAGTCCCTGGCGGTGTCGTAGGAGTGGTACTGGGTCAGGTTGATGCCGTCGATGCCCACGTCGTCGAGCCAGCCTTCGATCGCGTCGGCGACCACGTCGGGCGTGCCGCTGACGAACAGCGCGTGCCGGGTGAGGTCGCCGAAGCTCGACAGGAACTCCCCGACGGTCTGCTCGGGGTCGAAGATGCGCCGCCGGCCTACGTTCCCGTCCTCGCCGACGACGTCCTTGAGCCTGGTCTCCGGCGGGAACCTGGTCGGGTCGAACGTCAGGCCGGAGTGAGCCAGGTAGCCCTCCGGGTCGGACAGCCGCTCGTACCTGGCGCGCTTGGCCCGCGCCTCGGCGTCGGTCCGGCCCACGATGACGCCGGCCTGGGTGACGAACTTGACGTCGTCCGCGCGACGCCCGGCCTCGACCGCGGCCTTGCGGATGTTCGTGATGGTCTGCTTCAGGAAGCCGGTGTTCGGCCCGCCGGTGAACACGACCTCGGTGTGCTTGCCGGCGAACTGGGTCCCCGCGCCGGACGCGGTGGCGCTGAACAGTACCGGAGTCCGCTGCCTGCTGGGCGAGGGCAGGTGCGGCCCCTCGACCTTGAAATAGGTTCCGTCATGGAAGATCGGCCGGATCCTGGCCGGGTCGGCGAAGACGTTGTGCTCCCGGTCGGCGATGATCGCGTCGTCGTCCCAGGAGCCCTCCCAGAGCTTGTAGAGGACGTCCATGTACTCGTCGGCGATCTCGTAGCGCTTGTCGTGGTCGATCTCGCCGTCCAGGCCGAAGTTCCTGGCCGCGTTCGGCAGGTAGGAGGTGACGATGTTCCAGCCGACCCGGCCCTTGGTGAGATGGTCCAGCGTGCTGAGTCGCCGGGCCCAGGCGAACGGCGGCTCGTACGTCGTGGAGAACGTGATCCCGAAGCCGAGGTGCCTGGTGACCGCGGCCATCGCGGGCACGACAAGCGCCGGATCGTTGTTCGGGATCTGCAGCCCCTGCCTGATGGAGGTGTCCGCCGACCCGCGGAAGACGTCATACGTGCCGATCACGTCGGCGAGGAAGACGGCGTCGAACCCGCCGGACTCGAGCAGCTTGGCCAGTTCGATCCAGTACTCGATGTCGTTGAACCGCTCCCGGTTGTTGTCGGGCAGCCGCCACAACCCGTGAGTGATGTGGCTGACGCAGTTCATCTCGAACAGATTGAGGATGAGTCGCTTCTTGACGGTCATGGCGGTCCTTACGCGGGCTGCGGCGCGAAGGCACCGCGGTAGCGGGCAGCGGGGTGTCGGTCGGGCAGCCGGTCGCCGCGCCCGAACAGCTTGTTGCGGAGCGTGCCTTCCGCGTACTCCCGCTGCATCAGGCCGCGCTGCTGTAGCACCGGCACGACGTGCTCCACGAAGTCCTCGTAGGACCCGGGGATCTCGGCGTTCACGAGGTTGACCCCGTCGACCCCCGCCGCCTGCCAGCGCGCCAGCGCGTCGGCGATCTGCTCGGGGGTTCCGACGATGCGGCTGTTGGTGGCGGTGTAGTGCGCGACGTCGCGGAGGGTGGCGGGCCGGCCGGGCACCAGGTCCTTGATCCAGCCGACGATGCTCTGCACGCCCTCGGTCTTGAGCTCGCCGATTGGCGTGTCGAGGTCCTCGTGCCCGAAGTCGATGCCGACCGCGCCCGACATGTGCGAGAGCTGGCCGTCGTAGTCGATCCACTCGTCGAGCTCGGCCGCCTTTCGCCGGGCCTCGGCCTCGGTCGAGCCGGGGACGATGTACAGACCCTGGAAGAACTTGAGGTCCTCCCCCACGCGGCCGTAGCTGACCGCGCGGGAGCGGATGTCCGCCGTGTCGCGCGCGGCCGCGTCCAGGTTCGGCGACACGATGAAGACCGCCTCGGCGTTCTTGGCCGCGAAGGTCCGGCCGGCCTCGGAGGCGCCGGCCTGGAACAGCAGCGGGGTGCGCTGCGGTGTCGGGGTCACCAGGTGCGGCCCCTCGACCTTGTACCTGGGGCCTTCATGGTTGATCTTGTGAACCTTGTCGTAGTCGGCGTGAATGCCGGTCGCGCGATCCTGGACCAGGGCGTCTTCCTCCCACGAGCCCTCCCAGAGCTTGTACGTCACGTCGACGTACTCGTCCGCCCAGGCGTATCGCTCATCGTGGTTGGTCAGCCCCTCTAGCCCGAAGTTGCGCGAAGCATTGGGCAGGTAGTTGGTGACGATGTTCCACGCGATTCGGCCCTTGCTCGCGTGATCCAGGGTGGAGATCCGCCGTGCGAAGTTGAACGGGTGCTCTTGCAGGATCGAGGCGGTGAACGCGATGCCGAGGTCCTTGGTGGCATACGCGATGGCGCTGGCCAGCACGGACGGGTCGTTGCTCGGTACCTGAAGGCCGGCCTCGAAGTACTTGCGCTCGTCGCCGCGGTACGGCGCGTACAGCCCGACCACGTCCGCGAAGAAGATCGCGTCGAACTTCCCCCGCTCCAGGGTCTTCGCGAGGTCCACCCAGTGCTCTAGGTCGTTGAAGTCGGTCTGATGGGCGGTCGGGCGGCGCCAGGTGCCCTGGATGATGTGACCGGTCGTGTTCATCACGAAGGCCGCGAAGTGCAGGGGGCGTGGTCGTGCGGAGGGCACGGCGGGCATGGATTCTCCGGGGGTGTGACGGGGAAAGCAGGGCAATTCCTACTAAAACTATAGTCTTACTAGGGATTTAAATCTAGGCAAGTTCAATAAGCATTTCCGATCACCAGTTCGCGATGGCCGATCACGAACCAGCGGTGAGGGAGGCGTACCGGCCGCGCCAGAACACCAACGGGGCCGCTTCGGCGTCGCCCGTCTGGGCGTCGCGCACCCGACCGACGACGATCTCGTGATCGCCGCCAGGCAGCCGGTGCTCGACGGTGCATTCCAGCGTCGCCAGGACCCCGTGCAACCGCGGGCTGCCCGTCAGCCCCGGCCGGTGCGGTACGCCATCCCAGGCGGCGGTCAGCCCGCGGCGAGCGAAGTTGGTCGACAGCTCGGCCTGCGGAGCGGCGAGCACGTTGACCGCGAACGCGCCGTGCGCCCGGATGGCGGCCAGCGTCTGGCTGGCCTGGTCGAAGCAGACCAGCAGCAGCGGCGGGTCAAGGGACAGCGAGCTGACCGCGTTGGCGGTGGTGCCAACCGGCCGTCCGTCCGCGCCGACCGAGGTGATCACCGTCACCCCCGTCGCGAAGTGGCCCATGGCGTGCCTGAACTCCGCCGCGGTGACCGCGTCGTCCGTCATCGTCTCGTCGGTGCACGTCATGGCTACAGCTGCCCGTGGTTCGGCGGCGGTACGTCGCCGAGCAGGTAGTTGCCGATGTGGTGGTACTTCCAGTCCACCGGGTCGTGGCTCGCGTGGGTGCGCGCGTTCCGCCAGTGCCTGGACAGGTCATAGCGCTCGTCGGCGGCGCTCGCCCCGGTGAGCGCGAACAGGTCACTGGCCACCGCGGTGGCGGTGTCGCTGCCGAACGCCTTCGCCTGCGCCACGGCGATCGAGCCGCGGGCGGCCGCGGCCGCGTCGCGCGGCTGGCGGCCCACGTCCTCCAGCGTGGCCGCGGCGGCAGCGAGCAGCGCCTCGGCCGCCCGCACCCGGGTAGCCAGTTCGCCGAACCGGTGGATGGTATGCGGGTCGCTCGCCGCGGTCTGCGCCCACCCGGCCCGCGCCGCCTCGAAGAACGGCCGGGCCCTGGTCCTGACGAACTCCCGCGCGTCCCGTAGCGCGCCGCCCGCGATACCCACCTGGATCGCCGTGTGCACGAGCTGGGCCCGCGCGCCGAGCTGCTGCGGCCTCGCGAACGCGTCCTGGTAGGGGATGACCAGTTCAGGGTCCACGGGAACGTAGTCGAAGACCGCCGAGCCGCTCACCGTGGCGCGCTGCCCCATCACGTTCCAGTCCTCGTCCACCTGCAGGCCGGGCGCGTCCCGCTCGACGAACGCCAGCACGAGCCGGTCGGCGTCGTCAAGCGCGGTGACTCCGATCCAGCGCGCCGAGATCGCGCCGGTGCAGTAGTACTTGCGCCCGTCCAGCCGCAGGCCGTCCGGGGCCCGGCGCAGCCGGGTCTTCAGGTCCTGGGCGTGCTGGCCACCGCGCTCGGCCAGCCCGTTGCCCAGCCGCGCCCCGGCCAGCACGTCGGCGAATAGCCGCTGTCGTTGCGCCGGGCTGCCCAGGGTGGCGAGCACGTCCACGAAAAGGAAGTGGGCCTGCGGCACCTGCGCGATCGCCGGGTCCACGGCCGCGATCGTCCGGATTACCTCGGCCAGCACGACGGGGGACAGGTCCGGGCCGCCGTTGGCGGCGGGGACGGTGATCCCGAGCAGGCCGCTGGCGTCCAGGGCCGCGAGGTCGGCCCACGGTACCGATCCGGCCCGGTCCCGCTCGATCACGCCGGCGGCGAGCGACTCGGCGTAGGATCGCGCGGTCGCGAGCGTCTGGGGTACGGAAGAAAGAACCTGGGCTCGTTCGGTGGTCGGGGCGATGCTCATCGCGCGCCCTCCGTCTCAGCGAAGTGGTTGTCAGGGGACGTCATCAGGCCGCGCTTGCGCAGGACGGGGATCAGGCCCTCGCCTGTCTGATAGGCCTCTTCCAGGTGCGGGTAGCCGGACAGGATGAATTCGTCGATGCCGAGCCCGTGGTACTCGGCAATGCGCTCGGCGACCTCGTCGTGGCTGCCGACCAGCGCCGTGCCGGCGCCGCCGCGGACCAGGCCGACGCCGGCCCACAGGTTCGGGGACACTTCCAGGGCGTCGGTGCGCCCGCCGTGCAGTTCCGTCATCCGGCGCTGGCCCTCCGATTGCGACGCCCGCTGGATCGCCTGCGCCCGCTCGATGGCGGCCGGGTCGAGGCTGTCGAGCAGCCGCTGCGCCTGCGACCACGCCTCCGCCGCGGTGCTCCTGGTGATCACGTGCAGTCGGATGCCGAAGCGCAGTTCGCGCCCGGCCGCCTTGGCCCTCGTCCGCACCGCGTCCAGCTTCTCCGCTACGGCCTTGGGCGGTTCTCCCCAGGTGAGGTACACGTCGGCGTACCTGGCCGCGACGTCGAGCGCCGGCTCGGAGGAGCCGCCCAGGTAGATCTGGGGCCAGCTGTCGGCCGGGACGATCTGCCCGCCCCGCACGTCGTAGTGCCTGCCGGAGAACGTGACCGGCCCGCCGCCCCACAGCTCCCTGACGATGTGCAGGAACTCGCCCGCCCGCTCGTACCTGGCCTGCTTGTCGAGGTGATCGCCGAACCGCCGCTGCTCGACGTCGTCGCCGCCGGTGACCACGTTCAGCAGCAGCCGGCCGCCGGAGACGCGCTGGAAGGTCGCCGCCATGTGGGCGGCCAGCGTCGGTGACATCAGCCCAGGGCGGAACGCGACCAGGAACTTGAACCGCTCGGTGACCTGGGACAGCGCCGCGGTCATCACCCAGGCGTCCTCGCACCAGGAACTGGTTGGGGTGAGCGCGCCGGTGAAGCCGAGCTGTTCCGCGGACCGTGCTATCTGGCCGATGTAGCCGACGTCGGGAACCCGTTCTGTGCCGCCTTCTGTTATCCGGCTGCCCGCGGCGCCGACCGCGTTGCCCAGGCTCAGGTCGGTGCGGGAGTCACCGTTGGTTGGCAGGAACCAGTGCAGAACGACCCCCATAGCGGGTTGCCTCCTCGTGGTGTGGGTTCTCCCATCAGGATGCGGAGCGGGCCACGTCGCCGTCCAATACCGATCTTCGAGCCCGTGATAAGCTATTCCTATCATTTTGATCAACAAAGTACTAAATCCAAGCCTGGGCGAGGGTCGACATCGTGCGGATCGAACAACTGGAGTACGTCGCCTCGGTCGCCCGGCTGGGCTCCTACCGGAAGGCGGCCGAGTCGCTGCACATCTCGCAGCCCGCGCTGAGCGAATCGGTGCGCAGCCTCGAGCGCGAGCTTGGCGTGGATCTACTGGAGCGCGGCCGGCAGGGCGCCCGGCTCAGCGAGGGCGGGCGCGATCTCCTCCAGCACATGCTGACCGTGCTCGACGCGGTGGACCGGCTCCGCCACGCGGCCGACGATCAGCACCAGACCAGCCGCATGGTCAGGATCGGCACGGTGAGCGCGGCCACCGGGCCACTGCTCGCGCCCGCCATCATGCGGTTCCGCGGCACGCACCCGGCGACCCAGGTAGAGGTGGTCGGCGGCCTGCAGGCCGACATCCAGCGCTCGCTCCTGGAAGGCGGCACCGATCTTGGCCTCGTGAACTGCCTGGAAGGCGACGACATGCCGCCGGAACTTGAAACAACCCCGCTGCTGCACGGACCCGCGGTCGTCTGCCTGCGGCCGGACAGCCCGCTCGCCGTTCGGTCCCGGGTCACCCTCAGCGACCTGCGCTCGGCCGCGTTGATCGGCATGCGCCCCGGCTACGTCATGCACCGCTACCTGCACCGGCTGCTCGGCCGTGAGGTCCCGGCGTTCTCCTATTCCGCGGACGGAGCCGAGATGGGCAAGCTGATGGTCGCCGAGGGACTCGGCGTCACGGTGCTGCCCGACTTCAGCGTCATCGGCGACCCGCTCGAACTGCGCGGCGCGATCACGTGGCGGCCGCTCGCGGACGATCAGACCAGGGTCCAGCTGGTCATCCAGCGGCCGCGGTCGGGGTCTCCGCCACGCGCGGTCCGCGACCTGCACCGCATCTTCGTCGAGCGCGCCCGCGCCATCGGACCGTCGCTGACTCCGGCTTAACAGAAGAGGGCACCGTAGGCGCTGAGCGCGGGCTGGCCGCCCAGGTGCGCGTAAAGCACGGTGGAGTCCTGGCCGATCTCACCGGTGCCGACCAGGTCGATGAGGCCCGCCATGGACTTCCCCTCGTAGACGGGGTCGAGGATGATCCCTTCGAGCCGGCCCAGGAGCCGGATCGCCTCAAGGGTCGACTGGTCGGGAACCCCGTAAAGGTCACCTGCCCACCCGCCAAGCACCGTGATCTCGTCATCGCGCAGTTCACGGCCGAGTCCGATCAGCTCGGCGGTATTGCGGGCTATCTTCGTGACCGAGGCGCGGGTCTCGCCGAGCTTGGCCGAAGCGTCGATGCCGATGACCCGACGCGGCCGGTCCTGGCCGGCGAACCCGGCGATCATGCCAGCCTGGGTCGAGCCGGTCACCGCGCAGACAATGATCGTGTCGAAGAAGATCCCGAGCTGGCGCTCCTGCTCTCGCACCTCGTAGGCCCAGTTCGCGAAGCCCAGGCCGCCCAGCCGGTGGTCGGAGGCCCCGGCGGGAATCGGGTAAGGGACACCGCCCTGCGCGCGCACCTCGTCCAGCGCCCGTTCCCAGCTTGGCTTCACGCCGATACCGAACCCGGCATCGACAATGCGCACGTCCGCACCCATGATCCGCGAGAGCTGGATGTTGCCGACCCGGTCATACACCACGTCGGGCCAGTCCACCCACCTCTCCTGCACCAGCACGGCCTTCAGCCCGAGCTTCGCGGCCACCGCGGCGACCTGGCGGGTGTGATTGGACTGCACCCCGCCGATCGAGACGAGCGTGTCCGCCCCCAGAGCCAGCGCGTCGGGCACCAGGTACTCGAGCTTGCGTACCTTGTTCCCGCCGAAGGCGAGCCCCGCGTTGCAATCGTCCCGCTTGGCCCATATCTTCGCCCCGCCCAGGTGAGCACCCAGCCGCTCCATCGGATGGACCGGACTCGGGCCGAACGTCAGCTGGTATCGCGGAAAATCGCTCAGCGGCACGGGAACCCCAAACATCAGATCCGGCACAAGGCCTGCTGCCTTTGCCAGCATGTTACGGCCGCCCGCATAGCCCGGTCATGCACAGCGCCGAGCCCGAGCTCAGCGAAACGGGTTAACGACCAGAACACCGCCATAATCCTGACCGTGGTTGAGGTCTTCGGACAGGACGTGAGAGCAACCCATCGCACGAGATGCCTCGATGATCGCGGCATCCCAGTAGGAGAGCTGAAAACGCTGGCGACAGTTCAAGGCCGCCAGCATGATCGTGCCTGTGATGTCCTGAACAGGGAAACGCTGGAACGACTCGATGAGCAGGACGGCCTGCTGGTGCCCGATGGCATCCCGTCGACTCGCCCGGGTCGCCTGCACGTAGAACTCCTGCAGCACCTGTACGGACAGAGCCAGGTCGCGCTCCGCCAGGATGTCATTGGCGCGCTTAGCCTTTTCCTGCTCTGCCGCGTCGCGGGAGATCGCGTAGAGCAGAACGTTGGTATCAACGAACCGCACGATCGTGAACCTCATCGCGACCTAGCCGGTCGGCGGCGCGGAACTGGCCGATCTCGGCCTGAACCTCGCGCTGCAGCGCCTCAAGCCTGGTGAACTCTTCCATCCGCCCGGACAACCGCTCAAGATACGCGACGACCAGCGCGCTCACCGAGGTGTCACGCTGCGCGGCGGCCACACGCGCATTGCGGTAGACGTCATCGGGAACGGAAACCGTAATATTCTTCACAGTCTCACAGTAACACAGTTTCACAAGAACACAGGAACACGGTAACCCGGTAACCCGGAACGGCTAACCCTTAACGGCCGACCCTGCGCTTGAAGACGACGCGGTCGAACTCGACGCCCTGCTGGTTGATCGCCCTGAGCGTCATCGTCGTCGTGCCGTCCGGCCGCGCGGGGACCACGTCTAGCGCGATGAACGCGTAGTCCCGGTACCGGGCCTGCGACCAGTCGACCGTCTCGTACGCGTCGGAGAAATCGAGCTGGCTCGCGTATGGCCCGACCCCGGTCGCCGCGTCCGCGGAGACCACGGTGCCGTTCCCAGGCGCGTTCGTGTTGACTCCGGCGATGAAGTTCCGGTCGGACTCGACCGCACCGGACCACGCGTAGCGCGGCCGGCCCGCCGACCCCACGGTCATGAAAGTCGTGCCGTCCTTCTCCGGGTGGACGATCGCCGGATCCTTCGGCGAGAGCGAGACCGCCTGTGTGGACGACGCGCCTGTGTTGGTCGTCGCGTCGTACCGGATCGGGTTCGACCGCTCGTAAAGGTGGTTGTGTCCCTGGATCGCCAGGTCCACCGTGTACTCAGCGAACAGCGGGGTGAGTACCTTGCGGACGCCGCCGTCGGAGGAGTGGCTCTCGCAGGTCGAGAACGCGCAGTGGTGGAAGAACGCGATGATGAAGTCGATCCCCGGGTCGGAGCGAAGCTCGCCGAGCCGACGCCGAAGCCACCTCACCTGCTCGCCGCCGCTGTACCCGAGCAGCCCCTGGATCTCATAGCTCAGATCGTTCGCGTCCACGCTGACGACGCCCACGTTGCCGTAGGTGAAGCTGTAGACGGACGGGCACTTGCCCGGGCCGTTCTTCGGCAGGTCGAGCCGCCGGGCGTGGCCGCCGTAGCCGAGGGAGCCGTAATAGCCGATCGTGGTCGCGTCCGCGTCGAGCGAGGCGCTGAACAGCTCGACGTCGTGGTTGCCGGTGGCGAACATCCACGGCGTGGCGGCCGAGCTGCGCTCGATGGTGCTGAGATAGCTCGTCCACACGTAGGGATCGAAGTCGTCCCAGCCTCCGCTGTTCGCCGGCGGCGCGGGCGTGTTCGACGAGCCCGGCTGCGTGCCACCGTATCCATCGGGGTTGATGATCGGCTGCGCGTCGCCGTTGGGGTTCGCGTAGCAGATGTCGCCGGCTAGCAGGGTGAACCGCGAGCGGCTGCCGTTCACGGGATTCCTGACCCGCGTGATCTGCGTGACCAGCGCCGCGACCGGCGAGATATCGGTTGGCGCGGTCGTGGACGTCGGATCGTAGTAGTCCGGGTCGGACGGGTCGTAGTAGTCGTCGGTGATGTGCGACGAGGATTCCGGCTGGAGGGAGACGGCGTTGTCGATCGTCTGCCCGGTCCCTGGAGCCCCGGTGATGCCCTGGTCGCCGTAGGCGGTGAACGTGAACGGCTCAAGGCTGCGTCCGCGTGGGGCGGTGGTGAAGCTCGCGTCGGGCGTGCAGCCGCGCTCGCCGCCCTTGGCGTACACGAAACGGTAGTGATAGGTGTGGCCCGGCTGCAGGCGGTCGAGCAGCGCGTGAACGTAGAACTGGTCGGCGTTCAGCAGGTCGGTCGCGGACGCGGTGACCGGCCCGGTGGCGACCCCGTTCCACACCGGCACGTGGGTGATGAGCTCGCGGATCTCCGCCGGGACCACGTGACCGTACGCCGTGTCGTGACCGTACTCGACGTGCACCCTGATCCCCGACGGGACCGCGTTGTAGGTGTTGAGATTGAACAGCTGCCCGGCGACCCACATCTGCCGTTCCGGGTCAGAGCCGAAGGACAGGTGCCGGCCGTTCACCACGAAGCCGCCTGCCACCGTTCCCGTATGCGTTAGCACGTCGGCGAACGCGGTCTCGGCGGCGCCGCCGCCGAGCAGGAACGCGGCCCCGGCGGCACCGACGCTCCCGCGGATCATCGTGCGACGGCTGACCAGGTTGCGTCGCAGCACCCGCTGGAAAAGCTCGTGCTGTTCGGCCATCGAAACTGTGGAATGAGATCTCGGGGAAGCGCCCGGGCGCGGCGAGGCTGCGGTCACCGCTGGATGGTCGCAGGACCGGGTGACGCGCACCTGAACCCATCACTGCGAACAGGCGAAGCTTGAGCCACACCCAGGGAAAGCACTCGGCGAGGCAACGCCGCGGTGGACGCGGCGTCGTGCGGTGCGATAAGGCTGAGTATATGACCGTCACCGAGCCAGCCACCCTCCGCCAGCTGATCACGCGGTCCGACAACCATCCCGCACTGGTGGTGCCGGAGTCGGGAGTCTCCCTGTCGTACGCCGGGCTGCAACGTGCCCTTGACCGGGCCGCCGGCCGGCTGGCCGAGATCGGCGTCAGCGAAGGTGACCGGGTGGCCCTCGTCGCGGCCAATGGCCCGGCGCTGGTCCTGGCCTTCGTCGCGGCCGCCGCCCGCGGCGCGGCGGCCGCGCCGCTGAATCCCGCGCTGAGCGTCGCCGAACTAGCCGCCGAACTTGATGACCTGCGTGTCTCCCGGCTGCTCCACGACGGCTCGGCCGCCGCCGCCGAAGCCGCGACCGCGGCGGCCGCGAACGTGGCCGCCAGCGCGTTCGGATTGCGGGACGGTCTGCTGCACGTCGACGACGCGGCCGGGACCCCGCTCCAGGATGCCGGGAGCCCAGCAGCGCTCGCCCTCTTGCTGCACACCAGCGGCACCACAAGCAAGCCGAAGACGGTGCCCATCCGGCAGCGCAACCTCATCGCGTCGACCGGCGCGGTCGCGCAGACCTACGGTCTGTCCGGCGAAGACGTGACGATGTGCGTGATGCCGCTGTTCCACGTGCACGGCCTCGTCGCCGCGGTGCTCGGCACGCTGTCCACGGGCGGCACGGTGGTCATCCCGAGGCTGCGGCCGTCCGTGTTCTGGGACGACATCGCCAAGCATGGCGCGACCTGGTACACGGCGGTCCCCACCATCCACTCGCGGCTGCTCACCCGGGCCCTTGAGCTGCCGGATAAACCGGAGCACCGGCTAAGGTTCGTCCGCTCCTGCTCGGCGCCGCTGCCCACGGTGCTGTGGCGGCAATACGAGGAAGCGATCGGTGTCCCGCTCGTCGAGGCGTATGGCATGACGGAGGCGGCGCACCAGATGGCGTCGAATCCGCTGCCGCCCGGTGAACGCCGCCCGGGGACGGTCGGGCGGCCGACTGGCATCGAGATCGCCGCGCTCGACGACGACTGGCTGCCGGTGGCTGCCGGCGCCGGCGCCGGCGCCGAGGGCGAGGTGGCGGTGCGCGGCCCGTCGGTCGTCGACCACTACCTCGGCAACCCGGCCGCGACGGCCGCCTCGTTCCGCGATGGCTGGTTCCGCACCGGGGACGTCGGCAAGCTCAGCGCCGATGGCTACCTAACCCTGGTCGGCCGGCTGAAGGAACTGATCAACCGCGCCGGGGAGAAGATATCCCCCTACGAGGTGGAGGACGTGCTGCTGACCCATCCCGCGGTGGCCGAGGCCGCGGCTTTCCCCGTGCCGGATGAGAAGTACGGCGAACAGGTGGGTGTCGTGGTCGTGCTCCGGGGCGAGGCCACGCCGAAGGAACTGGCCGCGCACTGCGCCGATCGCCTTGCCGCGTTCAAACGGCCGGCCCGGGTGACGATCCTGCCCGAGATCCCCAAGGGACCAACGGGCAAGATCCAGCGCCGCACCCTCGCGGACATAGTGGCGGCGGCGGCGGAGAAGTGAAGGTCGCGGTCGTCGGCGCCGGAGCGATCGGCGCCTACGTGGGCGCGGCGCTGCACCGGGGCGGCGCGGACGTGCACCTGATCGCCCGCGGCGAGCACCTGGCGGCCATGCGCCAAAACGGCATCTCCGTGCGAAGCCCGCGCGGGGATTTCCGCGCCCACCCCCATTCGACGGAAGATCCCGTGGAGATAGGCCCGGTCGACATCGTGTTTCTCGGACTGAAGGCGTACAGCTACGCCGGTGCCGGGCACCTCATCCGACCGCTGCTGCGACCCGGCACCGGGGTTGTCGCCGCGCAGAACGGCATCCCCTGGTGGTACTTCCACGGGCTCCCCGGCCCTTACGAAGATCGCCGCGTCGAGGCGGTTGATCCGGGCGGCGCCGTCTCCGCCGTGATCGCGCCCGCCCGCGCCATCGGCTGCGTCGTGTACTCCTCGACCGAGATCGAATCGCCTGGGGTGATCCGCCACATCGAGGGCACCCGGTTCTCGATTGGGGAGCCAGACGGCACGATCTCGCCGCGCTGCACGGCGTTCAGCGAGGCGATGGCCGCGGGCGGCCTGAAGTGCCCGGTCGAGGCCGACCTGCGATCCGACATCTGGCTGAAGCTGATGGGCAACATCGCGTTCAACCCGATCAGCGTGCTCACCGGCGCGACGATGGGACAGATCGCCGCGCACCCGGGCACGCGCGCGCTGGTCCTGGCCATGATGCACGAGACGGCCGAGATCGCCGCCCGCCTCGGGAGCCCGCCGAAGATCTCGGTCGAGCGCCGGTTCGAAGGCGCGGCCCGGGTCGGCGACCACAAGACGTCGATGCTGATGGACTACGAGGCAGGCAAGCCGCTGGAGTCGGACGTGCTGCTCAAGGCGCCCGTCGAACTCGCGCGCCTGGTCGGCGTGCCGGCGCCGAACCTGGAGACGATCGACGCGCTCATCGACCTGCTCACTCAATCACGTGCGCGCCAGTGACACTCGAGGTGGCCAGGAAGGCGTCGGCCTGACGATTGAAAGTTCTGCGAAAAATGCCACGCTGGCTGCCTCGTCAGTATCTGCAGCAACAATAGTACCCCTTATCGCATAGCCTCTTTTATTCTTGGCGACTTTTTGCATAAAAGGCGCTATTCTGCGCTTTACCACAGGGGTGGTGGAACGGGGAAGTGTGACGGGGAAGCGCTGCACGCCATTCGAGGGATGGTGGTCTCGTGGCCCTCGCGGTTCACGGCAAACGGGGAGTACAGGCAGGTGCACGCCTCAGAAACGCGCGCCGGGAGAAAGGGCTCACGCAACGTGAGCTCGCGTCCGAGGCTGGTATCGGCATCGGAACGCTTCGTGACCTGGAGCAGGGCCGGGTGATGTCTCCGCAGCCGGACACGGTGGCGCGCCTGGGGAGAATTCTGGGCCTGCAGGACCAGCGCCAGCCCAGACCAGGCGGATTGTGGATCGGCGTGCTCGGCCCCCTGGCGGTGTTTCGCGACGGGCGCAGCGTTACTCTCCGTACAGCGGGTCAGCGGGCGATTCTCGGCCTGCTGGCGCTGGGGTGCGGCGGCGCGGTGCGCCAGGACGCCCTCGTCGACGCACTGTGGGGCGGTAATCCGCCTCGCTCCGCTACGGCCACTGTGCACTGCTACATAAGCCGGCTGCGGTCGATCCTCAACATCCCTGGCGGTGCTGTCCTCTTCCGTGAGGCCAGCGGCTACCGGCTGAGTGTCGGGGCTCGCCAGCTTGACCTGATCGCATTCCGCCAGCTGGCGGGGGAGGCGCGTAGGGCGGCGGCCTCCGAGGGAGCGGTGGAGGCGTGCCGGCTGTACCGGCAAGCGGCATCACTGTGGCGCGGGGAGCCGGGTGAGGATCTCGACGCCCTGCATGATCATCCGGAGGCCGCCGCATTGTCGGAGGAACGGCTTGCGCTGACCGTTGAGTACGCCAGGCTCGTGTCCGGCCTTGGCTGGCATGACTTGGTACTGCCGGAGCTGAGGAAGCTGACCGCGCGGCACCCGCTCGACGAGCGATTGCACGCCGCCCTGATGACCGCGCTGGCCGGCACGGGCAGGCAAGCCGAGGCGTTCCGTGCGTACGATTCCGTGTGCCGTCGGCTGAAGACGGACTTCGGTGTGTCACCCGGCGATGAGTTGCGTGCTGCCCGCACCGCGGTCATCCGTAAGCAGGTTCCTGCTGCCCGGTCCGCGCCCGATCTCTGGGAAGACGACGGAGTACTGCCGCTGCCCGTACAGTGGCCGGACTTCTGGTCTAAGCGGGCGGTTCCGAGCGCGCGTTAACTGCGGTTATGCGTTCGATCTGAGCAGGGCGCCACCGCCACAAACCTGTCACGAATTGGCCAAGAGCCTGCTGCGAGGCTGAGAGCCGGGCCCGCCACGGACCCAGCCGGAAAGGCGATCAGGGAGGAGTCCAGATGGGAAGCCAGATTCGACAGCTCCGGCGACTAGGACGAGGGAAATTGATCACGGGCCGCCGAGGGCGCCTCGCCTTGGCGGCCGCCGTCGTCACCGCCACGGCAGCCTTCATGGCCATACCGGGGACCGCGAGCGCCGCTCCCCCCGCCGCCCAATCGCACCCCGCGACCGCGGGATCCCAGTCGGCGATCTCCAGCCTGGCGTTCGGCGCCTCGCCCGGCGAGCAGGATCCGGCCAAATGCTACATCCACTACGAGCCCAAGGAACCGCATCTGCGGGCAAGCCACAACCACAATGCGGTCGGGGTCAAGCCGTATGTCAAATGCGCGCGAAGCGTGCAGCTCATAGTCCTGTACGTGCAGATGTACAAATATCACTTCTTCGGGCTCCTCACGGAGAAAGTGGGACGGCTATTCCCGGATCAGAGCAAGCACAACGTGGCCTACTTCCAGCAGAAGAACGTCGCGGTCGCCTGCACCAACAAGGATTCGACCAAGTGGTTCGCCATAACGTCGGGTAAGGTCCTTGAAAATGGCAAATGGTACTACAACTCCGGTTACCGGAGCGAGAACCGGGTGCTAGCCTGCGGAACCTGAGCATCTCGGGAAAGCGGCCCTGCCCCGCGGGAGGCGACAGCCTCATGCGGGGCAGGCGCGGTCGATAGGCTGTGTGGAGGCGGGATGAGAGGAGTGCCGAGATGAGCGCAGCGGGCCAGCCGCCACACCGGACCGAACCCCTCCATGTGCTGATGTTCTATTCCTTTGTCAGCGGCTTCGCTGGGCTTCTCCTCGACGAAACGCACGAGCACGCGGGGATCGACTGGTACCGTGCGGCATCCAGGGAAAAGAGCGAGGAGTTCGCGAGATCAGCTTCCGCGCAAAGTGAGCTCCAGATAGCGGCCGCTCTCGAGTCGTACATCGACAACAGGGTATTTCTTCTTGACGGCGATGACCCGCGAGGCCGGGTATCGAATATTATCCACGATGCTATTGTCACGCAGAACTTGCTGCTCGTTCGCGAAGCGCTTTCCCTGGCCCAGGGCGCTACCTGGCTGAGTTCGGATGTGGATCGCTCGCGTCAGGCGTTCGTGGACTGGTCGGATACCGGTGAACCACCGGACTTGAGCACGAGCGATGCCCTGCAAAAAACGGAAGCGGAAGTATTCGCGCGCGGACGGCCGGTCATGGACCGGATAAGGCGGCTTGGCCGGGAACGGGCAGCGGGCGCTTGGTGGTCGGCTCCGGCGGGCGCCGGCTTGCCGTGCACCACGCGGAAACTCGACTCTGTCACCGCGGCCGGTCTCATCTTCCGGGACGACAGCCTGGGCGAGTCGCGCGCTTGCGCCTGGGACGTCCATGTGGCCGCTGATGCGGCCGTGGCGGAGATTCACGATGTGCCGGACTGGCAGCAACTCGTGGCGGCCTCCCCGCGGCTTGTCTCGGATTCCCGTCAGGAGGAGTGGTCCCAGCGGTTCGGCTTGCCAGGCCCGTGGTTTCTCCCGGACTGGGGTGAGCTGGCCGGGCGGTGGGACGGCGTTCACCTGAGCGTGTACGGCTATCTGCGCTGCCAAGGACAGATCGCGCCGGTCAGCGACGGGAGAACGGTCCTGGTCGGCTGGGATCCCGATGCGACGTACTGGCTGCGCGACGCGATCACCCTGGCCGGAACCTCCCCTGACCGCTGGGTCCGCGACCCCAGCTGAGTGCGCGACCAGCGGGTGGCGAGCAGCGCTTGCCGTCTACCGGTCGGAACGTGGCCGTCGTCACATCGACCACCACAGGGGGCTTGGACGGCGGAGATCCGGGG
>DATMKQ010000274.1:0-3402 GCA_035571275.1 Trebonia sp.
CCCGCCCCGGCGGGTCCAGTCTGGCTTACCTGCGGCCGCAGGGCGTGTGCCCCTCGTCCCGTCAGATCTCATGACGCGAAAGGGGTGTTCACCATGGCCACCATTTTCCGTACCGCTGGCACCGCCGCTCCGGCCGCGCGCAGGACCGCCGTCCTCGACGACGCGCACGTCGGCGACATTCGCGGCGCGCTCGGCACGATCGCGATCGACGACTTTGCTCCGCGTACCAGCTTGTCCGCCAAGCTAAAGACGCTGCTGGCCATCGTGGGCCCGGGGTTGATCGTGATGTGCGGCGACAACGACGCCGGCGCGTTCTCCACCTACGGGCAGGCCGGGCAGAACTACGGCACCCGACTGCTGTGGACACTGCTGCTGCTGGTGCCGGTGCTGTACGTGAACCAGGAAATGGTGCTCCGGCTCGGCGCGGTCACCGGGGTCGGGCACGCTCGGCTGATCCTGGAGCGGTTCGGCAAGTTCTGGGGCGCGTTCTCGGTCATCGACCTGTTCATCCTCAACGCGCTCACCATCGTCACCGAGTTCATCGGGATTACGCTGGCGGCAGGCTACCTGGGCGTGCCGAAGCTGGTCGCGGTGGCACTGGCCGCCGCGGTGATCATCGCGGCCGCGTTCACCGGCAGCTTCCGCCGGTTCGAGCGGATCGCGATCACCTTCTGCGCCGGGTCGCTACTGCTCATCCCGCTCGCCCTGCTCACCCACCCCAACGTCGGGCAGGTGGCGCGAGGGTTCGTCGTACCTGGGCTGCCCGGCGGTTCGGGCCAGATGGCGACCGTCATGCTGCTGGTCATCGGCATCGTCGGCACCACGGTCGCGCCCTGGCAGCTGTTCTTCCAGCAGTCCTACGTGATCGACAAGCGGATCACGCCGCGGTTCATGCGCTACGAGAAGGCTGACCTGTGGATCGGTATCGTGATCGTGGTGGTCGGGGCGGCGGCCGTGATCGGCGCGACCGCCGCCGCCTTCGCGGGCACCAAGGGAGCAGGCAACTTCACCGACTCCGCCGGGATCGCCCACGGCATCGCGGCCTACGCCGGGCGCGCCGCGGGCGTGGTGTTCGCGGTCGCGCTGCTCGACGCCTCCATCATCGGGGCGTTCGCGGTCTCGCTGTCCAGCGCGTATGCGATCGGCGACGTGCTCGGTCTCAAGCACTCGCTGCACCGGGGGTTCCGGCAGGCTAAGGGGTTCTACGCCATCTACGGCGCGCTGATCGCGGGCGCCGCGATCATCGTGCTGATCCCTGGTACCCCGCTCGGGCTGCTGACCGAGGGCGTCCAGGCGCTGGCCGGCGTGCTGCTGCCGAGCGCCACGGTGTATCTGCTCCTGCTGTGCAACGACCGCGCGGTCCTCGGCCCGTGGGTCAACGGCCGCCGGACGACCATGTTCGCCGCGACCGTGGTCGCGCTGCTGGTCGCGCTGTCGGTCGTGCTGACCGCCTCGGTGCTGTTCACGGGCATCACCGCGCGGCAGATCATCGAGATCTTCTGCGTGTGCGGGGCAGCCTCGGCGATCCTCGGGGCCTGGACGCTGGCCCGGGCGCGCCGGTCGGTCGGTTTTGGGGTCGGTGTCCCGGTCGACCGCACCGGCCGGGACAACTGGCGGATGCCGCCGCTGGCCATGTTGTCCAAGCCGGTCATGTCCAGGAGCCGCAAGGTCGGCCTGACGGTGCTGCGGTCCTACCTGGCCATCGCGATGGTCCTGGTCGTCGTCAGGCTCGTCCAGGTCGCCCTGGGGCACTGAGTTGGCGGATCCCGTCGGCCGCTTCGGCGAGCCGCCGACGGGATCTGGCCTAGAACCCGCCTCCGCTGGGGACCCGGTGTGGCGCGCCGGAGGCGGCGAGCTTGAGGTCTTCCAGGAGGTTGTAGAAGGCCAGCTTGGGCTGCGCGTTCACGTCGTAGATAGTGGCGTAACCCTCGCCGGTAAAGGTGCCGGGGACCCAGGAGTCCGCGTCCACGAAGCCCCAGACCGTGAACGAGATGACCTCGGGGACCGCGAGCGCCGCCAGCATCATCTGCGAGAACTCGTACGGCTGCGCGAACACCGCGAGGTTGTCGGTGGGTACCTGGTCGGTCGCGTTGTTGACGAACGTGCGGACGTCCGCCTCGGTGATGGCCACCTTCAGTCCGAGGGAGGCGTAACGCTGCAGGTCCTCGGTCATCTGGATGCCGGAGAAGCCGAACTGGGTGTCGAGGTGTCCCTGGTTGCCGACGCCGTTGATGGGCGTGCCCTGATCCAGCATCTGCTGCAGCCACGCGTACACCGCGTCGCTCTTGGCGTTCGTGCCGTCCTCGCCGGCGATGTTGTAGTCGTTGTAGAACAGCAGCGCGTGCGGGTCGGCCTGGTGTGCCCATTTGAACGCCTGCGGGATGATCCCGGCGCCGAGATTGGAGACCCAGAAGTCGTTCGGGTTGATCCCCGAGGGATTCGCGTCGAGGAAGAATTCGTTGGCGACGTCCCACTGCCAGATCCGGCCCTTGTACCGCCCCACCTCGGTGAAAATGTGCTGTTCCAGCAGCGACATGAGCTGGGACTTGCTGATCGTTCCGTTCGCCACCCCGGTCGTGAGCCAGTCCGGTAGCTGGTTGTGCCACAGCAGCGTGTGCCCCCGCACGAGTTGCCCGTGCGCCTCGGCGAAGTTGACCAGGGTGTCGGCGTCCGACCAGTCGAATACGCCCTGCTGCGGCTCGACCGGTCCCCACTTCATCGCGTTCCCTGGGGTAACCACGGAGAACTGCTCCTGAAGGATGGCGGTCCACGCGGGGGTGTTCAGGTCCTCCGGTATGACCGCGGTGCCGACCCGAAGGCCGATCTTCGCGGCGAGTTCCCGCAGGGTCGCGGGGCTCGCGAGGCCGGCTGCGGGGTTCGCCAGTCCGGCGGCGGGGCTCGCCGCCCCGGTGACCGCGGCGTGAGCGGCGGGGATCTGGGACATCGCTGCCGCCACTCCGGTAGCGCCGCCCACGGCAAGGAAACTACGGCGTCTCATGGGCATGCCTCCTAAGCGCAACCGATCATTCTTCCGCTTCGGAGCGAAAAGTTTCGGAGCGCTGGCCTGTAATCAAGGCCAAGTTAGGCCGGTAAAGAAGGACATGTCAACCGCTAACGCCATAATCCAACGTCAAGTATGTCGAAACTTTTTCGAGTCGAGTGATAAAAGTTTCGACGCTCAGAGAGCCCGGTGAGGGGCGCAGCGTGGCGCATTTCTCGCGGCCCGTTTGAGGTACGGGGGCCACGACCCTCGTAGAGCGGAGCGCCAACTCTGCCGCAGCCTGCCCCGGACGGCAGCTGATCATCGAGACCACGCTGAACCTGTGACCCCGGCCGCTGAGCCCGGCCGCGCAACGGAGTGAACCCCGGGTTTCACTTGGCTAGAGCGTAGTGAACCCCGGG
>DATMKQ010000275.1:0-3971 GCA_035571275.1 Trebonia sp.
TCGCATATACCACCCGGCTCCTTGTGGGCCGGGTTTTCTTATGCCCGGCGCCGCGCAGGACCGTGGACGAGGTTAGGGTCTGGGTCTGGCCGCCGTCAGGAAGGCCGGTACCAGGATCAGTTTCCAATCCGTCGTCGGCAATCGAAACCCGAAACTGTTCTCCCAGCTCAACGAGTTATATGGGAGTGCCAGCACAGTCGCAGTGCAAACGATAATGACATACATCGAACGCCAAAGAGGCGGTGCGGAACCTGTGTCGGGCCGCCAGCGTCGGCATCCTTGCGGAGTCGGCCGCTCACCGGGATGTCCCGGGCGGTCAACCGAATGGGCGCTCGTGCGGGACGGCTGGCCGGTTGACCGGGATGATGCGGGCGAGGCTGTCCAGGCCGGTGAAGTCGGCAGGGTTAGTCGTATACAGCGGCAGCCCTTCCGCTATCGCGGTAGCTGCGATCATCAGGTCTATGACTCCGCCTCGCGGTTTGCGGCCAGCGGCGATGACCGCTGCCGTCACGCGACCGAAGATGCGGGCCGCCTCGGCGTCGAACGGCACCGGGTCAAATTCGCTTTCAGCGCGTTGCAGGATCTCCAGACGCCGCGCGCGCTCGGCCCGCTCGTCATAGGCGTCTTGCTCGACGTTGCTGCGTACCTCATGCGGCCCAGCGGACAGTTCCGCCAGCGTGATGGCGCTGATCGCCATCTCGTCGGGCAGATCGGCCGGGTCGATCCACCGGCGTAGGATCAAGATGTTGGTGTCGAGCATGCCCTGCCGGGGCGGCTCACCGCTCATACGGGCTGCCAGCCTCATGATCGAGCGCCGCATCCTGGTCAGCTCGGAACGCTTCCAGGTCAACTGCAGGGGCATGACGCGACATGGCCACGAACTCGTGCCTGGGGACGAGCCGACGGCGCCGCCGAAGCGGAATCAGTTCCCCGATACGGTGGCCGTCCCGGGTGACGGTAAAGGACTGTCCGTGCTCAACGGCATCCATGATCTCCCGCGACTTCATCCGCAAGTCGCGCTGCGTGATCTCCGGTTGTCCGCTCACCCTGCCAGGGTAGCACCGTGTGCTATCGAGTGCTACAAACCGGGCAGGGCCTTTAGCGGCCGTACCGTTCGAAGACGAGCAGCTCATCCAGGCAGTGCCCGGCAGCGGCGCTCCAGCGCACCCGCCGTATCACGTACCGGTTTACTGGCTCCCCGGCCGCGAGGGATCACCGGGGAGAAAATGACTGTCAGCGGCCACACGGCCAGGGAGATAGCCGCCTGGGTGACCGGCCGTGCACGCCTCATCCAGCCAGGATAAATTCGGCGTGGCGGGTTCAGTAGCGGGTTCATCGCCCACTACCTGGCGACTAGACGACGTCCCATAGCCGCGCGTACAGATCCGGCCGCCGGTCGGTGAACAGGTCGTTCAGTTCACTGATCCGCTTGTCTCGGGCCAGCCGGAAGTCGATCGTGGCGGTCAGCACGGCCGCCCGGTCCTCACACACCGGCCCGGCGGCCGGGTAGCCACCACGCCGCAAGATGACTGAGCCGCCGAGCCAGTCCACGCCACGCTCGGTCCCGCACCGGTCCGCGACCGCGATGAACACGCCGTTGGACGAGGCTGCCGCCTGCGCCGAGACCACCTCACCGGATCGCTCACCAGGCGGCGCGGGCGAACCTGACGCCGTCCAGTTCACCGGGACCGCGATGAGGTCAGCGCCGCTCAGCGCGGCAAGCCGCACCCATTCCGGGAACTCCAGGTCGTAGCAGATCATGAGCCCGATATTGCCGAACGGGAGCTCCACCACCGGCGGCGCGCTGTCTCCGGGCGTGAAGATCCTCTTCTCGGCGTCCCAGAGGTGCGCCTTGCGGTACACCGCCCTCGTGCCAGATGCGTCGACGATCGCTGCGCTGTTGTACAGCTTCGCGTCCGGCCCCAGCTCGCAGAACCCGCCGGCGATGGTCAGGTCGTGCCTAGCGGCCAGCGACCGCCACTCGCGCAACGTCACGCCAGATGACGCCGACGACGCGAGGGATAGCGCCTCACCACCGTCCGAGAATACATATCCCGAGTCCGACAATTCTGGGAGCACTACGAGCCGCGCACCCGCGAGCGCTGCCTCCGCGACCGCCGCCCGCGCGGCCGCCCGATTAGCGTCTAGTTCCCCCACGGTGAGCTCAAGCTGCGCGACCGCAACGACAGTTCCGCTCTCCGCCATGCCAACATGATCTCTCATACGTGATCCCGCCGGGTACGCCACTATCATGACGCCCTAGGGTGCAGCAGTGCCCAGGCCGCACGCGGAAACCGGCTCCACGCCGTAACCGATCCGTCCATGGTCCGGTCAGTTCATTGAGGCCGGTAGGAGCGGTTCCGGTCGCGGGATATGCCCTAAGCACACAGGCCACCCCGCAGAACGATCTGGCGTCTGCGCCTCGGGCACGGCACCGCGGCCGCCGGTGCATGGCGCACGTCATAGCCGCCTTATCGTCCGACAATGACCAGCGTGAGGCCGTCCTGTCCTTTCACGCCGTACCGAACTGGCAGATATGCGCGGGGCGAGGAGACGGACGCGGCCAATTCTGAACCGCATAAAATCGATCTGTGCTGTTATTCCAGGTCACGGGTGTATCTGCGAATGCGTTGATTCGCCACCGTGCAAGCGATAATCACACACACAGGCTTCCCTGGGTTGGAACCCATGATCGTGAACAGTTAGGGACAACTATTGCCCAAAACTGTGCATGATCATGAAACTGGCGGGTGCGCGCGGCCACGCTAGCCGCGCTGGCCGCTACTCACCAGAACAGTCGTGAACCGTTGACTGTTTTCCCAGTTCAGAACCTGTATCTGCGCGTGCAGCCGTGGTCCACCATGCAAGCGATAATCACACACACGCAGGCTTGCCTGGGTTGGAACCCATGATCGTGAACATTTAGGGACAACTATTGCCCAAAACTGTGCAGATCATGAAACTGGCGGGTACACGCGCCACGCCCAGCCGTCAGTCACCGGAACAGCCGTCAGCCCCTGGCTGTTTCCCCAGTTCAGCGGCTGTATTTACAGATGCCCTCAAGGTCCGGAGTGCAGCGATAACCACACAGGTCTATCGTCCGCCTTGGTGCTCCGTCTCGTTTCGTCCGCGCTAACCCAAGCGTAAGCGACTGTTGTCCGCTGCCGCCCAGATGACACGATATGCAGCCATGAGATACAAGCGCGCTGTCGAGAAACTGCGGATCCTGGCCGAAACGTGCGAACGCGTGAAGATCTTCTGGTATGACACGGAGCCGTTCCTGAAGGCCGTATACGCCTTCGGTGAGGTGCTGGACGGAGCCGACCCGCTCGACGCCGTTCAGGTCGCGGTCGCGATCAACCTGCCTCCTGAGGAAGTTCCCTGGGAGTCCAATCCCCCTGGCACCGACTGGCTGGCGAACGAGCTGCGGCTCAGCAAAGGCGGCTTCATGTACTTCTGGCGGTCGTATCTGGATTCGATATGGAATCACTACATCCGCGGCCCGGTGCAGATCTGGTCCGTCGATAGCGGCCCCGATGAGCAGGCGCTGGCGGCGCTGGAAGCGAGAGACTTCGGCTCGCTCAGCCGGCTGGTCCCGCAACCAGCTGATGAGCGGCTGCAGCTCCGGGAAGACCTGGACGCGGCGCTGGCCCATCTACGCGAGGTCCGCGACAAGTACTGGGAACATGACTGGCGGCGCGCGCACCGCGGCTACGGCCGCCACCCGGAGAACGAACTGTGGGACGCGGTCGAGGGATTCCTCGACCTGGTTGATGCCTCCAGGTCCGGCAAGCCGGACACCTGAGATCCCGTGACCGCATGGCGCGGACGGGCCCGGACATCCTTCTCCCGATCAGGGCAGCAGCCGACCGTTCGCCTGCTGTCGTCCTGCGGTCAGTTCAGTCATAGGTCGTCTGGAAATTCATCAGAGGGTTCGGCGGCGAGACGGCGAGCCAGGTCGTCGTACCATC
>DATMKQ010000276.1:0-2528 GCA_035571275.1 Trebonia sp.
ACGGCTTAGGGTCTTTGCCATCGAGCACGGCTTAGGGTCTTTGCCATGGAGCAAGGCCTGATCGCCAAGGTGCCGTCGTGACCGCGGCAAGCGTTCTCGTGGAGGCGCTGAGCCGGGGACTGCCCGGTGACCGCGTCGTCACTGACCCCGACGTCCTCGCCGCGATGTCTCACGACGAGGCCGAGTGGGCTCCGGTCGGCCCGGCCGTCGCCGGGGTGCGCGCGCGGTCCGAAGCCGACGTGCAGCACGTCGTCCGCACCTGCGCCGACCTGAGCGCGGCCGTCGTGCCGCGTGGAGCGGGCACCGGGCTGTCCGGCGGAGCCAACGCGGTCGGCGGCTGCGTGATCCTCGACCTGTCGCAGATGAACCAGGTCATCGAGATCGACCCGGACAACCTGGTGGCGGTGGTGCAGCCGGGCGCGATCAACAACGACGTCAAGGCCGCGGTCGCCGAGCACGGACTCTGGTACCCGCCGGACCCGGCCAGCGCCCCATGGTCCACGATCGGCGGCAACGTCGCCACCAACGCGGGCGGCCTGTGCTGCCTGAAATACGGCGTCACCCGCGACTACGTGCTCGGGCTGCGCGCGGTCGTCGGCGGGCCGGTCGGATACGGCGAGGCGGTGCGCCTCGGCCGGCGCACCACGAAGGGCGTCGCCGGTCTCGACCTGGTCGGGCTCTTCGTCGGTTCCGAGGGCACACTCGGCGTGGTGACCGAGGTGACGCTGCGGCTGCGGCCCGCGCCGGCCGGCACGCCACGGACCGTCGTCGGCGCCTTCGCCGACCTAGTCTCCGCTGGCCAGGCCGTGGCCCAGGTCACCCGGCGCGGCCTGACCCCGGCCGTTCTCGAGCTCCTCGACCAGGCCTGCCTCCGGGCGGTCGAAGACTGGAAGCACCTGGGCATCGAGGCAGACGCGGCCGCGCTGCTGCTCGCCCGCGTCGACACGCCTGGTGACTCCGGCGCGGCCGAGGCCGGCGCGATCGCCACGACCATGACCGACGCCGGGGCGATCTGGGTCGAGCAGTCGACCGACGACGCCGAGGCCGAGGCGCTGTTCGACGCCAGGCGGCTCGCTTACCCGGCGCTGGAACGGCTCGGCCCGGTCCTCACCGAGGACGTCTGCGTACCGCGGTCCAAGGTCCCCGCGATGCTGGAGGAGATCGCCGCGATCGCGGCGCGGCACGGCGTGCAGATCGCGACGATCGCGCACGCGGGCGACGGGAACCTGCACCCGCTGCTGATCACGCCGCCGGGTGACGACGCGGCGCGCGCCGCGGCGCAGGCCGCGTTCGAGGAGTTCCTCGACGCCGCGATCGCGCTCGGCGGCACCGTCACCGGCGAGCACGGTGTCGGGATCCTCAAGCGCGACGGCATGCGCAGGGAACTCGACCCGGGCTCGCTCGCGCTGCAGTCGGCGATACGCCAGGCCCTGGACCCGCTCGGAGTCTTCAACCCAGGCAAGGGCTAACCCGGTGCCCCGGGCCGACCTCGGCGCCCCGGACGCCCCTGGCACCCGGCTCCCCCGGCCGCCCATCTCCCTTGGCCGCTCCGCCCAGCCGCGTCAGCCCCCCACTGCCCCGCCGCCCAGGCCGCCCTCCTGGCGTCCGGGGCCAGTCCGGCAAGTGATTACTGAGGGTATTTGGGCATAACGTGACGTGTTCGGATAGGGCGGCTGCATGTGGCTCGGCGTGGGGGGTGCACCGGTCGTGTCGTCTGATGGAGGGCCAGCGAAGGGAACGGGCGCGCGGCGGCTGTCGCCCGAGGGCCAGCGCATCCTGGCGCTGGAGAACGAGACGGTGGCCGGGCACACATGCAAGGTCATCGAGCTGGACGGGCCGATCGACGTCGACCGGCTGCGCGCTTCCATCGCCGAGCGCCTGCCGCGCGCGCCGAAGCTGAGCATGCGCCTGACCGAGATCGACGGCGCGCCGTGGTGGATTCCGGACCCGCAGGTGGACACCGCTGCGCAGGTCGTGGAGTCCGGCCGGTGCGCAGCCGCAGACGAGGCCGGGTTCCTGGCGACTGTATCGGCCGTCTTCGCCCAGCATCTGGACCGCTCACGGCCGCTGTGGCGGATGGACGTGATACCCCGGATTCCCGGCGGCGGCAGCGCGCTGGTCTGGCGGATCCACCACGCCCTTGCGGACGGGCTGACGGCCATGCGCATGGCGGGCGCGGCGCTGTGGGACGAGGAGCCCGCCCGCGCAGGATCGGCAAGCCAAGGCCGCGGGGCATCGGCGACGGGAGGCGCCGCGGCCGCGCAACATCACCGGCTCGACGGGCTGCTGTCCGCTGTGCGGGAGGCACCGCAGCCGTGGCTGCGGTCGCCATTCGACGGGCACATCGACGGCCGACGCGCAGTGGCCTTCACCACGGCCGGGCTCGGCGATCTGCGCCAGGTCGCGGCGGCCACCGACGGCGCGACCGTCAACGACGCGGTGCTCGCCGTGGTGGCGGGCGGACTGCGGCGCTGGCTAGAGGCCCATCACGGCCACCTCGGCGCGGTCCGGGTGAAGGTGCCGGTGAG
>DATMKQ010000277.1:0-2854 GCA_035571275.1 Trebonia sp.
GCTCGCCGTCTTCACCCGGGAAACCGCGCCGCTGGTCGATTATTACCGCAGCCGCGGCATCCTGATCGAGCTGAGCACCGACCGCCCCGAGGCGGACGTCCGTGCGGACCTGCGGGACTGGCTCGAAGCCCGCGGACCGATGCGGCCTGTCGCTGGTGGCTCCCGGGCCGTACCGCGCGGAACCAGCGCGAACAATGACACCGCGGACCGATGACCAGTCTCGCTACGATCAACCTGTCTTCCCCAGGGCCCGAACTGCGCATATCAATCTGCCGGCGATAATTCATCGCGCCAGTTCGGGGGAATACTTTTTCGAAAAAGTGTCCGAAGGAGGACTTGATCCCCTGTCGTGGTGGTACATCCCCGAATCGGGGATCCATCACCGCGTCAGAACAGATCAACGGGCTTTCCGAGCTCAGGCCAGAGCCCACCGGCACGGCAGCTGGCAAAGGCGGAGTTGTCACGCCGCCCGCGATCCGCTGTGCCCATGACGCTCCGCTACCGCCACGGGCCGAACTTGCGCACGCGTAACCGCCTGATCTGGCGTGTGAGGCACCGGCGTCTTCGGCTCCGGGAAGCGAACCGGATTAGGTGTTCTGCGTGTGCCGGCTCCTGCAGCCAGCGGTCTGGGGATGCGATCGGGGTGATGATCAGATGGTGCTGCGGTCCCGGCTGGACATCCACGACGCCTGTTGCTGTCAGCAACGAGGGCGCAGGCGGTGGAGGACAGCATCGGGACCCCTGCGGTGCCGCTGTGAGCCTGCGGCACTATGCGCGACGGCGCCTTCAACTTAAGCTTCAGTCGTGACTGGTGCCTTCGCGGGGCCGGGCCTGGCGGTCTTGTCCAGTGCATCTGGTTGGCGCCGACGGTAGTGGCGGGGGTGACCTCATGAGCAAGGCTTCTCCGGGTGTTCTTGCTCCGCCGCATGAGGTGCTCACGCCCGACGAGTGGCGTTCCAGGGGCCGTGAGCGGCGCAAGCTGGTGCCCCGGTTGAGTCACGCGCTGTGGGCGCCGGCGCAGGACCGGCCCGACCCGGTCGCCATCCTGGAGGAGCAGGCCAGGACGCGGGTGCCGGACCTGGTACCGATCCGGCACGGGCGGATGGCCGCGTCGCCGTTTGCCTACTTCCGCGGCGCGGCGGGGGCGATGGCATGGGATCTGGCGCACACCCCCACAACCGATATCCGGGTACAGGCTTGCGGCGACGCTCACCTGCTGAATTTTGGCATGTTCGCCGCGCCTGACCGGCGGCTGGTCTTCGACGTCAATGACTTCGATGAAACGCTCCCGGCGCCGTTCGAATGGGATGTCAAGCGCCTGGCGGCCAGCTTCGCCATCGCCGCGCGAGACAACGGTTTCCCGGACCGGGACGCCCGCACCGCGGCACGTCTGGCCGTGCGCAGTTACCGCACCGAGATGGCTAACTATGCGGCGATGCGATTCCTCAAGGTCTGGTACTCCAGGATTGATATCGACGAGGTGAGCAGGCTGTCCGCCGCGCTCGAGCCGAAGGAGGCGGTGCACCGCCGCCGTCAGGACATCGCCAAGGCGCGGCGCCGTACGAGTCTCAAAGCGTTCCTGAAGATGTGCGACCAGGTGGAGGGGCAGTACCGGATCCGGCCGGCCCATCCGGCGATCGTCCGGTTTCCCATCGAGCTGTACCCCGGTGTGCTGGCGGAGCTGCGCAGCGCCGTACCGCGCTATAGGGACACGCTGGCCGAGGACCGGCGCGAGGTGCTGCGCCGCTACTACTTCGGGGACTTCGCGCGCAAGGTCGTCGGCGTCGGGTCGGTCGGCCTTGAGGCTTTCGTGATGCTGCTGCTCGGCGACCGCGAAGACGAGCCTCTGTTCCTCCAGCTGAAGGAGGCGCAGGAGTCGGTGCTCGCCCCGTTCGCAGGCAAGAGCGAGTACCGGCACCAGGGCGAGCGCGTGGTCAGAGGCCAGCGGCTGACCCAGGCCGCGGCCGACCCGTTCCTGGGCTGGACGAGCAGCGGCGAAGCCACCGGTACACCGGTCAAGGAGTACTACGTGCGGCAGTTGCGTGACATGAAGGGCAGCATGAGCGTCCCGTTGATGGACCCGCTCCAGTTCGGCTTCTACGGCAAGCTCTGCGGCTGGGCGCTAGCTCGCGCGCATGCCCGGACCGCGCGGGCCACCGTGATCTCCGGCTACCTGGGGCGCAACGAGGACTTTGACCACGCCATCGCGGACTTTGCCATCGCTTACGCCGACCAGAACGAAAAGGACTACCAGCAGCTGCTCGAAGCCATCTCGGCCGGCCGGGTGCTGGCGACCGTAGAGCACTGACAGCGCGCCGCTGGCGGGGATCGGCGACTGCATCCTTGAAATGCCCGGATTAAGGTTCTGACAAGCCCACCGCCGCGATTCGCCGTCAACAAGGGCAGCCGGGCTGATATAGCCAGACTGAACAAGCCGGAATAGCCGTTCTGTAATGGCTCCTACCGAGGCGGACAGGCACCAGGTCACCGCCCGATTCGGCGATCCGCGCGATGCCGGTCAGGAGTGGATGCACATTCTGTAACTAGCGCTGGTCAGCGCCATCGCAAGTAGCCGCCCAATTCGGTGCGGTCATCGGCGCCGTTGAACGCATCAGCCGGAGCGTGCCGGACGGTGCGCTGTTTGGCCTAGTTGTGTGCCCTGGGTTTCCGCAGGCTGGCATGTCAGGCAGGGAGTGTCATGGTGCCGTTGCCCACGATCGTGGCATGGCCGCCGACGATGACCTCGGTGATCCGGCCGTCCTGTTTGTGCGCCGTGCCCTCCAGGGCGCTGGGGCGCCCCATGGCTACGCCCTGGTCGATCTGAATATGGTAGGTACCGTCCCGTTCCGGTGAC
>DATMKQ010000278.1:0-2132 GCA_035571275.1 Trebonia sp.
TTCCTTTACGGCAAGCTGAAGCCGGAGGGGCGGATGCTGAACCACTGCATCACCCGCACCGACAACACCGAGCCCGCCCGGCGGCCCGACGGGTTCATCTACCGGTACGTGTTCCCTGATGGGGAGCTCGAGGCGCCTGGCTACCTGGTCTCGCTGATGCACGACGCAGGCTTCGAGGTCCGCCACGAGGAGAACCTTCGCGAGCACTACGCGAAGACGCTCGCCGGCTGGTGCAAGAACCTGGACGAGCACTGGGACGAGGCGGTCGCCGAGGTTGGCGAGGGCACGGCCCGGGTCTGGCGGCTGTACATGGCCGGCTCACGGCTCGGCTTTGAGCGCAACCAGATCCAGCTGCATCAGGTTCTCGGCGTGCGGCTCGGCGACAACGGCAGGTCCGGCATGCCGCTGCGGCCCGACTGGGAGCCGGTGCACGCGCCGGTCAGCTGAACCTGCAAAACTCGCTTAGCTGCCTGCCCTGTCGTCGACGACGATCGTTACCCCTGCGGGCACGCCGATCGCCGGCACGGTTTGCCGCGCGGCGTCGTCGACGTGGACGCGCGGCGGCTCCGGCTGGGTCGTCTCGTAATAGGTGCCGGGGCCGTAGAGCTGGCCGTACCTGATCACCACGCCGCCCGCCCGCAGCACCGCGCGCTCGTGCTCCGCGGTGGCCGCCCGGCCGCTCTCACCGGGCAGCTCCCAGGAGATGCTCTGCGCGATGACCGGTCCCGCCGAGGCCGCGGCCGCCACGGCGAGGAGGTTACGCGTGCCCTCGCCGCGGATCCGGTTGTTGCGATCGCTGAACGCGGGAATGTCGGCAGCGTTGTCGGGCAGGTCGGTGAGCTGGTCGAAGACGATGTCGGGAGCGAACGCGATGACCGCCCGGGTGAGCGCGTCAGCGTCGAACACGTCGCAGACCACGGGCTCCGCGCCCAGCTCGCGGAGCAGGCGGACCTTGTGCGCCGAGCGGGTCATCCCGGCGACCGCGTGCCCGTCGGCGACCAGCAGCGGGACCAGGCGGCTTCCGATGACGCCGCTCGCCCCCGCCACGAAGATCCGCACCGGCCCAGCCTATGCCGCTCCCGGGCGCTCCCGGCTGACCTCCGCGCCGCGTGATCCCGCGCCATCGCAACCACGGGCGGCGCTTTACACTGCGCTCGTGGAGGGCTATGACGACGGCAAGGTGGCCTGCACCGATCAGGAACTCGTCATCCGCAATTACTACTTCTTCCTCGGGGGCGCCAAGCACGTCCCGTACTCAGCCATCCGCGAGGCGCGCCGGGTGCGCCTCGGCACGATGGGGCGGTGGCGCATTCACGGCAGCGGGGACCTCGTCCACTGGTTCAATTTCGATCCGCGCCGCCCCCGCAAGGACTCTGCGATCGTCATTCACCTGGACGGGGTGATCCGCCCAGTCATCACCCCGGACGATCCCGACCGGGTCGCGGCGGTGCTCGCCGAGCACGGGGTGAACGTCACCGTAGGCTCGGAAAGCGGACTGCGCTAGCAGGCATGGAGCACAGCGAGTTCGACATCAACTAGCGGCGGTAATTCTCCGCCACGGTGAAGGCCAGGTCCAGCGCCTGGCTGCGGTTGAGCCGGGGGTCACAGGCGGTCTCGTAGCGCTGGTAGAGATCATCGGCGACGATCTCGTGGCTGCCGCCGACGCACTCGGTCACGTTATCGCCGGTGAACTCGATGTGGATGCCGCCCGGGTGTGTCCCGAGGCCCCGGTGTACCTCGAAAAACCCCCGTACCTCCTCGAGCACGTCGTGCAGCCGGCGGGTCTTGTGGCCGCTCGGGGCTTCGAACGTGTTGCCGTGCATCGGGTCGCAAACCCAGGGGACCTCTATCCCCTCCCCAATGACGGCGCTGATCAGCGGCGGCAGCGCGTCTCTGACCCGGCCAGCGCCCATCCGCGTGATGAGCATCAGCCGCCCGGGATCGCGGGCGGGGTTCAGCCTGTCGATCAGCGCGAGCACGTCGGCGGGCTTCGCGTCCGGGCCGACCTTGACGCCGATTGGGTTGCTGATGCCGCTGGCGAACTCGACGTGTGCCCCGTTCAGGTCGCGCGTCCGCTCGCCGACCCACACGAAGTGGGCCGACGTGTCGTACATCAGGCCGGTCCGTGAATC
>DATMKQ010000279.1:0-8353 GCA_035571275.1 Trebonia sp.
GGCCGCGCCCCCTCCCCGCGCCGCCTCCCCGCGCCGCCTCCCCGCGCCGCCTCCCCGCGCCGCCTCCCCGCGCCGCCTCCCCGCGCCCCCCTCCCCTCAGCCACACCCGCCCCTCGCGCTATCTCCACGCGGCGGCGGCCAGTTAGCGCGGAGAATCCTCCGTCCCCCAACACGGACCATCTTCCGCACCAATGCCGCCGCCCGAAATGTCTCAAGTTGGCATTCCGGCATTTAGGGCATATATTCCCGCCATGCCGATAGCGAAGGGCCGGTGAAGGGCCGGGGCTGAGGCTGAGCTGCTGAGAGGTCTCGTTCCGTAACCCGTGCGGACATAGCGCGACCAGCGCGTGAACCTTCTGTGACGCCAGTCACGTAGGGCGAATCGTCCGATACAGTGGTATAGACCACTGGAAGGGGATCCCGCATGACCCGCCGCGCAAAGATCGTCTGCACCCTGGGGCCCGCGAGTTCGAGCCAGGAACAGATCACCGCGCTGATCGGCGCCGGCCTTGATGTCGCCAGGCTTAACCTCAGCCACGGAAGCTACGACGACCACCTGCAGGCCTACCAGCGTGTCCGCGCCGGAAGCGACGCCACGGGCCGGAGCGTGGGTGTCCTCGCCGACCTGCAAGGGCCGAAGATCCGGTTGGGGACCTTCCCCGGCGGGCCGGTATGGCTTACCGCCGGTGATGAGTTCACCATCACCACCGAGGATATTCCGGGCTCGGCCCGCGAGGCGGCCACCACCTATCCGGGCCTGGCCGACGACTGCCGCACCGGTGACCGGATCCTGATCGATGACGGCAACGTCCAGCTCGACGTGACCGGGGTGACCGGAAACCGCGTGCGCACCAGGGTCGTGGTCGGCGGGAAGATCTCCGACCACAAGGGCATCAACCTGCCCGGCGTGCCGGTCAGCGCGCCCGCGCTGACCGGCAAGGACGAGGCCGACCTGCGCTGGGCGCTCGCGCTCGGGGTGGATGTTGTCGCGCTGTCGTTCGTCCGTTCCCCGGACGACGCCGCCCTGGCGCGCAAGATCATGAACGAGGTCGGGCGGCAGGTGCCGCTGATCGCCAAGATCGAAAAGCCGGAGGCGGTCGGCGTGCTGCCGGATATCGTCGACGCGTTCGACGGGATCATGGTGGCCCGCGGCGACCTCGGCGTCGAGCTTCCGCTCGAGCAGGTCCCCACGGTGCAAAAACGCGCGATCAGCCTCGCCAGGGAACGCGCCAGGCCGGTCATCGTGGCCACCCAGATGCTGGAATCGATGATCTCCGCGCCGCGTCCAACCAGGGCCGAGGTCTCGGACGTAGCCGGCGCCGTCGCCGAGGGCGCGGACGCGGTCATGCTGTCCGCGGAGACCAGCGTCGGCGCGTACCCGGTCCAGACCGTGTCCACCATGGCCCGCATCGTCGTCGCCGCCGAGGAGAGCTCGCTGCGCGCCGAATCGTCGCTCAGCCGGGTGCCGACCACCACCGGCGGGGCCATCGCCCGCGCGGCCGCGGAGGTCGGCGCGATCGTCGGCGCGAAGGCGCTTGTCGCCTTCACGATGACCGGTGAGACCGCGCGCCGGCTGGCCAGGTACCGGTCGCCGATACCGCTGCTCGCGTTCACCACCGAGCCAGCGACCCGCAGCCAACTCGCCCTCACCTGGGGGGCCGAGACGTTCATCGTGGCCAACGTCCGGCACACCGACGACATGGTCCACGAGGTGGACGCCGCCCTGGTGAACCTCGGCCGGTGCGCCATCGGCGACAAGATCGTCATCGTGGCCGGGAGCCCGCCGGGCAGCCCGGGCAAGACCAACGCGCTGCGCGTGCACCGGATCGGCGACGCGATCAACCTCCCGTATCCGTGACGGCATTCCTGACGACAGGCATGACGGCAGTCCTGACACGCTCCATGCGCCCAGACTGCCCGAGCATGTCCGCAATGGCGGCAGAATAGTAAATGGCTCAGTTCTGTCACCGTCCGGCGTACGCTTGGCTCGCGGCAGGATGACGGGCCGCGCGGCGGTTCCGTGAGCGGGTGAGCAGGGCGGGATGGCGGATTCGGCAGTCAGCACGCCGGTGACAGGCGGCAGGTATGGCGGGCACCCTCACGGCGCTAGGTGCCCGCGGCCCGCGAGGTCGGCATGATCTCTGAGCCGGCCGCCGAACAAGCCGCCGCCGCCGCACTGGCGGAGCGCGACGCGATCCAGGCCAACCTGCTCGAACTCGACGGCAGCTACGTCCGCCAGGTGCTCGACAGCGCGACGCTGACCGGGCAGACACGCCAGCGATGGGAAGCCGCGTCCGCGACGCTCGCCGGCTTGTGGCAGACCTACATGGCGTACACGGCCGTCGTCGACCGGGTCGCCGAGCTCGGCGGCGGAACCCGCCGCCCGGCGAAAAAGGATCTCCCCGAGCTGACCGAACTGCTCACAGGAACCTCCGTCACGCTCACCCGCGCCCCGTTGCCGCTGGCGCGCAGGGACCTGGCCGACACCGGCCGGGAGTCGCTCACGCTCGGCTCCTCCGTCGCCGCGATGCGCCGCGCGTTCACCGAGGTGGCGGGGGTGACATCGGCTGTCGAGGCGGTCTGGGCCGACGCCGGAAGCCGGCTCGACGCCGCCGCGGACGAACTGTCCAGGCTCCGCCCGCTGATGCCCGGCCTCGGCGACGAGGTCTGGGCGGCGTTCGGCGCCGCCGAGTCCAGCCTGGACTCGGTGCGGGCCGGGATGAACGCCGATCCGCTCGGCCTGTGGCACGACGGCCGCACCGACACCTCGGCCGCGGACCGGCTGCGCGAGCAGGTGCGCGGGCTCGCCGCCCGGGTCGCCGAGCTCGACCGGCTGCGCGCGCAGGCACAGCACCGTATCGACGCGCTCAGCGCCGCGACCGCGGCGGCCCAGGCGGCCCGCCAAGACACGACCGTCGCGTGGCAGCGCGCCGCGCAGCGGATCAACGGACTGCCGCCGCTGCCTCCCGACATCGCCGAACCGCCGCTCGCCAGCCTGACGGCGCTGGCCGCGGCGGGCCGGTGGACACGGCTGGAGGCCGAGCTCGACAGGTGCGAACGCGAGCTAGCCGCCGCTGTTAATCAAACCCATGATTCGGAACGGACCGTGGCGACTGCCCTCGGTCGCCGCGACGAACTGCGCGGCTTGCTCGACGCGTACAAGGCCAAGGCCGCCCGGCTCGGCGTCGCCGAGAACACGGATCTGGCGGGACGCTACGACCAGGCGCATGACCTGCTGTGGACGGCGCCGTGCGACCCGGCGGCCGCCGAAGCGGCAGTGGCCAGGTACCAGCAGGCGATCCTGGAAGAAGGTAGACGCCGATGACCGCTGCGGGATGCACCCAGCCCGGGTGCGGCGGGACGATCGAAGACGGGTACTGCGACGTCTGCGGCCTGGCGCCCGCCCCGGCGACCACGGCGCGCGGCGCCTCCGGGTCCGCTTCGTGGTCCTCGGGCTCAAGCGCGGGCAGCGGCTCGGGCCCCAGCGGGGGCTCCGGCACCGGTTCAAGCACGGGCACTGGTTCAAGCACGGGCACTGGTTCAAGCACGGGCACCGGTTCAAGCACGGGCACTGGTTCTAGCACGGGCACCGGTTCTAGCACGGGCACCGGCTCGGCGGGCACGGGCAGCCGGCGCGGCACCCGTGGCTCACGGTCCGGCAGCAGCCGGTCCTCCCGTGGCAGGCTCGGGGCCGGGCTCGTCGACGTGCCGCCAGTCCCGGCGCGCGACCCGTCGACGGCGATCCTCGCCGACCCGCGAGTGCCGGAAAACCGCCGGTTCTGCGGCAACTGCGGGCAGCCTGTCGGTCAGTCACGTGACGGCCGCGCCGGGCTGGCCGAAGGGTTCTGCCGGAACTGCGGCACCCGTTTTTCCTTCGCGCCGAAGCTGGAGCCTGGCGAGCTCGTGGGCGGACAGTACGAGGTGCTCGGCTGCCTGGCACACGGCGGCCTCGGCTGGATCTACCTCGCGCGGGACCACAACGTCAGCGACCGCTGGGTCGTCCTCAAGGGGCTGCTCAACACGACAGACGCGGACGCGATGGCGGCCGCCGTCGCCGAACGGCAGTTCCTCGCCCAGGTCGAGCACCCGAACATCGTCCGCATCTACAACTTCGTCCAGCACGCCAGCCGCCGTGACGGCGAGACCGCCGGGTACATCGTCATGGAGTACGTCGGCGGCAAGTCGCTCAAGCAGATCCGCGCCGAGGCGCGGCAGCAGGGCGGCGCGGTGCCGATCGCGCACGCGCTCGCCTACGCGATCGAGATCCTGCCCGCGCTCGGCTACCTGCACGACCGGGGCCTCGTCTACTGCGACTTCAAGCCGGACAACGTGATCCAGACCGAAGAACAGCTCAAGCTCATCGACATGGGCGGCGTCCGGCTGATCGACAGCGACGACCCGATCTACGGAACGGTGGGCTACCAGGCTCCTGAGATCGAAGCCGACGGCCCCTCGCCGGGTTCTGACCTGTACACCGTCGGCCGGGCGCTGGCCGTGCTCACGTTCGAGTTCCCCGGTTACCAGGGCGAGTACCAGCACCGGCTGCCCGAGAACGTGCCGCTGCTCGCCGAACAAGAGTCGTTCGCCCGGCTGCTGCACCGCGCCACCCGCGCCGACCCCGACCGCAGGTTCCAGTCGGCCAGCGAGATGGCCGAGCAGATCACCGGGGTGCTCAGGGAGGTGATGTCCCGCGCCGACGGCGATCCGCGCCCCGCGTTCTCACACTTGTTCAGCCCCGAACTGAGGTCGGTCGGCACCGACTTCACGCCAGCCCGCGCGCCGGGTGAGACCGTCGCCCGGGTGAGCCCGCCGCCACCGGCGGAGGTGATCGCCGGGCTGCCCGCGCCGCTCGCGGACGGCAGCGATCCGGCCGCCGGATACCTGGCCACGCTCGGCGGCCTGCCGCCGGCGAACCAGGTCGCCGCCCTCTTGGGGGCCATCGCGGGGGACGCGGGCGTTCCGCCGGCGGTGGCCGAGTCGCAGGAAACCCGGCTGGCCCTCGTCCGCACCCTCGTCACGGTCGGTGACCGAGAGTCCGCCGCTTCCCGCCTGTCCGAGCTGGCCGCGGCCGATCCTGGCGACTGGCGGATCGCCTGGTACACCGGGCTGTGCGCGCTCGCCGGCGGCCAGCCGGACCGCGCCCTGGCCGCGTTCAGCGCGGTCTATGACGAGCTGCCGGGCGAGCTCGCGCCGAAACTCGCGCTCGGCTTCGCCGCCGAGGCATCCGGCGACCTGCTCACGGCGCGCCGCTACTACCAGCTGGTCGAGACGATCGACCGGTCCTACATCAGCGCCGCGTTCGGCGCGGCCAGGGCCTGCCTGGCCCTTGGCGACCGGCCTGCGGCCATCGCCGCGGTCGCTGCCGTCCCCGAGACGTCCAGCCACCACGCGGCCGCGCAGATCGCCGCGGTCCGGCTGCTGGTCATCCCCGGGGACAAGGTGTCAGGCTCCGACGTCCACGAAGCCGACGGCCGCCTGGTGAAGCTGTCCCTCGACGACCTGCGGCGCGAGCAGCTCACCGTGCAGATCTTGCACGCCGCGCTCGACTGGGTGGCCGGCGGAGGGACGGGCGGCGCCCAGCGTGACCTGGACAATAAGGGCTACGTACGTATTCTCGGCTGCGAACCGAACGAACGCGCGCTGCGCTTCGGGCTTGAACGCGGCTACCGTGCGCTGGCAAGCCTCACGCAAGACCCCGGCCGCAAGGTAGAACTTGTGGACATGGCTAACGCGATCAGGCCAAGGACCTGGACATGAACATCAGCTGCTCGTCGTGCGGCGAGCCGGTCGACGCCGCCGACGGATTCTGCGAGGCGTGCGGTTCGCAGGTGGGCGCGGCCACCGTCAGCTCCGGCGCGGACGCGCGAGCGCCCCAGTGCCCGGTCTGCTCGACGGATTCCGCCGTGCCGCCCACCCATATCAGCGCGGACGGGTACTGCGAGACTTGCGGGCGCAAGGTTCCGACCCCCAGGGACCACGTGGAACTCGACCTCGGGCTGGTCGCAGGCGTGACCGACCGCGGGCTGCGCCACTCAAGAAACGAGGACGCGATGGCGCTCGCCGCGCCCCAGGGCCCCGCCGGGCCGATGGCGGTCGCGGTCGTGTGCGACGGCGTCTCGTCCGCGCCGCGCGCCGACGAGGCGTCGCTGATCGCGGTGCGAGTCGCGGCGCGGATGCTGGTCGCCGCGGTCCGTGCCGGTGACGACCTCTCGGCCACCTCAGCCGCCGCCGCGCGGGCCGGCGCTACGGCGCTTGGCGACCTGGTCGGGCCGGCGGGCGCGCCCGCCGCCACCTACGCGTCGGCGGTGCTCGACGACCACGCGGTGACGGTGTGCTGGGTCGGTGACAGCAGGGTCTACTGGCTGACCAGCGACGCGGCCGACGCGCGCTGCGTCACCACCGATGACTCGCTGGCCGAGGAGATCGTCAAGGCGGGCCTGGCCACCGCGGAGGAGGCGATGGCGTCGCCGCAGGCACACGTCATCACCCGGTGGCTGGGCGCCGACCTGCCCGACCCGGAGCCGCACGTGACACGCTTCGAGCCGACCGGCCCGGGAGTGGTGCTCGTCTGCTCGGACGGGCTGTGGAACTACCGGCCGGAAGCGGCCGACCTGGCGGCCCTGGCGCTGCCCGGCGCGCTGACCGACCCGCTGGCCGCCGCCGCCGCGCTGGTGAAGTTCGCGGTGGACGCGGGCGGCGCCGACAACATCACGGCGGTGCTCGCGCCGTTCCCGCCCGTGTCGTCCGAGTCAGAATCCTGAGCGAGGAGAAAGCGATGGCGAGCCTGCCCGGGTTCACCGTGGACATCGACCAGAACCCGTACCTGCCCGCCGGCGGGCGCGACGTCAGCGCGATCGTCACGGTGACGGCGGACGCGACCGCGGACGCGCCAGCGTCGGCCCCGGCGCCGGCCGTCGCGGGGGGCAGCGCGGAGGTCATCATCGTCGACTGCTCGGGGTCGATGGACTACCCGCCGGACAAGCTCATCGAAGCGCGGGCGGCGACGTCGGCGGCCGTGGACGTGCTCAAAGACGGCGCGTGGTTCGCGATCGTGGCCGGCACGACGAGGGCCATTCCCGTCTACCCGCCGGACGGGTCCATGGCGGTCGCCTCCGAGCGCACCCGAGCGGAAGCCAAGCGCGCCGTAGGCGGTCTGCGGGCCAACGGCGGTACCGCGATCGGCCAGTGGCTGCGGCTGGCGTACCGGATGTTCGCGTCCAGCCCGGCGGCGCTGCGGCACGCGATCCTGCTGACCGACGGCAAGAATCAGCACGAGTCGCCCGAGGAGCTGGCACAGGCGATCGGGCTGTGCGAGGGCTCGTTCCGCTGCGACTGCCGCGGCGTCGGAACCGACTGGGAGGTCGGCGAGCTGCGCAAGATCTCCACGGCACTGCTCGGCACCGTCGACATCGTGCCGGATCCGGCCGGGCTGGCGGCGGACTTCGAGGAGATGATGCGCGGCGCCATGAGCAAGCAGCTTCCCGACGTCCTGCTCCGGGTGTGGACGCCCCAGCAGGCGGTGCCGATGTTCATCAAGCAGGTCGCGCCGGCGATCGACGACCTGACCGGCCGCCGGGTGCAGTCCGGCCCGCAGGCCGGCGACTATCCGACGGGCGCCTGGGCGCCGGGGGAGAGCCGCGACTACCACGTGGGCGTCCACGTGACCGCGGCGGGCGTCGGCCAGGAGATGCTCGCCGCCCGGGTCAGCCTGGTGGCCAGCTCGCCGGCCGGGCAGCAGGTGCTGGGGCAGGGGCTGATCCGGGCGACCTGGACCGAGGACGAGGCGCTGTCGACGAGGATCAACCCCCGGGTCGCGCACTACACCGGGCAGGCCGAGCTGGCCGAGGCGATCCAGGAGGGCCTGGAGGCCAGCAAGCAGGGCGACGAGGAGACCGCCACCGCCAGGCTTGGCCGGGCGGTGGCGCTGGCGCATCAGGCGGGCAACGAGGACACCGCGCGGCTGCTCTCCAAGGTGGTCGACGTGGTGGACGAGGCGACCGGGACCGTGCGGCTGAAGAAAAAGGTGGAAGCGGCGGACGAGATGGCCCTCGACACCAGGTCGACCAAGACCGTCCGCGTCAAGAAGGGCTAGCGATGGCGACCTGCCCGTCCGGCCACGACTCGGCGAGCGACGACTTCTGCGACGTGTGCGGCATCCTCATCGGCGCCCCCGCCGCGTTCGCGGCGCCCCCAGACGGCTCCGCCCCAGGCACCGCCCCGTACCCCGCCGCGCCAGGCGGCACGCCCGCGGCGCCCTCTTCCGCCGAAACCTGCCCCCGCTGCACAACCCCCAAAACCGGCCAGTTCTGCGAGGCCTGCGGCTACGCCTACGCACAGCCCCGCGCCACCCCCG
>DATMKQ010000280.1:0-14338 GCA_035571275.1 Trebonia sp.
TCCGCGAAGACCGGTGAGGGCGTGAAAGAACTGCTCGACGTCGTCGTCGACCAGGTTCCGCCCCCGGCAGGCGACCCCGACGCCCCCGCCCGCGCCATGATCTTCGACTCGGTCTACGACACCTACCGCGGCGTCGTCACCTACGTGCGCGTCATGGACGGCCGGCTGAACAGGAGAGAACGCATCCTGATGATGTCGACCGGCGCCGTGCACGACACGCTGGAGGTCGGGGTCATCTCACCGGATCCGATCCCGTCCGAGGGGCTCGGCGCCGGCGAGGTCGGCTACATCATGTCCGGCGTGAAGGACGTCCGCCAGGCTCGGGTCGGCGACACGGTGACCAACTCGGCCAAGCCCGCGAAGGAACCGCTCGCCGGTTATGACCACCCCAGGCCCATGGTGTTTTCCGGCCTGTTCCCGGTGGACGGCGACGAGTACCCGGACCTGCGAGACGCCCTCGACAAGCTGAGGCTCAACGACGCCGCGCTGGTCTACGAGCCTGAGACGTCAACCGCGCTCGGCTTCGGGTTCCGGTGCGGGTTCCTCGGCCTGCTGCACATGGAGATCGTCCGCGAGCGGCTCGAGCGCGAGTTCGACCTGAGCCTGATCTCCACCGCGCCGAACGTCATCTACCGCGTCGTCATGGAAAGTGGCCGCGAGATCCGGGTGACGAACCCCAGCGACTTCCCCGGCGGCATCGACGGCTTCTCGGCCCCGGGCGGGAACCCCAAGGCCAGCACCGGCGGCAAGATCAGCGCCGTGTTCGAGCCCGTCGTCAGGGCCACCGTCATCTCCCCGGCCGAGTACATCGGCACGATCATGGAGCTGTGCCAGGGCCGTCGCGGCATGCTGATCGGCATGGACTACCTGTCCACCGACCGCGTTGAGATCCGCTACACGATGCCGCTGGCCGAGATCATCTTCGACTTCTTCGACCAGCTGAAGAGCCGGACCAGGGGCTACGCGAGCCTGGACTACGAGCCGGACGGCGAGCAGCAGGCAAACCTGGTCAAGGTGGACATCCTGCTGCAGGGCCAGCCCGTGGACGCGTTCAGCCAGATCGTGCACACCGACAACGCCCGCGAGTACGGCCTGGCGATGACCGCCAAGCTCAAGGAGCTCATCCCCAGGCAGCAGTACGAGGTGCCGATCCAGGCGGCGGTCGGCAGCCGCATCATCGCGCGCGAGAATATCCGCGCGCTGCGCAAGGACGTGCTGGCCAAGTGCTACGGCGGTGACATCACCCGCAAGCGGAAGCTGCTCGAGAGGCAGAAAGAAGGCAAGAAGCGGATGAAGACGATCGGCCGCGTGGAGGTTCCGCAGGAGGCCTTCGTCGCCGCGCTGTCCACCACCCAGGGGGCGGACAGCCGCTCCAAGTAAGGCAAAGGCCCGGCGGCAGGCCTACTTCACGTGTGCGACCAGCAAGGCGATGAGCAGCACCCACAAGGCGAGCCCCAGGTAGCCGAAGACCAGCCCGGCGACCGCGAGGCCGTCGCCGCGCTGGTCCCTGGCGCGGATCTGGTCCCGCGCGATGTGCCCCATGACCAGGCCGGGAACGAGCATCAGCGGCATGATGAAGCCGATCAGCGAGCAGACAACGGACCCGACGGCCAGCCCGTTGGTTGGCGGCGCAGGAACCGCCGGCGCGTAGTAGCCGGGCCCTTGCGGCCCGAACGGCCCGGCCGGCAGGTCGGCGACGATGGCGGCTAGCTCGCCGTAGTACTTGGCCGACATCGTGCGGGCGGTGCGGGACTCGAATTCCTCCCTGGTCAGCCGTCCCTCGCCGTAGGCGGCCTTCACCACGTCGAGGGTGCGCTCCCGGTCCGTCGCCGCGGCGCGCATCCCGGGCTGCCCGAACGCGGGCCCGGGCCCCGGCCCGCCAAGACCGCCGTACCCGCCGCCGTATGCGCCCGCGTACGACGGCTGCCCGTACGACGGCTGCCCGTAGGCGGGTGGGTAGCCAGGCGAGTACGAGGGCGGCCCATAGGACGGCAACGGCGCGCCGTAACCGTCCCGATCAGCGGGCAGCCTCGCGGTGTTCGCGGGGACCGCAGGCCCCCCCGGCACCCCCGGCAGAGTCGGTCCCGCGCCAGCCGCAGAAGCCACCGTGTCATCGCCATCCCCGCCAGCCGCCTGCGGGACTTCGCGACCGCCAGTGTCGTCACCGTCCGTGGGCTCAACTGCCGGATCCCGTGTCACGGTTCCCTCCCGCCGCGTTGTCGCGCCGCAAAGCGCCCGCGATGTGCGTGTAAAGCTTATGACGTTCCGTACCCGTCACCGGACGTTCACCTACCCCGACAGCCGCCTGAGCAGTCTCAAGGGCCGCGTAGCCTCGGCAGCGTGCCAGGAACGCTGCCCGACGGCGAACCCGTCCCCGCCGACGGAAGCCTGCCCCAGGCGGCCATGGATGAGTATGGTCGGCAGCCGTTCGGCGTGTACGTGCATGTCCCGTTCTGCCGGACGCGCTGCGGCTACTGCGATTTCAACACCTACACCGCCACCGAACTAGGCGGCGGTGCCTCCCAGGCCGCCTACCCCGCGCTCGTCGCGACCGAGATCAAGCAGGCGAGCATCCTGCTCAGCAGAGCGGCCAACGGCACCAGGGTCAGCACCGTGTTCTTCGGCGGCGGCACCCCCACGCTGCTCGCGCCCCGTCGCCTCGGGGACATGCTAAAAGCGCTCGACGACACGTTCGGGCTGGCGGAGGACGCCGAGGTCACGGTCGAGGCGAATCCGGAGACCGTCGACGCCGGCACCCTCGAGGAGCTGCGTAAACAAGGCATAAACCGCCTTTCGTTCGGGATGCAAAGCTCTGTACCGCATGTGCTGAAGACCCTTGACCGAGTGCACGAACCCGGCCGTCCGCAGCAGTGCGCCCGCTGGGCCAGGGAAGCGGGCTTCGAGCACGTCAGCCTCGACCTGATCTACGGCACGCCGGGGGAGAGCGACGACGACTGGCGGCGCTCGCTCGACGACGCGCTGGCCGCCGGGCCCGATCACATCTCCGCCTACGCGCTGATCGTGGAGGACGGCACCCGGCTCGCCGCCCGGGTGCGCCGCGACGAGATCGAGCCGCCCGACGACGACGCGCTGGCCGACCGGTACCTGATCGCCGACGAGGTGCTCACCCAAGCGGGGTTCGCGTGGTACGAGATCTCCAACTGGGCGACCAGCGACCAGGCCAGGTGCAGGCACAACATGCTGTACTGGACGGGCGGCGACTGGTGGGGGTTCGGACCGGGCGCGCACAGCCACATCGGCGGCACCCGATGGTGGAACGTGCGGCACCCGTCGGCCTACGCGGCGCGGCTGGCGGCCGGCCAGTCCCCGGCGCAGGCGCGCGAAGTGCTGACCGCTGCGGAGCGGCGGATGGAAGAGATCATGCTCCGGGTCAGGCTGGCCGAGGGAGCGCCGCTCTCGGTCCTCACGCGAGACGCTCTTTTGTCATCTGAACGAACCGTGGCTGCAGCCCTGCTCGATCCATCCGCCTACGCGGCCGGCCGCCTGGTGCTGACCCGGCACGGCAGGCTGCTCGCGGACGCGGTGATCCGCGACCTGACTTAGTGCACCAGCGGCGAACAGATCCAGTTGGGGATCTGGTGGAAGTCGCCGCCGGCGGCGGCGGAGGCGCCGCGCACTAGCTGGCTGACCGTGATCAGCCAGCCGATCACGGCGATGGGCACCATGATCCACAGCGCTGCCTTGGGGCTGTCCAGGGCCAGCAGCACCCCGGCGATCGCGCCGCATACCAGGTACACCAGGAAGGTCAGGGTCACGTTCAGCGCCTGCGCGGCATGCCAGCGGACGAACGGTGACGCGCGCCGCCTGGACAGGTAGACGAAAAGCGGCAGGACCGGCCCGGTAAGGATCGCCCCGAAGTAGCCGAACGCGCCGTACACCTCCTCGGTCCGCGACGGTACGTAGCCGCCCCACCTGCGGTGCCGGAGAACGTGGCGCCGACGGTCGTCGCCCATCACGGCCATTCGTCCCCCGCCACGGTAACGAAGTCGATGAGCTCTTCTACCCGGCCAAGCAACGCGGGGTCAAGGTCGGTGTAGCTGCTCACCGAGCCGAGGATGCGGCGCCACGCGGCGGCGATGTCGGCGTGTGTGCGGCACGGCCAGCCGAGCGCGCGCAGCACGCCTTCCTTCCACGGCTGCCCGGGCGGCACGTCCGGCCAGGCGGTTATCCCGAGCCTGGCGGGCTTGACCGCGGCCCAGATGTCGATGAACGGGTGCCCGACCACGAGCACGTACGGCGAGCGCACCGCGGCGGCGATCCGGCTCTCCTTGGAGCCGTCGACGAGGTGGTCGACGAGCACGCCGAGCCTTCGGCCCGGTCCGGGCTGGAACGAGGCGGCGATCGCGGGCAGGTCGTCGACGCCCTCGAGGTACTCCACGACGACGCCGACGTCGCGCAGGTCATCGCCCCAGATGCGCTCGACGAGCTCGGCGTCGTGCTTGCCCTCGACGTAGACGCGGCTAGCTTTGGCGACCTTGGCCCGCTGGCCGGGGGCGGCGATCGACCCGGAGGCGGTCTTGTTCGGCCCGGACCGGGCCGGCGCCTTCGGCGCCGGCCGCACCAGCCGCACCCGCCGCCCCTCGAACAGGAACGTCCCCGGCAGCGGGAAGGCCCGCCGCTTCCCGTGCCTGTCTTCCAGCGTGACGGCATCCTTCTCGAAGGCGACGACCGCCCCGCAGAACCGACCCTCGAAGTCCTCGACGACCAGCCCAGGCTCCGCCTCAACGTCCGGCACAGCTCCCTGTCCTGGCCTCTTGCGGCGGTTTGCCGGAGCCAGGACATCTTCCCTGTACTGCCTGCTCCGCACCCACACCTCCCCGCTCTGCCAGCCCCGCTCGCCTCCGGGCGCTTTTCGTCCGGCGCCTTCCCTCGTCGCTCACGAGCTGTTCTCCCTCCCGCCCGAGCCCTCCCGCCCTCCTCAGTCCAGGCACCGGCGCGCCCTTTGGCTCGCGGGAGGTAAGAACCCGTTGAGAGGGAAGCGTAGTTCAACCGGCGCTCTTCTTGCCCCCCGAGAAGTCTCGTGGCGCAATAGAATTGGCACTCAAGGATGTTGAGTGCTAGGTCGGCAGGTTACTACCAACGGGAAGCGAGGTGAACACGTGCTTGACGAGCGCAAGCTGGCGGTGTTGCGCGCCATAGTCGAGGACTACGTGTCCACCACGGAGCCCGTTGGATCGAAGTCCCTGGTGGACAGGCATGGCCTGGACGTGTCTCCCGCCACGATCAGGAACGACATGGCGGTGCTCGAAGAGCAGGGCTTCATCGCCCAGCCGCACACCAGCGCGGGGCGCATCCCCACCGACAAGGGCTACCGGCTGTTCGTCGACCGGCTGTCGAACATCAAGCCGATGTCCGCGGCTGAGCGCCGGGCGGTCGAGACGTTCCTGGTCGGAGCGTACAGCCTGGACGACGTGGTGACGCGCACCGTGCGACTGCTGGCGCAGTTGACCAGGCAGGTGGCGGTGGTGCAGTATCCGTCGCTGTCCCGGTCGGCGGTCCGGCACATCGAACTGGTCTCACTGGCGCCGCAGCGCGTGCTGCTGGTGCTGATCACCGACACCGGGCGGGTGGAGCAGGTCAATGTCGACCTGCCCGATGTCGCCGAGCCCGAGTCGATCGCGCACCTGCGCGCCGTGCTCAACGCGTGCCTGGACGGGCATAAGCTTACCGACGCCGCCCAGACGGTGGTCGGCCTGGCGGACCGCATCCCCGTCCCCGAGCGACCGAACGCCGGCGCCGTCTTCTCCGCCCTCTTGGACAGCCTGGCCGAGCGCCATGAGGAGCGGGTGGTGATCGGCGGCACGGCCAACCTAGCCGCCCCAGATTTTGGCAAGGGAATGCGTGACGTGCTTGAAGCACTGGAGGAACAAGTGGTGCTGATGCGGCTCCTCGGAGAGGCCGCGAGTCCATCCGCCCTGACCGTTCGGATCGGGGCGGAGACCGGACTGCAAGGTACCTCGGTGGTGTCGGCGGCCTACGGCGCGCGCGGGCAGGCGGTGGCCAAGCTCGGCGTGCTAGGGCCGACCCGGATGGACTACCCAGGCACGATGGGCGCCGTGCGCGCCGTCGCGCGCTATGTCGGCCGTATCCTCGGGGAGGCGTAGTGGCCAAGGACTACTACGGGCTGCTCGGGGTGCGCCGCGAAGCAGGCCAGGACGAGATCAAGCGCGCGTACCGCAGGCTGGCGCGCGAACTGCACCCGGACGTCAACCCGGACCCGGAGACGCAGGACAAGTTCAAGGAGATCACCCAGGCCTACGAGGTGCTCTCCGACCCGGAAAAGCGCCAGATGTACGACCTCGGCGGGGACCCGTTCGCGACCGCCGGGGCCGGCGCGGCCGGGTTCGGCGGGTTCGGCGCGGCAGGGTTCCCGTTCAGCGACTTCGTGGACGCGGTGTTCGGCGCGGCCGGCGGGGCCACCACTCGCGGCCCGCGCAGCCGCGCCCGGCGCGGCCGTAACGCGACGATCAGGATCGAGCTCGACCTTTCCGAGTGCGCGTTCGGCGCGACCAGGGAGCTCACGGTGGACACCGCCGTGGTCTGCCCCACCTGCTCCGGCGAGGGCACCGCACCAGGTACCCACCCGGTGACCTGTGAGGTCTGCGCCGGCCGAGGCGAGATCAGCCAGGTGCGCCGGTCCTTCCTCGGTCAGGTGATGACCACCCAGCCGTGCCCGGCCTGCGGCGGCTACGGCACGCTGCTGCCGCGGCCCTGCCCGGAGTGCGACGGCGACGGCCGGGTGCGCACCAGGCGCACGATGAAGGTGCGGATCCCCGCGGGCGTGGAGGACGGGACGCACATCCAGCTTGCTGGCGAGGGCGAGACCGGCCCCGGCGGCGGCCCGCCTGGCGACCTGTTCCTCGAGGTCGTCCAGCGGCCGCACGCGATATTCGAACGCCAGGGTGACGACCTGCACTGCACGCTGACGATCCCGATGGCGGCGGCGGCGCTCGGCGCCACCGTGTCGGTGGAGTCGCTGGACGGCCCGAGCGATGTGGACATCCGACCGGGCAGCCAGTCCGGGCAGGTCATCCCCCTGTACGGCCTGGGCGTGAAGCACTTGAACGGCAACGGCCGCGGTGACCTGGTCATCCACGTGACCGTAGAGACCCCGACCCGACTCGACGCGGAACAGGAAAAGCTGCTGCGCGAGCTGGCCAAGCTCCGCGGCGAGGAGGCCCCGGCCGGCAAGTTCCAGCCAGGCCAGCAGGGCTTCTTCTCCCGCCTCCGCGACGCCTTCAACGGCCGCTAACCCGGTCCCGGGCGCGGCCACCACCTACCAGCGACCGGTTCGGGCCAGCAGGACGGCTGCCGCGGCGGCGCCGGCCGTCGACGTGCGCAGGACCGTCGGGCCCAGGCGGGCCTCCACCCCGCCGGCCTCGCTGAGCGCGGCGCGCTCAACCGGGCTGATGCCGCCTTCTGGGCCCACGACGAGGACGATCGAGCCCGCCTCGGGCAGAGCCGAAGTCGAAAGCGGCGTCGCCGCATCCGCCTCGAGCACCAGAGCGCGTGCCGCCTCCGAAGCGAGCTTCGCGACGTCAGCCAGGGCCGCAGGGCCGGTTACCACTGGGATCCAGGCTCGCCTGGACTGTTTGGCCGCCTCGCGGGCCGTGACGCGCCACTTACCGAGGGCCCGGTCGCCGCGGTCGCCGTGCCAGCGGGTAACTGAGCGCTCGGCGGACCACGCGACGATGGCATCGACGCCGACCTCGGTCATCAGTTCGACGGCCAGCTCGGCGCGGTCTCCCTTGGGCAGTGCCTGCACCACGGTGATCCTCGGGTCGGGCGGCGGGACCACGTGGACCGATCCCACCGTGAGCATGACCGCCTCGTTCGAGACGGAGACCACCGTGCACTCCGCGAGTGTTCCCGCGCCGTCACTAACGTCCGCGCGCTCACCCGCCCGCAGCCGCCGGACCGCGGCTGCGTGGTGTGCCTCGGAGCCTGACAGTGTGACCACATCCGCCGAGAGTTCTCCCGGTGACACGAGGAACACGGGCGGGCCGGCGCCGCGGGCAGGTGACTGCATGCCAGCCAGGCTAGCCGCCCGCCGCGGGCCGTCTGTGACGAGCGGATATGTCCGCGGGCCGTCAGGGCCCCGCACCCCGTCACCGCGTGATCCCACCCGTGATCCCACCAGTCACATCATCCTCTGGTTTTGTCTTTGCATACCGTGTGACCATTTCGTCGGGTACATATATCCCGATATATCCGGTATGTTCTGGTCACGGAGTGAGCAAAGTCGGGCGCGGCGCGCCCTCATCCGGCTGACGCCACCCGCGTCGGGACGCGACATGCCACCCGCGTCGCGACGCGACATGCGACGCAAGTCCCAGGCGCGACGTCAGCCGAAGATGATCTTGATCACCGACAAACTCGCCGCGGGCCGTCTCGGATAATGCCGCGTTGTCAGACGGCGACGACGTGGGAGTTGTCGCCTCGCTTCCCTGCGTAATGTCACCGGTTCCTGAATCGGTCGGTGTCGGCGTGGGACTGGTCGGTGCCGTGCCGCTCGGAGTCGATGACGGCGACGTTGCGGGAGTCGATGACGGTGACGTCGAGGAGGAGGACGGTGACGAAGACGGGGAGGTAGCCGACGTTGACGGCGACGGCGACTGCGACGACGCTGTGGGGCTAGGGCTCGCCTTCGCGGACGTGGACGGGCATGCCGTCGGTGAGGTCGTCGCGAACGGCGGGAGTATCGTCGGTATCGAGGTTGGCCCTCCTAGGCTCCCCGGCCCCGGTGCCGTCGTTGACGTGGGGTTGGAACTGCCCCCTGTCGACGTATATTGAGTCGCCGCCGCGCTCGGCGACGCGGTGGGCCCGCACGTGGGCGCGCCGGTCACGTTGGGCGAGGCTCCGTTCTTCTTGCTCACCGGGGTGGCGCGATTCGCGCTCCCCGGCAAGGTTCCGTTGCCGGCCGCGCTGCCGCCACCGTTGCCGCCGGACCCGCCCGACGAGTGACCGCCGGTCAGCGTGGTGTTGCTGAACTGCACGATGGCCTGCCGGAACGGCGGTATAGCCAGCGCGACACTGGCGATGAAGACCACGCCCGCCAGCACGGCCGCCGGCCGCATCCACGCGATGCCGTTGATCCGGCGTGGCCGCGACCCGGGCGCCGCGTGGGCCGGCACGTGCCCCGTGCCCTGCGGAAGCAGCCTCAGCCGCGGCCAGGGCACAACGCTGAGCACCGGAAACGAGTCAGCCCACGCCCAGTGGCCGTGCCAGACAAAGTGCCTGGCCCGGTCCACTGCGCCGACTGCCACGCTGACCAGCCATGGCTGTGGCTGGTGGTGTTTGGTCCGGGCACGGATTCGCTCGAGGCCGTCAACACCGGGCTCGACCTGGCTGAGCGCGACATGCAGCGAACGCCGCAGCGCGTCTTCCAGGCCGTCCTCGGGTGCGGTCATGCTCTCACCCAGCCCGCCCGCCGTCTCATAGGGTCTCCTGCTCCAAGATCGACTTGAGTGCTGCCATCGCACGTGCGGTATGGCTCTTCACAGCACCTCTACTGATGCCCATCGTCGCCGCGATGTCCGCTTCGGACAGGTCAGCGTAGTACCGCAGCACGATTGCTTCCCGCTGCCGGTCCGGCAGCATGCGCAGCGCCGCCACGACAGCCGAGCGCTCGATGAGCGCCAGAGCTCCGTGTTCCGCGCTTGGCTCGTCAGGGGCGGGCTTCGGCGCGTTCTTGTCCACGACCGTTCGATGCCGCAGCACCGAGCGTGACTTGTTGACGACTGCCTGTCGCAGATATGACAGCGCCTTTTCGGAATCACGCAGTCGCCGCCAAGCCGTGTGCATTGCCTCGAACGCGTCCTGCACGACCTCTTCGGCGGTCGGCACGTCGTGGACGAGTAGCACGGCAAGCCGAACTAGCGACTTGTACTCACCGTGATAAATCTCGGTAACAACCCGGTCAGCATCCCAGACGGAAGGTGCTGCACGTACCTCGGGAATCAGTGCGCTCGCTGCGAGCGTTTCCGTCACGTTGATAGGACGCGCATCTGCCTCCGGAGGTTCACCGTGTGCGGCCGGTAGTGATCCGACTTCGTTCGGGAATGTATCGTTCGGTGTCGCGAGCGCGTCCTGAATGGTCGAACCGTTGTCCCCATCCCGGACATTCGGCACCTGCGACCCTTGGAGGACATCGACAGAAGTCGTGTCCAGAACTTGGCCAGCGGCCAAGGCAGCAGCACTTTGGGCAGGGCCGTCGAAGACAGCCCCCGCGGATTCCCCCCCGTCTACGACGGTGTTCACTGGTTCACCGCCCACGCCCGTACCGCTTCTGCATCATCGGGCGGAACCTCTTACCAGGTTCCGCGACGTTCTTCCACTGCCGATCCCACATTCGGTAACTCCACCCCAGAAACCGCCGAAGGATTGCGGAAAGACAAGAATATCGATCGTGGTAGGCCGAGGATACCCCCCCGTTGGAATCAACCCGGTAACATAAGCCCCGTCGGGTGACGCTGGATCGATATACGTAACGCCGACGTGAATTAATTATCGGGAGATAGCGGACACGGACCCGGCCACCGATCGTCACACTAGCCCCCTCCCGCCGCGGCCGGACGGCGGGGTGCCGCACAGCCCGTGCGAGGTGCTGCAGCAGAAGGCCGCACCGGGCCACTATGATCGTGATGTGCCTGACTGCTTGTTTTGCGCGATCGCGACGGGAGACATCCCGGCCACGATCGTGCTTGACGGAAAGCGGACTCTCGCCTTCCGCGATATCAGCCCCCAGGCGCCGACTCATGTCCTGGTGATCCCCCGGGATCACTACCCGGACGTGGCGGCGCTGGCCGAAGCGGGCGGTGGTCTGCTCGACGAGCTTGTCGGACAGGCGCATCAGGTCGCCGTCGCCGAGGGAATCGACGGCAGCGGCTACCGGGTCGTGTTCAACACCGGGCGGGAGGGCGGCCAGACCGTGGCGCACGCGCACGCGCACGTGCTCGGCGGCCGGTCGATGACATGGCCGCCCGGCTAGCCGAACAAACCCACCGAACCGGACCGACCGGGCAAACCGGCCGCAGTACGCGGTCGCCGTTCGACGCCGGGTGCTCCCCCGGCGACCTTCGAGAGAAGTGAATTGACAGACACTCGCAGCGACCTTCCAGGTTCCCAGATACGCATCGTCATTCCCAATGACCATTCAATGGTCGGCTTGCTCGGAACCGGGGATGAGCTCCTGCACGTCATCGAGCGCGAGTTCAACGCCGATATTCACGTCCGCGGCAACGAGATCACCGTGTCCGGACCGCCGGCCGAGGCCGCGCTGGTCGCCAAGCTGTTCGACGAGCTTCTCGAACTGCAGCGCTCGGGCACCGAGATGTCGCCCGACGCCGTGGAACGAGCGGCGGCGATGCTCCGCGCCGAGCACGGCGTGCGGCCAGCGGACGTCCTGACGCAGGGCATCCTGTCCTCCCGCGGCCGGACCATCCGGCCGAAGACGCTGAACCAGAAGCATTACGCGGACGCGATCGACAAGCACACGATCGTGTTCGCGATCGGGCCGGCCGGAACGGGCAAGACGTACCTCGCGATGGCCAAGGCGGTCAAGGCGCTGCAGGCCAAGGAGGTCAACCGGATCATCCTGACCCGGCCGGCGGTCGAGGCCGGAGAGCGGCTCGGCTTCCTGCCCGGCACGCTGTACGAGAAGATCGACCCTTACCTGCGGCCGCTGTACGACGCGCTGCACGACATGGTCGACCCCGACTCGATCCCCAAGCTCACCACCGCGGGCACCATCGAGATCGCCCCTCTGGCGTACATGAGGGGAAGAACGATCAATGATTCGTTTATCGTCCTCGACGAGGCGCAGAACACCTCGGCCGAGCAGATGAAGATGTTCCTCACCCGGCTCGGCTTCGGGTCCAAGATGGTCGTCACCGGCGATGTCACCCAGGTTGACCTGCCGGCCGGGCAGACGAGCGGGCTGCGCGTGGTGCAGGACATTCTCGACGGCATTCCCGACATCCACTTCTCCAAGCTGACAAGCCAAGACGTGGTGCGGCACAAGCTGGTGGGGAAGATCGTTGACGCGTACGAACGCTTTGACAGCGCGACCGCCCAGGCGCGGACGGGCAGCCAGCCGCCTCGTCGCCGCGGCGGCCACTGACGACAGGAACGGGGCGGCCAGGTTGACCATCGAAATCGCCAACGAATCGGGGGTCGCGGTCGACGAGGTGGCACTCGCCTCTGTCGCGCGGTTCGTGCTCGATCAGCTGCGGATACACCCGCTCGCCGAGCTTTCCGTGCTGCTCGTCGACGAAGTCGCCATGACCGACCTGCACGTGAAGTGGATGGACGAGCCGGGCCCGACCGACGTGCTGTCTTTCCCCATGGACGAGCTCCGGCCTCCGTCGATGGGCGGCGCGCGCGGCAGCAGGGCCAGCGGCGACGACCCGGCCACGGAGCCCGGGCTACTCGGCGACGTGGTGCTGTGTCCACAGGTCGCGGCCGCCCAGGCGCGGCAGGCGGGCCACTCCGCGCAGCAGGAACTCGAACTGCTCTGCGTGCACGGGATCTTGCACCTGCTCGGCTACGATCACGCGGATCCCGAGGAGGAAGCCGAGATGTTCGGCCTGCAGGCCGAGCTGCTCAAGGCATGGCGCGAGGGCTCTGCTGCCCCGGGGGGACGCCCCCCCGGGATCCCCTCGCGCTCGGAGGTGCTGTCCGCCCCCCGAACCCCCGGGGGAAGGTGTAGGGGGCCTGACTGATGTCGCCCGCAGGCTGGCTCCTGGTTGCGGCGGTCGTGCTGATTCTGGTCGCAGGCTGGTGCGCGCGCGCCCAGGCCGCCATGTCCCGGGTCGACGCCGACGGCCTGGCCAGGTACGGCAGCCTGCTGACGCTGCTGCGAGTCTGTGCCGAAGTATCGGCGACGGTCCTGGCGACGCTTGCGTTCGCGCACTGGCTCGGCGGCGGCTGGCAGGTGTTCCTCCCCGCCGTCGGCGCGCTGCTCGTCGCGCGCTATGTATTCGTTGGGGTCGGACCGCGCGCCATGGGCAAGGACCGCGCCGAGCGGGCCACGCGCACGGCGACCCGGCTGCTCCGCCCGCTGTACCGCATGCTCGGGCCGCTGCCCAGACTGCTCGACGCCATGACGGGTGTGCTGCCCCTGGGCGGCGGTCGCAGCGGTGACCAGGAGATAGCCGGCCGGTCGGAGCTGCGCGGCCTGGTCGACTTCATCGAGGGGCGCCCGGAGATCGAGCCAGGGGAGCGTGAGATGGTCCGCTCGGTGTTCGAACTCGGCGACACGATCGTGCGCGAGGTCATGGTGCCCCGCACGGACATGGTGTTCATCGAGCGCGACAAGACGCTGGATCAGGCGCTCTCGCTGGCGCTGCGCAGCGGCTTCTCGCGGATCCCCGTGGTCGGCGACAACACCGACGACGTGGTGGGCATCATCTACCTCAAGGACATCGTGGCCTGGGAGCACGAACACCCGGACTCGGGCCTGACCGAACGGATCGACGCGGTCATGCGCCCCGCGACCTTCGTTCCTGAGAGCAAGCCGGTCGACGAACTGCTCAGGCAGATGCAGATCCAGCGGATTCACGTAGCGATCGCCATCGACGAGTACGGCGGCACGGCCGGACTCGTCACGATCGAGGACATCCTCGAGGAGATCGTCGGCGAGATCGCCGACGAGTACGACACCGAGCTGGCGCCGGTGGAATGGCTCGCCCCCGGCACCGCGCGGGTCACCGCCCGCCTCCCCGTGACGGAACTGGAAGAGCAGTTCGGCGTGACGGTGGACGCGGAAGACGTCGAAACCGTCGGCGGCCTGCTCGCCCACGAACTCGGCCGCGTCCCCATCGCGGGCGCCGAAGCGACCGTGGCGGGCCTGCGGCTAACCGCCGAGAACCCGGCCGGCCGCCGGAACAAGCTCGGCACCGTCCTGGTCGAGCGACTCGAAGACCGGCCCGACCAGAAAGCAAATTCACACCCATTATCCCGAACGGAGGCGTGCTGACTCCGCTCCCGTACACTCGTCCGCGTGACCGAAGCGATCCGTGAGGGCGGGCTCGACCCGGAAGATCAGAAGATTGTCACGCTGGCCCGGTCGACCCGGGCTCGCACGTCAGCGCCCGAGGGCGCCGCCGTGCGCGACGACACCGGCCGGACCTACACGGCGGCTTCGGTGGCGCTCCCGTCGCTGCGGCTGTCCGCGCTGCGGCTCGCGGTGGCGATGGCTGCCTCCAGCGGCGCGGAACTCCTCGAAGCAGCCGCGGTTGTCAGCGATTCCGAGCCGGACCCGGCGGACCTGCTAGCGGTCCGCGACCTGGGCCCGGACGCCCCCGTCTTCCTGGCC
>DATMKQ010000281.1:0-3531 GCA_035571275.1 Trebonia sp.
CGTGCTCGGCGAGCAACTGCCTGACGCGCTGCTCGTGCGCGTCGTTGACGAACGACCACAGGAACGAGACGGCGATGGCCTCGACGCCCGCCGCGACCAGGGCCCTGATCGCGGCGACGACCTCGTCGTCGGATAGCGGCGCCACGACATCGCCGTCCCGGTCGATCCGCTCGTTGATGCCGCGGATCAGCCTGCGCGGCACGATCGGCTTCGGCTTGGCCAGCCGGGACGAGTGCACGAGGTCCCGTTCGGTCAGGCCGGCGATCTTCGAGTACACCCGCCCGATGCTGAGCACGTCCTCGTGCCCGGCCGTAGTGATCAGCCCGACCAGTGCCCCCTCATGGGTGATCAGCGCGTTCGTCGCCTGCGTGGTGCCGTGCACGAACAGCTCGGTGTCGGCCAGCAGCTCCGACTCGGACAGGCCGAGCTGCCGCGCGTTGAGCGCTACGGCCTCGATGACTCCCTCGTCCAGCGCGCCGTACCGGGTGAGCGCCTTGGAGACGGTCCGCTCGCCCTGCTGGTCGACCACCACGCAGTCGGTGAAGGTTCCGCCGATGTCAACAGCGATGCGATAAGGCACGCTGGCCTCCGTTCGGGGTGAAGGCGCTCTCGTCGAGCACCGGTTCGTCGTGATCCTGGACATCGACGACCAGGCACGTCGCGCAGCCCGGGCAGAAGAACTCCCGGAGGACGAAGCGGGTCAGGTCACAGTGCCGGTTGAGCGGACTGGCGGCGGTGAGCGGCGACTCGCGCATCACCGTCGCCTTCTTGTAGTCCTGGTCGTAGGGACCGAGGCCGCGGTGGCACACGCCGCAGCGGATGACGCTGCCGCCGGGGGCGGACACGACCTCCACCGCGTCCGCGACGGGGTGGAGCACCTCGCCCTCCGCCACGCTGGCGGCGAGGCCCGCGGTCACCGGGCGGGCCTGGGCGAGCCGGACCTTTCGCGTCGCGGCGCGTGCCGCCTCGGTCGCCGCGGCGTCAGGCGCGCCGTTCGCGAGCACGACGCCGTAGGCCATGCGGGCCATGACCGGCGAGACCAGCCCCTCCGCCACGTCGCGGGCGACCAGGGCGGGATCGCGGCGCAGCGGGTCGCCGTAGCCGGCGCCGCCGCCGAGCACGCTGATCACGAAGTCATGCGCGGCCAGCTCGGTCAGCGACTTGGCTTCCCTGACGTCCGCGCGGGCGGCGGCGACGTCGGCCGGATCGGTCGGCGTGCGGCCGGCGCCCAGGCGCTGCCACAGGTCCGAGTCGCGCAGCACCAGATTGGACGAGGCGGCGCCGGGCAGTCCGCCGGCCAGGCCGCGGCCGGCTGGCGCGGCCACGCCCGAGGCGGTCGAGTTGAAGGTGGCCGCGCCCGCCGCCTTGTGCACCGCGGCCGCGAACTCGATGCTGACCCCCCCGCGATAGCGCCCCGGCCCGCCGCTGTCGGGGACCTCGCGCCGGTACACCTGCAGCAGGGCGCCGCGGGCCTCGATGGTCTCGGCGTTGGCGATGCGCGACCCCATCGCGTGGAAGATCCCGCCGCTGTCGATGCCGTCACCGATGCTGCGCGCGCCGCCGCCGCCGCCGAAGGAGTCCGGCATCCGCATGATGCTCGGCTCGCCGTCGGCGCCAGGAACGATGACCCGGCCGCTGTTGATCCCGGGCGCCCAGGTCGCCTGCGCCTCGGACCGGTAGCGCGGCGAGCACAGCAGCATCTTGGCGAACGCGCTGGCCACCACGTCCTGGGTGGACAGCGTGCCCATGATCGAGGCCATGCTCACCGCGGCCGCACCGGTCGCGTTGTTGACCGTGCCTTCCGCCGACTCGATCGAGATCACGTTCCGCACCGCGCCGGTCGACCACGGCATGTCGAAACACAAGAACGTGAGCACGACACCGACAACCGCGCCCTCCATGGCCGGCCGGGCGCAGTTGATCGGGCCCGGCGCCTGCGCCGCGGTGCCTGACATGTCGAAGATCAGGCGCTCGCCGGTCTTCACCACCCGGCAGCGGATCGGGTAGACGCTGGGGGTCACGCCGTCGTGGTCGAGGTACCCCTGGGCGAACCACCAGCCGTCGGGGATCTCCGCGAGCCGGCGCCGCAGCACCCGCTCCACGTAATCGAGGATGCCTTCGGCGGCGGCGAGGAACGCGTCCAGCCCGTAGTCGCCGATCAGCTCGTTGATCCGGTGATGGGTCGCGGTGAGCGCGCCGACCCGGGCGCGCATGTTCAGCGCGTTGTCGGCCGGGGTCCTGCTGTTGCGCAGTATGACCCGCTCGATGTCCTCGCGGATGACGAAGTTCTCCACCAGCTTGATCGCCGGGTACAGCGGGGCCTCGCCGAAGCGGTCCCGCGCGCCGACGACGAAGCTCGACGAAACCGGGCTGCCCACGTCGGTGTCGTGCATCACCACGCCGGACCAGGCCACCAGGGCCCCGCGGTGGAAGATCGGCATGGCCAGGATGCCGTCGTTGGCGTGCAGCGCCCCCCACCATGGGTCGTTGGTGAAGAACATGTCGCCTTCGCGGATGTTGTCCGCCGGCCAGGCCTTCAGCACGCGCTGCACGAACCCGTCGAGGGTGGATCCGTGGTGCATGATGTACACGCCGGTGTACAGCCCGCGGCCGTCGGCGGTGATCAGCGCGGAGTTGAAGTCGTAGGCGTCGAAGACGGTCGGCGACGCCGACATCCGCGCCGCCATCCGGCCCTGGTCGTCGTTGATCGCCCACAGCCGGTGCCGGATCACCTCGAAGGTGACCGGGTCCAGGGCGGTCGTGATCATGCCGGCCTCCCCTGCGGGGGCTTCCGCCGTTCCGTGCCCCTTATGGCCCTGCGACGCCACGGCCTGCCCCCGCATGCTCATCGGGCCAGCACGGCCGCTGCCTGGCCGGGAGCGGCCTCTGGCTGCGGGCCTGGCTCGGCCACCGCCATCAGGTAACCGTGCCGCTCCGCTGGCCGCAGCGTGGTGGTGAAGCCCCGGTCGGCGGTGATCCGCCGCAGGTAGCTCAGCACGTCGGCGGCGCGCTGGTCCCCTGGCCGCAACGGCTCGGTGCTGCCGTCCGCGTGGATCAGCGCGGGCACAAAGCCGACCGCGACGATGCCGTCCGGGCTGACGTCCAGCACCGCCAGGCCGGTCTGCCGGGCGTCGGGATGGAACGGGAACAGCGGGAATGCGGGATCGGGGATGTGCGCCTGGGCGCCGAACTTCCGCCGCCGCCGGTCGAGCTCCGCCTCGCTCGGCGGGTACAGCGTGCTCAGATGGTGGACTAGCGTGCCGAGCCCGTAGAAGATCGGCTTGCCGTTCCGGAACTCGATCCCGCGCAGGCTGTGATGGTGGCAGCACAGCACCGCGTCGGCGCCGCTGTCGATGCCGGCCCGGGCCAGCCGCAGCTCATAGTCCTGCAAGATCTCCAGCCGGGACGAGTAGCCCCAGTGGTTGAGCACCAGCACGACGTCGGCCTGCTGCCGGGCGGCGGCGATGGCCTCGGTGTACCGGGACACGTCCTCGGCGATCGGCTCGGTGCTGATCACCGGGTCGATGCCCG
>DATMKQ010000282.1:0-36234 GCA_035571275.1 Trebonia sp.
ACCGCACCGCCAGCCCTGGACCTGTGAGGACCACGCCCGTTTTCGGGCCCGCTACCGCCCCATCCGCTCTCACCGGATCGTAGGCGTCCCGATACCGCCGCCACAGGCGCCCTTCGTCAAGCACGAATTCCGTGGTCAGGACGATCGAGTCAGGTACGTAAGGTGCGACTCGCGCCCGCGATTCGCCGGATAAGCGTTGGCCGGCTGGCCGTCGCGGCTCGACGGTGAATCCTAGATTTCCGAGCACCTTGACGGCACCGCTCTTGCCGCCCTCGAAGTCACCGGAAGCAAGGCGCTGGCCGGTGGCGAACTCATAGGCGGTGCCCAAGATGGCTTTCGGCGGGTAGCGGCGTTCGTCCCAGACCAGATCGTAGGTCGTGGTGGGTGCGAAACCGTGTGCCGAGAAGAATCCCTCAGGCCCGAGCCGGTCATATTCCTTGAGCGCGCGCACTACGTTATCCCGGGTCACCGGGTCCCATATCACTGCCATCGTGTCCTCCTAAGGACGGTTATAGACGGGACGTGCCCGTGCGCCGGGACGGGCCGGCGCACGGGCGGGATGGGGGTGCTCAGTTGCGCCCGGCCATGACGCCGCCGTCGACGTCCCAGATGGCCCCGGTCACCCAGCTGGTGGCGGGGGAGAGCAGGAACGTGACGGTGTTGGCCACATCGCGGACGGTGCCGGTCCGGCCGAGCGGGTGGAACGCGTCGAAGCTGTGCAGCGTCGCCTCGAGCTTGTCCTTGGGCACGAACTTCTCGTAGATCGGAGTAGCCACGACGGCCGGAGCGACGGTGTTGACCCGGATCTGGTACTGGGCGAGTTCCAGGGCCAGGTTGCGGGTCAGCGCGTGCAAGCCGCCCTTCGCCGCCGAGTAGGCCGACGACGGCGTGGCCCCGATGGCCTGGTGGGCCCACATGCTGCCGATGTTCACGATCGACCCGCCGCGGCCGCCCTGGACCATGCCGCGGACCACCGTCTGCGTGAGGAGAAGATAGCCCTGTCTAGCTCGAAGTAGGCGTCGTAGGCGGCGCCGTCATGATCGAGGAAGGGCGTGGGGACGAAGACCCCGGCCGCGTTGACCAGCAGGGTGGCGTCGGCGTGCTCGTCGGCTAGCTGCTGCCGGACCCGGTCCACCTGGCCCCGGTCGGACAGGTCGGCGGTGATGCCGTAGGCGGAGCCGTTCTCGGCTAGTGCCTTGACCGTGTCGTCGACCTTGTCGGGGTCCTGGCCGATGATGACGGCGCTGCCACCGGCGGCCACGACATCGGCGGCCGTCTGCCGCCCCATCCCGCTGCTGCCGCCGACGACCACCAGCTTCTGCCCGGCGAACACGGGCATGGCCCTCGGCCGACCGGATCCCTCCGTCGTGGTGTCGTGATCCATGCCCTCGAGCCAGTTGATGCTCATTCCAACGTTTCCTTTCGGCTGGGTACGCAGCGGGCTACCCTGCTGCTTGCTCACTTCCCAGCCTCGCCGTGGCGAGCCGATCGCACATCGTCAGATCGGACAGCGGTGCCGGGCCCGCGGCCCCGGTCCGCGACCTGCTCAGCAGCCTGCTCGAGCACGATGCGAGTGAGTTCGACTCGCGAGGTGATGCTGAGTTTGCGGAAGGCCTGACGCAGGTGGTGGGCCACGGTGTGGGTGCTGATGTACATGCGGGCGGCAACCTGGTTGTTGTTCAGTCCCTCGGCGACAAACCCGGCCACGGCCTGCTCGGTTTCTGTCAGGCTGTCCCATCCGGTGAGGGGCCGCGCAGCGGGGGCGGCCCAGTGGCGGCGGCGGATGCCGAGCCGACGCAGCCGCTGCCGGATGCGGGCCTGGTCGCGGTCGGCGCCCACCTGACGGTATCCGTCGAGCGCTTCCTTCAGGTGGTGGATCGCCGCGTCCTTGTCGCGTTGCCCGCCGAGCCCGCCGTGCAGGACGCCGAGGTCTTCCGCGGCTGAGGCCCTGGCCCACGGGTCTGGGTGCCGCGTGGCGGCTTGGGCCAAGCGGGCCGGATCGCGGCTGGCCAGCCCCTGGCTGTGCGTGGCGGCCATGGCCAGTGCCGGGAATCCCGGGTGGGCGTCCGCGAGCGCCCGGGCGATGCGAGCGACATTCGCGGCCAGCTCGTCATCCCCGGCCGCGAGCGCGGTGCGAACCAGCCAAGCCGCCAGAGCGGGGTCGCCAAGCAAGGTTCCGGGCCGGGCGTCCAGATCGGCTTGGAGCTGCCGCAGGTACCCCAAGGCGGCGGCCGGTCCCTCGCGCGCCTCCGTGACCTGCGCCTGGGCCATTGCGGCTTCAGGGCGGGCATAGACGTCGGCGAACTGCGGGTTCGCGGCCGGACGGCAGGCCAGGTGCCGGGCCGCGGCCGCGATGTCACCGCGCCGCAGTTCGATCACGCTCAGCAGGCTGTGCGCGGTCGCCGCGTACCCGTGCGCGCCGAGACTCCTCGCGATGTCCGCGGCGGCGTGGCCCTCGGCGGCGGCCTCGGCAAGCCGGCCGACGGCCAGGTGGATACGACCCCGCACGATGGACAACGCCGCCTGGGCTGGAATGCCGTCAAGCGCCGGGTGGTCCGCCGCCCGCACGATGCTATCGGCTTGCTGAAGCTCGCGGAGGTCGACGAGGGCCGCGGCGAGCGTGAGCAACGGCTGGACGTCGCGGGCATCGGGGCGGAGCCCGGTATCGCGGCGGGCGGCATCGCGCAACAGCTCAAGGCTGTCGTCGATCTGGCCGTCGTCCCAGGCGATGACCGCGCGGGTAACCAGGGCCGCCGACGTGACGCCGCTGTTGTGGCCGCGGCCGGTGAGCGCGCAGTCGGCCGCCGGACCGGCGAGTTTGTCGCGCAGCCCGGCCAACGCCTGCAGGTGCGCGGTCAGGGCCCGGTCCAGCAGGTCGCCCGGCAGCCGCGGCCGGGTGAGTACCAGCTGGGCCTGGTCGGCCGCGGCCTGCACCTCGCCGCTCGCGCACAGGATCGAGGAGAGGGCGCATCGCACCCGGTTCTCGGCCGTCGGCGGTAGCGGTTTGGCTAGCAGGTCTTGGGTGATCCTGGCGGCCTGGTCCAGTCGGCCCGCCGCGGTCAGGGCTTCGGCGGCGGCCACCGCGCGGGACAGCGCGGCCGGATCGTCAGGGGATGTCAGCTCCAGCGCGCGCAGCGCGAGATTGGCTGCGGTCTGCGGGGCCGGGCGCAGCGTTCGCGCTGCCGCTTGATCCAGCCCGGCGAGCGACGCCGGGTCACCAGGATGCGCTGCGAGCAGGAGGTGGCCGGCGGCCCGGGCCGCCGGCTCACCCCTGGTGAGCAGGATCTCGCCGTACTGACGGTGCAGCGCCTTCGACGCCGGCCGCGGGATCATCTCGCCGACAGCGCGGTGCAGCAGCGGGTGCCGGAAGGTGAACGTGTGTTCCGCGGCGGTGATGATCGCGGCGTCCATCGCCTCCTCGACCGCGGGCAGCAACATGGCCGGCGTCTCACCGAGCATCTCTGCCGCGTCCTCAAGCCGGAATGCCGGCCCGAGGACAGCCACCGTCTCCAGCAGCTGCCGGGCCTGCTGGCCGAGACCATCGAGCCGCTGCTGCGCGAGGCGGTGGATTCGCCGCGGCAGCCCGGCCGACGCGAGCACAGCCTGCCCCCCCGTGACACGCACGGCGTGATCGTCACGCAGGCCGGCGATTAGTTCGGCTACCAGCGAGGCGTTCCCCGCGGCCGAGCGAGCCAGGTCGGACAGGGCCTGGTCTGGCGGTGCGCCGAACGCGTCGGTGAGCATGCCCGCAACCGCATCGCGATCCAGCGGAGCCAGCGTGACCCGGGCGGCGCCGTCCCGCTCCAGCAGGCCGAACATGTGGTCCGCGTCGCGGGCGGGTGTGCTTGACCGGGCGAGGAGCCACACGACCTGGTGCCGTTTCAGCTCTCGAGGCAGCGCCCGCAGCACGGCCAGCGTGGCTGGGCTGGCCCAGTGCAGGTCGTCGAGGCATACCAGCACCGGCGCCGCCGCGGCCCGCTCTTCCAGGTGCGCTCGCGCCTCGGTAATCCACCATTCCACCGCATCGGCGTGGTCAGGGGCGAGCCCCGCGAACGGTGCGGACAAAGCCGCGCGCAGACCGAAGAACGGTATCTCCTGGCTTAGCTGGTCCGCTGCTCCCACGGCGAGCGAAAGGCCCTGGTCCGCTGCCTCGTCGGTGGCCTCGCGAAGCAGCATGGACTTGCCGATACCCGGCTCTCCGTCCACAAGCACAACGCTGCCCGCCCCCTGCCGAGCGCGCAGCAGCACGTTGCGGATGATCCTCTGCTCGGCCGCGCGTCCGCGCATGACCTCTCGGCTGGCCGATCGCTCACCCGGTGTCATCCTCCCGGGTGCTTCCGAGGATGAGTAGCCGGTCATCACGGCCATGTCAGGAACCTCTTTCGTTAGACGAGGTGTTCGCCGCCGTCGACGGGAATTGATGCCCCGGTCAGGAATCCATTGGTCAGGACCGCCAGCGCCGCGGCCGCGATGTCGTCGACCGTGCCAATTCGACGGGCGGGGTTAGTCTTCGACCGGGCCTTGAACAGCGCCGCCTTCCGTTCGTCGCCGAGAGCGTCGTACGCCCCGGTGTCGATCGTTCCCGGCGCGATGGCATTGACCCTGATCGGAGCGAGCTCGACAGCCAGACCGGCGGTGATGGCGTCTACGGCGGCGTTGGTGGCGGCGACCGCGAGCATGCCAGGAGCCGGCTTCAGTGCGGTCGCTCCCGACATGAACAGGAACGAGCCGCCTGGTGCGAGGTTTCCCGCGAAGTGCTTGGCCAGTAGCAGGGGTCCGGTCACCTTCGTGCCGAACGAGGCATTCACCACGTTCGCGGTCAGGTCGTGGTAACCGCCGCGGGCGCGGGCGGAAGCGGTGGATACCACGTGGTCGAGGGTCCCGATCCGGTCTGCTAGCGCGGCGATCGAGGACTCATCCGTGACGTCGACCCGCTCAGCGCGGATATCCGTGCCGCGATACGAGCCGGCCAGATCGTCGGGCTGCCGTCCGGCGACGATGACCCGGCCTCCGTCGTCGCTGACGGCCAGGGCGATGGCGCGTGCGATCCCGCTGCCGCGGCCGATGATGAGTACCGTCTTGTCTTTCAGTGAAGGCATCACATTCTCCCCTATAGCGCTGCCGATTGAGCCTGAGTGGCGAATTAAGCATTTCGCGCTTTACGCTGGCCATGGTGACTGTTACCCTCATAGAGGCTGCGGTAGACACCAGTTCTCAGGTTACTTCTAATGCTTACGAACGAGCCTGACATGTTACTTATGCCCGCCGCAAGAGACTGAAGGTTTCGAAGAATTCATGGCACTTATCGAAATCTCTAATATCTGCATTTCCGACACGGCGGCCGGTGCCCGCGGCCGCAGCCGGTTCGTCGTTATCGGCGAGCCTGTCGTCGCCGTGGATCTCATCAATACCGTGGCGGCACCCGGATCGCCCAAGCATGACGATCTCCTGTCGGCGGATCTCGGCGCGCAGGCCTGGTGGCGGGTTGAGCGAGCGCGCGTGCCGGGTGGAGACCTGCCGGACATCACGGCCGTGCGCCGGCTGCGCCTGGCGTTGCGGGACATGATCGAGGCACTGATGGACAGCCGCCCGGTGCCGACCGCGGCGGTGTCCGACCTCAACCTCTTCATGCGGTCGGCGCCGGCCAGCACGCGATTGGAGCTGACCGCGACAGGGCTTCGCGCGCGGACGCGCTGGCATCGCGAGTACGGCGGGAATCCGCTGCTGGCATTCATCGCCACGCAGGCGGCAGAGTTCTTGTCCGACCCGTCACAGGTAGGCCGGCTGCGCCGGTGCGCGAACCCGGCCTGTCTGATGATCTTCATCGCGGTCAACCCGCGGCGGTCATGGTGCGCTCCACGCGTGTGCGGAAACCGCGTACGAGTCGCGCGGCATCATCGCCGGGCGGTCGGAGCCTGGCGCGCCGATGCGTGATTCTGGAAGACCGCGCCGCTTCAAGTCGCGGACGAACCGCCGAAGCAGGTCATCGTGCGGCGCGGCGACGATGGCGACCACGTCGCGCAGCTCAGGCGGGTCAAGCGACCTTATAGTGCCGTCCGGCCTGGGGGTGAGGGCGGAGAAGGGCACGATCGTCACCCCCATGCCCGCGGCGGCCAGCTGCGCGGCCGTGCGCGGGCTCCCGGTGCGCAAGACCGGTCGCGGCAGCACCACCCCGCGCCTGGCCGCGAGCTGGTCGACCCACACACCAAAACCGTTACCAGGGTTGTAGTGCACGAACGGCTCGCAGGACAGTTCGGCCAGCGGCACGGCGGGCAGGTCCGCGAACCGGTGCTCGGGAGACGCAACCACCACGTTCTCCTCGCTGCCTAGTACCTCGGTGTGCTCATCGGTGCTCGTCGGCCGCGGCCCGACGATGATGTCCGCTTCGCCGCCGGCCAGCACCTCGAGCATCTTGTCCGCGCTGGTGTACTCCTTCACATCCAGCTCGACGTCGGGGAACCCGCGCCGCCAGCCACGCAGCACCGGCACCAGGACCCATGCCGTCATCGTCTCCGCGCACGCGATGCGGATTCGCCCGCCAGTCCCGGCCCCTACCCTCTTGCCGGCGACCACGGCCCTGTCCGCCGCGGCCAGTGCGACGCGCGCCTCCGCCGCGACGGCCAGCCCGGCCGCGGTCGGCCTGATTCCCCGCGGCAACCGCTCGATGACCGGGGTCCCCACCTCCCGTTCGATGGCGGCGATCTGATGCGACAACGCGGGCTGCGACATGTGCAGGACAGCCGCCGCCTTCGTCAGCGACCCGTGGTCCACAATGGTGACCAGGCACTCCAGCGCCCTCATCGAAAGCATTTCTGCGCTCCCGTCCTCTCTTGCGGGTCAGGCGATTCCTCATCAGGACACCAAGCTTCATGCCTGAACGGATGAACGCACCTCGTACGATCCGGAGGATTCGACCCCCGGCTTCGCAGTGAGTGGCACGCGACTCATCCGTGCGGCAAGCGGCGGACTTCGAGCAGCTCGAGCCCGAGGGCCTCGATATCGGCGAGCACGCCGTGCAGCGCGGCCTGGTCCGTGAGCACTCCGGTAAGCACCGTGTCGGCTCCCCGTGGCTCAGCCCGCAGGTCGGGGAAGGCCGAGCGCATGGTGTCGCCCAGGTGACCGCGTACCGAGATCTCGTACCACCGCGGCTGCCCCATCCCAAAACTCCTCCTACTCCAGCGTGCTCTCCCTTAGGAGCCTGGACGGCCTCAGGATGAGGGGCCAACCTACGATTCGGATGATTGTTGACGACGCTTAGCCCCGGGACGGTGCTAGCAGGCTCAGGGCGCGGGCGCGCTGGACCGCTTCGGCCCGGCTATGCGCGCCGAGCTTGGCGTACAGGTTGCGCATGTGGGTCTTGACAGTGCTTGTGGAGACCGACAGTTCAGCCCCGATCTCCGGCGCTGACAGGTGGGTGGGCAGGTAGCGCAATACGCGGGTCTCGCTGACGCTGAGCGGCTCGAGCAGCGGCTGGGGGCGGTCCACGGCGGATGGGCCTCTGGGCGTCGCTCCGGCCAGCAGGTCGAGGATCTGAGCGAGCAGGGCGGCATGCGCGGTGCGCTGCCGGGCGTGGCGCTCAAGTAGGTCCCGGGCGGGATAGAGGAGGAAAACCGCCAGCGCGCCGTCGGGCTCGGCCAGATCGAGCGCGTGCTCCACGGCCCGCGTGGCGGCGGCCAGGTCGCCGAGCGCGTCCCGCGCGATCGCTTCGAGCATGAAAGCATGCACCAGCCAGGTCGGCCGGGTGACGGGAGCGGACTCGCCGACGACGGGCGCGAGCTCCGCGATCGCCGCGTCCGGGTCGTCCTCGGCGAGCCACAGCCCCGCGGCGGCGATCCGCATCTCGCCGCGGTCGCGGTCGCCGTCGCCCAGGGCGGCGAGGGCTTCCTCAGCTCGTTGGGTCTCGCCGTGGCGCACCAGGGTATGCAGCCGCAGCGCCCTTGCCCGCGTGACGAGCAGGTACGGTGCGGCCAGCCGCCCGGCCAGCCGCTCGGTGGCCTGGAACGCGGCCAGCGCGTCGGCGTTCCGGCCGCGCGCCAGCTCCAGGATCCCGCGCAGGTAGCAAACCGCCAGCGCCGCCACGGGTTCCGCGTCCGGTCTGATGGTGCGTTCGGCGCGCTGGACCCAGGTCTGCGCCTCTTCGGCCCGGCCCTGCCAGGCCAGCGCGGATCCGAGCGCCACGTAAGCGACGGCAGCGGTCGTCTCGTCGGTCCAGCCGTGCCGCCTGGCCAGCGCGATGGCCTGCCCGCTGAACTCCGCGACCCGCGCGAACGACCTGGGGAGCTCACCCATCGCCTGGTAGGCCAGGCCGGTGAACTCGAGATACGGCCGCCCGATCCGGCGCGCCAGCGTGACACCCTGCTCGAGGTGCAGCTGCGCCTCCCCCTGCGGGGCCGCCCACAACTCGCTGACGCCAAGACTGATCAGGGCCAGCGCGCGCAGCTCCTCACCCAGGCCGGGCTGCCCCATCTCCGGGGCCTCGGCCGCCGTCTGCAGCCGCCGCGCCTCCTCGGCCACCGCCGACGGGTTCCCGCGTTGCCTGGCGACCAGCAGCCGTACCACCCCGAGCAGCACCCGCGCCCGCCCGCGCCGTTCTTCCGGCACCGACGCCGCCCTCTGCTCGGCATACTCCAGGTACCGTTCCGCCGCCTCCAGTGACCCACGGGACAGCTCGTCGGCCGCAGCCACCACCGCCAGCTCGGCGTCAGCCGCGCGGGCCTGCGCGGGGAAGCCGACCAGGAGCTCATGGGTGGTGGCGGCCTGCCCGCCCAGATGCAGGCCGGGCCACTGGTCGGCCAGCAGTCTGGCGGCAAGCCCCCAGTCCCGCGCGGCCAGAGCATGGCGGACCGCTGCCACGCCGAATCCGTGCGCCGCCAGCCACCCGGCCGCACGCTCGTGCAGGGCGGCTACCTCATCCGGCTCGGTGCGTCGCAGCTCCAGCTGCAGCAGGCCGGCGAACAACCGGTGATAGCGGTACCACGCCCGGGCCGAGTCAACCGCTACTACGAACGCTCCGGTCTGTTCCAGATCGTGCAACAGCCGCTCTCCGCCACTGCCGCCGGTCAGCAGGTCGGCTAGCTCCCCGTTGACCCGCTCAAGAACGCTGGTCCGCAGCAGCAGCCGCCTTACTTCCTCGCCCTGCCGGTCTAGCACTTCGGCCAGCAGATACTCGGCCACCGTGCGCTCGCTGCCGGAGAACTCCGCCGCGAACCACTCCGGATCCGGGTGCCCGGCCAGGGACAGCGCCGCCAGTCGCAAGCCCGCCGCCCACCCCTCGGTCCTGTCCACCAGCAGTGCCAGCGCTCGGTCGGAGAGCCGCACCCCCGCCATCTCCAGTAGCTCGCGCGACTCGGCGAGGCTGAACCGAAGATCGTCCGCGCGGATCTCGGTCAGCTCACCTTCCAGCCGCAACCTGTGCAGTCCCAGCCGCACATCATGCCGCGTGGCGAGCACGAACCGCAGCTGCCGCGGTGCGCGCATCATCAGCAGCTCGAGCTGCTGCCGCGCTTGATCCGAGCCCAGCTCGTGCAGGTCGTCGATCACCAGCCACAGGGTGTCCTCCAGCGGCGCGAGGTCGGTCAGCAGCCGCTCCACGATCGCCCACCCGTCCAGGTCCGGCGCCGGCGTCAACGCACCGACCAGTGCCGACCCCTGGCGCGTTTGACGCAGCGCGTCAAGCACCGCCAGCCACAACCGGTGCGGATCTCGCCCGTCGGCCCCTATCGTCACCCAAGCGACGCGGTCGGCCAGCCCGGCCTCCCCGGCGTCGTCGACCCAGGACCGCAGCAGCACCGTCTTGCCGCTGCCCGCCGGCGCCGAGACCACCGTCACTCGCGCCGTCCCCGCGAGCCGCTCCCAGAGTCCAGGACGGGAGACAACTCCTCCCGCACCACGACGAGCCACGCGATGGGCAGCGGGCTCCGAACCCTCCGCAGGCCGCATAGCCCATAATCGCACGAACGATCGAGGCGCCGCGTGGGAGGACCGCGGCGGCGGGCCGACGGTCAATCTACCGCCGACCCGCCTGCGCGCACGCATCACCGACAGCACTGCTGGAGACAGAACGTGACGAGGTTGCTAGCCCTCTGCGGGGCTACAGTCGCCCGCTGCGGCGCGCGACCGCGAATGAAACGAGCAGGTCAGCAGCCGTCGTATGCCGACCAGTTGGACGCGCCGCCCGCCGACATGGCGTTGTCAAACACCTGGTTCTGCTCGCCGGCGCTGGCGTTTCCGAAGTCGGCGGGGTTACCGCCGTACTCGGCCCAGGTCGAGGCACTGAACTGGTAGAGGCCGTAGTGGCCGCTTGAGTTCATCACCTGGCTGTTGCCACCAGACTCACGCTCGATGACGCACGACTGGAACGACCCGTCGCCCGCGGTTGAGACGGCCGTGGACTGCACCGGGGTGGCGGTCACGGGTGCGGCCTCCTGGACGGGAGCGGCCTGCGCCGAGGTCGACGTCTGCTCGCCAGCCGGGACCGAGGTGCTCGCCTGGCTTGGCGGCGGAGTGGGCGCGACAACCGTCGGCGCGCTAGGGACGTGAGCCGGCTTGACCGGAACGGTCAGGACCTGTCCCACCTGGATGTCGTTCGCGTAGTGGATCTGGTTGTGGTTGGCCCAGTAGAGCACCGGCCAGTACTGCGAATCGTGGTAAAGGCTCCCCGCGATGTCACTCAGCGTGTCACCCGACTTGACGGTGTAGGAGACTTCGCGCACCGGGCTGCTGTGCTTCGCCACGCTGCTGTGCCGCACAGCCGAGTGCGTTGTCGACGTCAGCCGTGCGGCTGTAGACCGGGCGGCGGTGCGGGCGGCGGTCGAGGTCACCGTGTGATGCCCGAGCGGTCGCGCGGCGGACGGCGCACCGCCAAACGCCGACGCGTTGGCCAGAGCGAACGCGGCCGCCGCGCCGACAAGCGCCGGCACGGCAACGACCGGCAGCCGTCGCTTGAAACGGGAACGTGCTGGGTTGGTTGGGCTGCCCAAAGGGCTCCTCCCCGAGTAGGTCGCGCTCACCAGGAAGGCTGCCTGCACGAAGCACGGGGGTGCATATGGTGCAGACAGCCTTCGGAGCGCCTTGCTCAGGGAAGAGTAAGCACAAAACGGCAATCGTTACAAAATATTGGACAAAAATCTATTGCGTTTGATACCGTGCACCCAACTTTGCATCAAAGCCGGACGAAACGTGGTCAACGTCACACTTTCTCGGCGCTGTGCCGGACCAATGCGACGCGGTCAGCCAGCGGGCCAGCGGGCACATCGACGAGAAGGAATCCCAGGTCACGATAGGTCTGCTCGTGTACCTGCTCGAAGGCGAGTGAGTCCTCGAAACTTATCCGTCTTGCCGCGGTAGGCCGGATAAAACCCTGGTTGCGGATGAAGAAGACGGTTCTCTCGTACGTGGCCTCCGCCAGGATCCGCTCAATTTCACGGGTGAGCAGGAACGACGCCGCAAAACCCAGGTAGCGGCTCAGCGCCAGCGTGCACACCGGTGAGCGGTCGAAGAAAACCGTGGTGCCGTCGGGTTCGGCCAAAACGGCATCCTGTCGTCGCCTCTGAAGGGCGATGACTTTGCCGATGAAGCCAGGATCGCGCCATGGTTCCTCGCAGCCAAGCGCGTTGGCGAGGGCGATGACGTCCGTGGCGGCTTCCTCGACGACCGGGTACCCGAAGGTTTCCAGCAGTCGCAGTACGGCTGTCTTCCCCGATCCGGGAGCGCCGGTCAGGATGTACGCGGGCATGGCGGCTACTGTGTCACGACCCGATGACCTGCTAGCTCGGCAACATGTCATGGCGGGGCGCGGCGGGTCGTTCCCGCCGGGCCCCGCGACAATGAGAGACTGCTTACTCTCGTCTTCGCGATCGCGTTTGCCCCAGCAGTCCTATCGCCAGGGCAATGATCGCCAGATCCTTGATGATGTACTGCCCTTCTAGCGTGGGCACCATCGGATGGGTCCACGCCACATTCGCGACGATAACGAGCGGCGACGACACTATCCCCATGTGGATTATGATCAACACGAAGCAGATCCGTGTCATTGCCGGGATGAGGATGAGGATGCCGACAAGGCATTCGTAAAGAGCGAGTGCACGGAACGATGCGGTGAAGTATTGCATTCCGATGGTGTGGCTGGTCAGCGCTGTCGCCAGCGGGGTGGCCGGGCTGAGTCCAACGAGCTTCAGTATCCCGAACCAGAAGTAGATGATGAAGATCGCGATTCGGGCGGCGGGCTCGAACCACTTGGCTGCCAGTTCGACGACTCGCTGGTCGATTTGACTGGCATACGCTAGCCGCGTCTCCCTCGATGTTGCAGCCACCATTGGCTGGCTGCCCAGGCCCGGCTCGAGTTCCGACGTGACCGCTGGTGCTAACACGTCGGGTGGACGACCTGGGACGTCGGGAACCACGGACCGTGGCGTGTGGTCGCGACTGGACATGTGCAGCTACCTCCTTCAGGCAGGCTGCGGCACCAGAGCTTAAACGCGCGCGGTTGCACGCTAAGCCGGGTACCACATTTCGGACACCCGGATAAACCGGCGAATCGAATCAAGGAAGGAGGGGTAAGCCTAACCACCTGGCAGCAACACTGGCACCCGGCGGCAACCCGACTTGAATCAGCACGATAAGCTCGTCTACCTTCTCCGGCAAGCTCGGCGTCTCCGATAGTTATTGCACTCATGTTTCGACCAGTACAACTGCGGTCGTCTCCGAGATCAGCCCTTGTTGTCGACGCTTAATTCACCGGTCTACCTGCGATTTCCCGGTCAGAAAGATCATTTAGCATGACCGAAATATTTCGAAATGCACACTCATTGGCACGTGCGGTCTCAGTGCCTCCGACAATGAAATGAAAATTGCGCGCTAGGCGGGCTCTCGTGACATTGCACAGAAACGGTGAAATTGCACGGATACCCGGCGGTCACCGATTTATTCTTCCGTTACCGTCATATGCGCCGCGGCGGCCCCAGCCGACGGTCAGAGCATGAAACTTCCAGGTCCTCTTCTGCCGGTCACGTCCGCGTCTGTACTGGTCACAGCGGTGGCGGTCTCGGTTCGACGGTCCCGCTGGCAGCGCTTGGTTGGTTGCGACGGCCTGCGAGGTTAGCGTCACAGTCGGCCCGGCTGCCGCTGCGGTTGGCGCGAGCGCACGGCGGCAACCAGGCCATTCCGCCGAACGACGGGTGGTGACGCCATGCCCCTCATGACATCTGCTCGCAGCGCCTGCCGGCTAGTCCTGCTCGGGGCCGCTGTCCCCGTGCTCGCGGGCATCGCCCTCGCGGCGCCCGGGCCAAACGCGCTGGCCGTGACTGGCAGCCTGGCGGCGAACACGCAGTTTTACGTCAACCCGAACTCCAACGTGGCGCAGTGGGTGGCCGCGAACCCCGGCAACGCGGACGAGCCGGTGATCGCCAAGGACATCGCCAGCCAGCCGCAGGCGACCTGGTTCACCACCTACAACCCGACCGCCATCGAGGCCCAGGTCTCGTCGCTGGCCAGCGCGGCCTCGGCGGTGCACCAGGTGCCGGTGCTCGTCGCCTACGAAATCCCGAACCGCGACTGCGGCGGTGCGTCCGCCGGCGGCGCGCCGACCATCGCGGACTACGAGACGTGGATCTCCAACTTCGCCGCCGGGCTCGGCAGCGCGACCGCGATCGTGCTCGTGGAGCCGGACTCGCTCGCGCTCCAGAGCTGCCTGTCGAGCGCGGACGCGAGCGCGCGGGACGGCGCGATCGCCTTCGCGGGCCATGTCATCCGCACCGACGACCCCAACGCCAAGGTGTACTTCGACGGTGGCCACTCGAACTGGAACCCCGCCGCTCAGCAAGCCGCGGCGCTAGAGGCGGCCGACGTGACGACCGACGCAAACGGCGTCTTCACCAACGTGTCCAACTTCGAGTGGACCAACGACGAGCTCTACTACGGTCAGCAGATCCTGACCGACATCGGCGACTCGAGCCTGCATCTGGTGATCGACACCAGCCGTAACGGCGCGGGCCCGGCCAACACGTGGTGCGACCCGTCAGGCGTGTCCCTCGGCATGGACCCGACCGCGAACACCGGCTACTCCTACGTCGACGCCTTCTTGTGGGTCAAGCCGCCAGGTGAGTCCGATGGCTGCGCCGCTGCGGCGGGCACGTTCGTGCCCTCGCTCGCCTACGCGATGGCGACCTACCCGGACTACGCCGCACAGACTCCGTCGTGTGAAGCGACCTACGCCATCCAGAGTTCGTGGACCGGCGGATTCACCGCGACCGTCACCCTAACCAACACCGGCACCAGCCCGTTTGGCGGCTGGACCGTTACCTTCACCTACCCCGGCGATGAGCATGTCACGAACCTGTGGGACGCCTTCTATAGCCAGTCCGGGGAGACCGTCGCCGCGCATGACCCCTTCGACACGGGAGCGACGGTCCCCGCCGGTTCCAGCGTGTCGTACGGCATGCAAGGCATCTACACCAACAGCGACGCGGTACCGACGTCGTTCACGCTGACCGCGGACAACGGCCAGACCGTGACCTGCACCACTGGGTGAGGCAACCATGCAACTTTCATTCATGCGCTCGGCCAGCCGTCGCCGGACCGCCGCGGGCGTGGCAGCGCTCGGGCTCGGGCTCGGCCTGCTGACCGCCATTGCCGTGCCGCGTGCCGCGCACGCGTCAACGCCGTCGACGACCGGCGCGTTCGACTACAGCCAGGCGCTCCAGGACTCGATGTTCTTCTACGAGGCCCAGCGCTCCGGCCAGCTCCCGCCCGACAACGAGGTGGACTGGCGCGGTGACTCGGACCTGTCCGACGGCTCAGACAACGGGGTGAACCTGACCGGTGGTTATCACGACGCCGGCGATCTGGTGAAGTTCGGGCTGCCCGAAGCCTGGGCGATGAACATGCTCGCCTGGAGCCTGCTCGACTACCCGACTGGCTACAGCAACGCCGGCCAGACCCAGATCGCGATGGAGAACCTGCGCTGGGGCGACGACTACATCGTGGCCGCGGCGACCGGACCCGACACGTTCTACGGCCAGGTCGCCAACCCGAATACCGACCATCAGTACTGGGGTCCCGCGGAGACCAACCCAGTGGTCCGGCCGTCGTACGACGTGACGTCCTCCTGCGCGGGGTCAGACCTGGTCGGCCAGGCGTCCGCCGCGCTCGCCGCCTCGTCCATCGTCTTCAAGACCGCTGACCCGAAGTACTCGGCGGAACTCCTGTCACAGGCTGAATCGCTGTTCACCTTCGCCGACACCTACCAGGGCGACTACTCCAACTGCATAACCACAGCACAGGGCTTCTACAACTCCTTCAGCGGCTACTGGACGCAGCTCGTGGCCGCGGAAATCTGGCTGTACAAGGCGACCGGGACAGCCAGCTGGCTAACCAAGGCTGAGACGGACTTCGCGAACATGCCGCTGGCCTCACAGTCCACGCTGCACGAGTACAACTGGACCGTGAACTGGGACGACGACAGCTTCGCCGACTACGTCTGGCTGGCTCAGCTCACCGGCCAGCAGCAGTACATCACCGACGCCGAGGACAACCTGGACTGGTGGACGACAGGCTTTGACGGAAGCGAAGTCAGCTATTCCCCGGGCGGCGAGGCCTTCCTGAACACCTGGGGGTCGCTGCGGTACTCCTCGAACGCCGCCTACCTCGCGCTCGAGTTCAGCAACTACCTGACCGCGAACAACCTCGATCCGACGCGCGCGACCACGTACCACAACTTCGCCGTCCAGCAGATCAACTACATCCTCGGCCAGAACCCGAACAACATGAGCTACGAGGTCGGGTTCACCAACGACGGCACCAACACCGCCTGGTCGCAGTACGTGCACAACTCCACCGCGCACGACTCATGGGACGACAACCTGAGCACCCCGACGCAGACCCGGCATCTCGACTACGGGCTGCTCGTAGGCGGCCCGACAGCGGACAACGACCAATTCCAGGACGTGCGGTCCGAGTACCAGTACACCGAGGGCGCGCTCGACTACAACGCGCTTTTCAGCGGCGACCTGGCCGCGCTGAGCCAGCAGTACGGCGGCACCCCGATCGCGAACTTCCCCGCGCCAGAAACACCGGACGGGCCGCAGATCTACGTGCAGGCCGCGATCAACAACGAGGCCAGCAACTTCATCGAGATCAAGGCACTGGTAAACAACCAGTCGGCGTGGCCCGCGCGGCAGATGGCGAACGCGAGCTTCCGCTACTACTTCACCCTCGATCCCGGCGAGACACCAAGCCAGATCACCCTGAGCTCGTCCTACAGCCAGTGCGAACCCGCGACCGGGCCGACCCAGTACTCAGGCTCGACGTACTACGTGCAAGTCTCGTGCGCGAACCTCAACATCGAGCCCGTGGGCGAGGCCGACTACACGAACGACGACTACCAGGCGCAGGTGCAGTTCCGCATCACCTTCCCGTCCGCGCACAACCCGGCGGAGGACTGGTCGTTCCAGGGCATTCCCTCCACGACAGGCGCGACCCCCGTGACTGTCAGCGACATCACCCTCTACTCGGGCAACACGCTGATCTGGGGCAATCCGCCCGGAGCGGCGTCATGGACGGCGCCGTCGGCGCCAGCCACGCTGACGGCGGGCTCCGTCACGTCGACCGGCGCCACGCTGTCCTGGACGGCATCCAAGGCTGGCACCAACCCGATCGCGAGCTACGACGTGTACACATCCGCGGGGACACTGGTCGGGACGACGACTTCGACGTCCTACGCGCTCACCAGCCTGCAGGCCACCCGGACCTCGCCCTACGGCTACTACGTGACGGCGGTCGACACCCAGGGCATCACGTCGCCTGCGTCCAACATCGCGCAGTTCATAACGTCGCCGGACACCTCGCTGACCGCCTCGGACGCGCTGCCGCCGTCCGTGCCGGGCACGCCGACGGCCGGTTCGGTGACCTCGACGGGGGCCACGCTCACGTGGGGAGCTTCGGTGCCCGGGACCGGCACGTTGGCCGGCTACCGCGTCTATGAACTCGCCCCGTCGACCGGCCTGGTGGCGACCACCACCACGCCCTCGTACACGCTGACCGGCCTCACCGCCAACACGCCGTACGCGTACGTGATCGAGGCGATCGACAGCCAGAACAGAACATCGCAGTTCGCGGAGCCGATCACCTTCTACACCGGCGCTCCCGCGGCAGGCCCCACACCGACGCCCACCCCGACTTCCACAACGCCCACGCCAACCCCGACGCCCACACCTACCCCTACGCCCACACCGACTCCTACGCCCACGCCCACGCCAACCCCCACACCGACTCCAACGCCTACGCCAACCCCGACAAGCACTTCCACGCCTGGCCCGGTGTCCTGTTCGGCGGTGTACTCACTGGTCAATTCGTGGAGCGGCGGATTCCAGGCGCAGGTGGTGCTCACCAACACCGGCACCACCGCGATCAGCCCGTGGCAACTCGTCTGGACCTTCCCCGGGGACCAGCAGATCAGCAGCCTCTGGGACGCCAGCTACGTCCAGTCGGGCGAGCACGTCACCGCGACCGCCGAATCGTACAACTCGACGATCGCGCCGTCCGCGTCGGTCACGGTGGGCTTCACCGGGTCGTACACGAACAGCGACGCTTCGCCAACCAGCTTCACGGTGAACGGAACGGCCTGCGCGACGTAACGACGTAGGTGCACCAGAAACCAGCGAGCCCCGAGGCACCGGGGGAGCCTGTGCCTCGGGGCTCGCGGGTTCGTTCAGCCGTTGGCTAGCCAGATGTTTGTGATGTCCGGCTCGCCGATGTTCGGCTGGAAGATCGCGGTGCTGAAGCCGACGCCCCTGACTCTGGAGCTTGAGTACTGCGGGAAGTTCTGGCTCAGCAGCGGCACGATCACGGCGTCTTTCATGATGTCCACGTCAGCCTGGTGCCAGTCCGCCCCGGCCGCCGACAGCGAGGTGGCCGTCTCCGCCTGGTTGATCAGCGCGTTGACCGCCGGGCTGTCGTAGCAGCCGTAGTTAACCGTGTTGACGACGCAGTTCGGGCCCTGGAACAGCGCCTGGATGACCGTACGGCCGTTGTTGCCGAACCAGTCGGGCACCCACGCCACCTGCCCCATGTCCCACGCGCCGGCCTTGTTGTTCTCCGGTGCGTTGCCCATGTCCACGAAGAACGTCGCGCCAGGCTCCGGCTTTCCCTGCAGCGTGATGCCGCAGTTCGCGAGCGATGCCTGGATGGCTTCGAACGCCCGGGTGTTCGTCGAATCGTTCGGGTACTCGTAGACGAGCGACAATCCGTGCGGGTAGCCGGCCTTGGACAGGTCGGACTTGCATGCGGTGGCGTTGCCTTGCCCGTTGTTGTCCGGGTACAGGTTGTAGTTCTGGTAGCCGTTGTTGCCAGGCGGGATCACCGTGTTGATGACCGAGGAGACCAGCGGGCCACCGTAGGCCTTCTGCACGGCCACTTTGTCCAGGCCGTACTCGACCGCTTGCCGCACGAGCAGCTTGGTCATCGCCCCGCCAGAATCGGGGCTGCGCAGGTTGAACACGAGGTAGGGCTGCGTCGTCGACCAGGGGAAGACGTAGAAGTTCGAGTCGTGCGACGCCGCGAGCGCCGGGATCGACGTCGGGTTCAGCGGCGTGTCGCTGATGATGTCCTGGGTACCGGCCTCCATGTCGGCCAGTTGGGTCTGCGCGGAGGTGACGCCCAGCGTGTCCACGATCTCGGTGACGTAGTCGTGCCGTAGCGAGTCGGTGGACTGCTTCCATGCCGGGTTGCGGACCATGGTGATCGACTTGCCGGGGACGTACGAGCTGATCTGGTACGGGCCGTCCGAGATCGTGTGCTGGTCGAGCTGCAGGCTGTTCGGCACGTAGGAGTCGTACTCGACCGGCCGGGCGGAGGTGAACGGCATCGCCAGCATGTACAGGAAGTCGCTCGCCGCCGACGTCAGCGTGAACTGGATCGTCAACGGGTTCGGTGTCGCGATGCCGCTGATCGCGTGCGTGTTCTGGAAGTTCGCGATGTTCGCCGCCGTCGGTGGGTGCGCCTTCGCGTTCGTGAAGTAGGCGGCCTCCTCGTTGGCGTACGCGGTGAGCCCGGCGATCGTGCTTTCGTAGTAGACCGGGTTGCCAACGGGGCTTACCGGGTTGAAGAACGCCTTGTACTCGCGGAGGAAGTCCTGCGAGGTCACCTGGCGCGCCGGTGAGGTGTTCCAGTCCACGCCTGGCTTGATGTGGAAGGTGTAGGTCTTGCCCCCGTTGGTGATCCCGCCGTTCGCGACGGTCGGCACCTCGGTCGCCACGTCGGGGGCCGGCGTGATGTCCTTCACCCAGTTCGCATCCGACGTGCTGGTATACGGCAAGGTCGGGTAGTTCAGGAGCTGGCGCGTATAGGCGTGAGTGAGCTGGTAGTCCGTCGTGTAGTAAGACGGCACGGTGTCAAGGTGCTCGGGCCCCGAGGCCGCCACGATGCGCAGCGTCCCTCCGTATACCGGCTTGGCGGAACTTGTCGCCGGCGCAGACGGAGATGATGGGGTGGTGGTGCTGCACGCTGCGAGCCCCGCCCCTGTGAAGAGGACCGCAGCAATTCCAGCAAGACGCTTAGCTGTACTGGTCATGGGCATGTTCCTCCGGTCACAGTAAGTCCAGACCACGACAGAGTTAGTGTCGTTGGGCCAGCGGCGCCGGTCCACGAAGTCCGCTTGAAGTCTGCCGGCAGTCTGTGCGCGTTCCCACAGCACGCCGAGGTCAGCTCTGCCGGGAATGCCCGGGTTTGCCCAGGCGGAACAGCGGCGGACGGTATGTAGTTGACTGATGTGCACGGCGCACCCGCACCCAGCGGGTCGCACCATCATCAAAGGAGCTGACGTGTCGGATAAGTACCGCAAGGACCCTGAGGCCATCTCCCGGCTGACATCAGAGCAGTACCGGGTCACTCAGGAGAGCGCCACCGAACCGCCGTTCAACAACACCTTCTGGGACAACAAGGAGCCCGGCATCTACGTCGACGTGGTGTCGGGTGAGCCGCTGTTCGCCTCGGTGAGCAAGTACGACAGCCACTCCGGCTGGCCGAGCTTCACTGTGCCAATCGAGCCGGGCAACGTGGTCGAGCTCCAGGACAACGCCTACGGGATGATCAGGACCGAGGTCCGCTCCGCACATGGCGACAGCCACCTCGGGCATGTATTCCCTGACGGGCCGGCCGAGGCCGGAGGCCTGCGCTACTGCATCAACTCCGCGGCCCTGCGGTTCATCCCGCTCGATGACCTGGAGCGCGAGGGCTACGGCGCGTACCGCAAGCTATTCGAATCGACCCACGACAGCGGGAGCACATCATGACGACCGAGAAGGCGATCCTCGCCGGCGGCTGCTTCTGGGGCGTGCAGGATCTCATCCGCAAGCTCCCGGGCGTTATCTCGACCCGGGTCGGGTACACCGGCGGCGACGTGCCGAACGCGACGTACAGGAACCATGCCGGCCACGCCGAGGCGATCGAGATCACCTTCGATCCCGACAAGATCTCGTACCGGGACCTGCTTGAGTTCTTCTTCCAGATCCACGACCCGACCACGATGAACCGTCAGGGCAACGACACCGGGACCAGCTACCGGTCGGCCATCTTCTACCTCAGCGACGCGCAGAAGCGGATCGCCGAGGACACGATCGCCGACGTTGACGCCTCCGGTCTGTGGCCGGGCAAGGTGGTCACAGAAGTGACCCCCGCCGGGCCGTTCTGGGAGGCCGAGCCCGAGCACCAGGACTATCTGGAGCGCTACCCCGACGGGTACACGTGCCATTTCGTCCGCCCCGGCTGGAAGCTGCCGCGCCGCGCGGACAGCGTTAAGTCGTAACCAGCCGACATCCCGCCCGCTAGCCCACATCTCGCTGGCTAGCGGGTGGCTGCGGCTTTGCTCGGCGGGGGCGGTGGCAAGTGGTCCCCAGCCTTTTGCGCCGAAAGCGGCGCGGCCGGCTCGCAGAAAAACAGCACGCCGATTTCTAGGACTCAGTGCCGCTAACTGACACGTTCAGCGACCGGAGGAACAGCCAGTCGCATTACGCTGGCGGCTGTGATGAAACCGGGCGAACCGCAACTGAATGAGATGATCGCCGAAGCCCTCGTCGATGCTCACGACCAAGATGAAGCACTCTTGGGGTTTCACAGCCTGATCGTGGAGCAGCTGGCTGTGCCGTTTAAGACTGTCGTCCTTGGTGTCCCTGTCACTGTGGAAAACATCGGGCTCGCGTCGCATGGACTCACGGCGACCTGCGTCTCAGGCAAATACCGGCAGGAGATCCACCTCGTCGACCTTCCGCTGCCGACGACTCCTCCCCGGGGTTGCGAGTGGGTCGCCGCGTACCGGCTTTGGGCGCGGCGAGCATGAGCGAATACCAGTACTACGAGTTTCTGGCGCTAGACCGGCCCCTCACGGCAGCCGAGCAGGAGAAAGTGCGAGAGTACTCCTCCCGCGCAAGGATCACTGCCACCAGCTTCGTCAACGAGTACCACTGGGGCGACTTCCGGGGGGATCCGGCCCAGTTGATTCGTGACTACTATGACGCCCATTTGTACTTGGCCAACTGGGGGACGCACCGCATTATGCTGCGGCTCCCGCGCACCGTGCTGGATGTGGATGCCGTGCGTGAGTATTGCGTCGAAGACCTCGTGACCATCACGGATACCGGCGAGCACGTGATCATCGACCTACTCAGCGAGGACGAACCGGAGTGGGAGGAGGACGCCGCCGATTCCCTTGCCGTGATCGCCGGGATTCGGACCGAGCTCGCGGCCGGCGATATGCGGGCGCTATACCTGGCATGGTTGTCAGCCTGCGGAATGCGGGACGAGGACGAGGACGAGGACGAGGACCCCCCAGTTCCGGCAGGACTCGGGTCACTTACGGGTCCGCAGCGGGCCCTGGCGGACTTTCTGCGATTGGACCGCGATGCGCTCAAGGCCGCGGCCGCGGACAGCCCGCCGCTCGCGGCGGCACTCGAAGACGCCAGGACTTTGGCCAAGTGGATCACTGGACTTCCCCCGAGCGAGAAGGACCGCCTGTTGCTGCTGGCCGCTCAGGGACAGGGAACGCGGGTTACGCTGGAGCTGCTTCAACGGTTCCGCCAGACGCCCGCCGGAGACGATGGCGGCTCTGCACCCTGATCACGGCATAGCGCGCCCCTGGCGGGAATCGAACCCGCTGTGGGCCGCTTTAGAGGCGGCTGCCCTGCCATAGGGCGTCAGGGGCGGGAGCGCGGAAGTCTAGTATCGCCTGGCAGGCCATACTAGACTTCCGCGCCTTGCGCTTACTGCTCGATGCGGTCAAGGACCTGCGGGTCGGAAATAGCATCCCGGGCGGCGCGGAACTCCTCGGCCGTCAGCGAGCGGCCGAGTTCGTCCAGCGTGCGCAGCACGAAGCGCTGGCTGGTCACACGGCGGTTGAGGCGGTCCAGCTCGCGTGCCTGCCGCCACACCTTTCGCTGCAGCCAACGTGTCGCGGTCGGCAGGTCACCTTCAAGCTGGGCGCGCAGCGCATCGCGCTCCGCGGCGAGTTCGAGGAGCTCATGCCTGAGATCGACGGTTGTCGTCATTTTGTCACCTCCTCCCCAGCGGAGAAGGTGACGGTTGCGAGCACGAGCGGCAGACGGGCAAGGAACCGCCAGCCGGCCGGCTCGACCGCGATCGCAGTCAATGCGCCGTCCAGATCTGGCTCGTGGAACGGCGCCACTCGCAGTCCTGACTCGGTCACGTCAACGTGGATCCGGCTGAGATCCAGCTCGTCGAGGGCCGCGAGTAGTACGAGCGCACCAGACGACGCGTGCCAGTCCGCGGTAGGTCGCGGATAGGTGAGACAGAATTCAATAGCGGCGTGAGCCGCCTGGCACGCCTGGGTGGCCGCGGGCAAATCTGCCCTGGTGACCAGGTACAGCCGATCTAGACGACGAGGACCCGCGGAATCGGGACCCAGAGAATGACCCTAGCGATGCGGCATATCTGAAGCTTAGCAACGTGCGCCGGGCGCAGACTACTCCTTTCGCGCCGGTGTCCTCAGCTCGCGGGTGCGTGCGCGCCGTACAAGGTCGCATGCCGCACGCGCCCAGTCGCTGTAGCTGAACTCGAAGCCTGCCGTGAGGAGACGGCCGGGAATCACGCGACGGCTCTTCAACAGAAGTTCGGTGTCGGAACGGATCGCGAACGCACCGAGTTCTGCCATCCATCTCGTGGCGGGCAAGCCGACACGAACCCCCCACGAGTCACGCAATACGCGCATGAAATCCTGCTGCGGCTCCGGACCTGGAGAGGCCAGGTTGACCGGTCCCGACATGTCGTCTCGGTCAATAAGGAACCGGACAGCCGCAACGAAATCGTGGTCATGAATCCATGACATGTACTGCTTGCCACCGGCGACGCGACCCCCAAGGCCAACGCGCGCAAGGCCCGACAGCACGTCGAACGCTCCGCCACGGTCGGGGCTCAGAACTATCGCGGAGCGCAGCGCGACCCGGCGAGTTCGCGGGGTCCGCGCCTCATTCAGCTCTCGCTCCCACGCAGTGGCAATGTCAACGCTGTAGGCCCAGTAGCCAGGGACACCGGACTCCCAACCGCCGACGACGCCGGTGGCTTCGTCGTTGGGGGCATCGAAACGATGGGCGTAGATCGTCGCGGTGCTCATCTGCAGCCAGACTCGGGGCGGGCGTGGGGCGGCCGCGATGGCCTCGCCCACCACTCGTGCTGACCGCACTCGCGACCGCATCATTTCTGTGAGGTTCGTCTTGGTGTAGCGGCAATTGACGCTGCGCCCGGCGAGGTTGATGACGACATCACTGCCGTCGATGACGTCGGCCCATTCCCCGGGCGTCTCGCCGTCCCAGGCGACGTGACCCTCAGCCGAAGGCCGTCTGCTCACGATCACAACCTCGTGACCAGCGTCAGCGAACGCGCGGTGCAAGATCGTGCCGACCTGGCCCGTGCCCCCGGGAATTACTATCTTCATCGGGCCTGCCCGAGAAACCGGAACTCCACATCCCGACACTAACCGCCGCCGGGCCTGACAACGGCGGACATTGTCCGGCTGGACACCGCTAGCATGTGGCGCCATGCGATCGATACGCGGTTTCTGCGTGGTCCTCTGCGGGCTTGTGGGTGCGGGCTGTCTCGCGCCGACGGTGGTGGCCGGAACGGGACCGGGAGCGGCCTCGATAGCCGCCGCGCCCCGCGCCCTCGACGCGTACTCGAGCGCCGTTCCTGATGTCGGCAATCCGAACGGGCATGCCGTCGTTCCCGCAGCCGGGCGCGCCGTCAATACCAGCCACCCCAACCATGTCATCGGCCGCGGTACGCCCGCTGGCTGCACGTCGGCGGCCGTGGTCCGGGCGGTCGCGGAAGGCGGCATCATCACGTTCGACTGCGGCCAGAAGCCGGTCACGATCACGATGACGGCCACCGCCAAGGTCGTGAACACCAGCCACCGGATCGTCCTTGACGGAGGCGGCAAGGTCACCCTGAGCGGTGCCGGCAAGATCCGCATCCTGTACATGAACACCTGCGACCCGAAGCAGAAGTGGACCACCGACGACTGCTGGGAACAGCAGTGGCCACAGCTCGTGGTGCAGAACATCACGTTCAAGAACGCGTACTCCGCCGTCCGGCAGACCAGCACGTCAAGCTATGGCGGCGGCGCCATCTTCGACGAGGGCGGTCAGCTCAAGGTCGTCAACTCCGCGTTCCTCGACGACCGGTGCTACTCATACGGTCCCGACCTCGGCGGTGGCGCGATCCGCGCCGTAGGCATGTACATGCGCAGCCCCATCTACATCACCCACGACACCTTCACCGGCAACAGCTGTTCCAACGGCGCGGCCCTCAGCGGCCTCTACGCGAACTTCGACGTCATCAACAGCCTGCTGACAGGCAACAAGGCGATCGGCTGGGGCGCGAATCCCGCCAGTCCTGGCACGCCGGGGGGCGGCAGCGGCGGCGCGATCTACACCGACGGCGACCATTACAACCTCGTCATCGACGGCACGGCCATGAGCGGCAACAGCGCACGCGAAGGAGGCGGCGCCATCTTCTTCGTGGTCGACGCCGACGGCGGGACCCTGCGGATCGAGTACTCCACGCTGCACCACAACCCCAGCGGGGAATTCCAGAACGCGCCCGGCATTTTCGACAGCGTCAACGGCCGGGTCACCGCCCCCGTGGTGATCCACTCCACGATCAGCTAGCGCGCCCGCTGCCTGGCCTAGCCGCGGACGGCGGCCATTGAGGCGCCGTTGAGGTCGAGCGCCGCCCGGTAGTTGTACTCGCCTACCGTCACGCAATAGCCGGTGTGATAGCAGGACAGCGACCAGAGCTGCGCGTCCTGATGCTTGCTGTTCTTGGCCGTGGCGCCGGGCGCCGCGATTACCTGCGCGCCGCCCCAGTGTCCGCGCTGCCACTGCAGCGACATCGCGTAGAACGGCTGGGCGTTTTTCTGCGAGACCTGGCCAGCCGCGACGCAACTCGAGGCTGACACGCAGGAAACCGCGTAAAGCAGGCTCTGGTACGGATCGCGGCCAGCCGCCGCGGGCAGTGCCGTCACCTCAGCGGCGCGAGCGCCGAGCCCCTTCGATCCGCTGACCGCCATCGGCCGGTACACCGATCCGGTGAGGTAATTGCCTACCGCGAGGCAAGCGCCGGTCGTCGTGCAGGAGACGGAGTCCAGCGGCGCGCTCTGCAGCGTGCCGCCAGCCGCCTTCGCGGGGAGCAATACTGTTGTCGCCCGGTGCCAAACACCGGCCGATTCCTTGAAGGTCAGCGGCAGGAACTGCCCGGACCTGCTCGTGTCTCCGCCGACCGCCACGCAATCGCCGCTGCGATAGCAGCTGATCCCGGTGCCGATCGCGCTGACCGGGCTGGCGGCATTCGTCGGTGCGGCGATCTCCTTAGCCCGCCCCCAAGTGCCGTTGGTCTCGGTGATGACCATGAGCTGCTGGTTCCCTGCCGCGTCGAAGTACCAGCCAACGGCGGTGCAGCTCCGCTGCGCGGTGCAGGAGACGCCGCTCAGCTCGTCGAACGCGGGCTCCGCGGTGTTGGCGGGCAGCCACGGCTCGAACGCCGGCCGCCAGGCTCCGGCGACGTCAGCGGCGAGGAACGCGGTCAGCCGGCCCGCGCCTGAGCTGTACACGTACGAGCCGACGGCCACGCAGTTCCCCGCGGACGGGCACGCGATGCCGTTGACACCGCTCTCTTCGAGGGTCGCGCGGTTATCCGGTAGCTGGAGTTCGACCGGGCGCGTCCAGTGCCCGCGCACTTGCGCGGTCACCATGGGCTGCAGGTTCCCGGCCTTGTCGAAGTATGCGCCGCCCGCGCCGCACCAGGACGGCTGCGCGCAGGAGACCGTGTCGAGCGAGTCGGCCCGCCCCGTGGCCGGCGACTGCGGCGGAGGCGGCAGCTCGACCGCCTTTCCGAACGTGCTGGCCGCGCCGACGGCGCCCGCGCTAACGGCGGCGCCCGACGCCGGCGCGACCGCGAGCAGAGCCGTCGCGAGCGCTCCGACCACGGCGCCTGTCATCAGCCTGGTGGTGACTTTGCTAGTTGACATTCCGTCCCCGCGCATAAGTCGCGATACGTACGAGTGGCCCCAAAACTACAGCAGCGAGTGGGGGTTCAAGGCGATTAGCGTGGCTTGTTTTTCAGAGGCACGGCCTTGGGGCGCGGCCACCCGGAGACGGTACTAGGGACTTCACGGATTCGCGCCTTCCTCCGGCCGCCGAAGACTGCTGCCATCGGTTGTTTACCGGCACAGAAAGGAACACGCCGTGTCCAGGTCCTCCCGAACATTTAAAATTGCGGACACTAGCGCTGCCCGCCGCAGCGCTGGTGGCGACGTCGTGGCTGGCGGCGGCTTGCGGCTCGTCGGGGGTGGGCCAGCCCGCCACGGCTCCCACCGCGACCGCGAGCGAGTCCGACACCGCGACCCAGCCCCCCGCGACCACCCCGGCCACTTCGCCGGCGCCGACAGCGCCGTCCGCGACCTCCTCTGCCGCAGCCCCGGCGCCCCCGTCGTCGGCGCCCGCGTGGCCGACGCCGACGAAAACCGGTAGCGCGGCCCTAGCGGCCTGCCGCACGGATCCGGCGTCGGACTGCAAGCCGATGACGGCCCACTGGTTGCGGGTATATCCGCCAGGCGAGACCGTGGCCGGTTACGTGGGCCACACCTTCGCGGCGTGCTCGTCCGCGAGCACGGCGCTGCTCACGGTGCTGCCCGTCCGCCCAGGCCAGGCCCTGGCCGGGATCACGCCATGACGTTGGACCTAGAGCGGGCCGCCAGGGAGTTCGCCGAGGCAACCGCCCTGCCGCCCTACTTGTTCAACCTGGTCTTCACGATGCTCGGACAGATCGGGACCTCGCTGAACGCGTCGGGTTCGACGCTCGGCTGGATCCTTATCGCCACGATCGTCTCCGGAACGGTCAGTGCCGCGCTGTTCCCCGCACTCGGTTCCATGCTCGGGCAGCGGCGGCTCATGGTGGTCGCGATGGGTTGCCTGTGCGCCGGTTCGCTGGTCAGCGCGATAGCACCCGATGCCACGACGCTGCTCATCGGCCGGATCGTCGCCGCGCCAGGGTTCGCCGCGGGCTCGCTGAGCGTCGCGATCGTGGGCGAACATCGCTCGGGCGCGAGCTTGCCCAGGTCCTTCGGTGTCATCGCCGCCTTCGCAGGCGCCGCGGCCGCCGTGGGGTTCTCGCTCGGCGGCGGAGTCGAGCAAGCGGCGCGCGGCGACTGGCGATCGGTTTTCGCGGCAATGGCCGTGGTCAGCGCGGTCACCGCGGCACTGGCCGTCGCCGCCATCCCAGGCGGTACGCCCGGGTCCCGCCGCACGGATATCCCTGGCGCCCTGCTGCTGGCTGGCGGCCTGGTGGCGGCGCTGCTGCCGATCACCGAGGGTGCCGCGTGGGGGTGGGACTCCTGGCGCGTGGTCGGGCTATTCGCCGCTGCCGTCGTGCTGCTGACGGCGTGGGCCGCCGCCGAACTAAGGCATGCCGACCCGCTGGTCCGGCTGGCAGTTCTCGCGCTCCCCGAAGTCATCGGCGGTACCGCCCTGTTTTTCGTGACCGCGGCGACCGTCGGCGTCATCAACCTCACCGTACCGCCGTTCATCGAGGCTCCCGCCACGGCGGGCTACGGTGGCGCGGCGTCGGTCTTTGACGCGGGCCTGGACATGCTGCCATTCGCCGCCGCGATCACCGTCGCCGGGTTCGTGGCAGGCCTGGTGGCCCGGCGAGCGTCCGTGCAGCTGGTCGCGATCGTTACCCTGGGCTGCGAGGCGCTGGCCCTTGTGCTGCTTGCCGCGTTCCACCAGTCGGCCGCCCAGGTGGTGATCCTGCTCGCGGTCTTCGGCGCCGGGCATGGCGGAACCCTCGCTGTCGAGTACGTGATCCTCACCCGGCCGGTCCCGCCCGCGGCGGCAGGCGCGGCCGTGGGCGTGGCCAGCGCGGTCGCCGGCATCAGCGGCGCCGTGGCGACCGCGGTGACCACCGCGCTGCTCGCGAGAAACCTGGTGCGGGCCGGAAGCGCGACCCTCCCGGCGGCAGCCGGTTACGAGCACGCCTGGCTGTTCGCGGCGGCGGTGGCCGCCGTCGGCGCTATCGTGACTGCCGCTAGAGCAGGGCCAGGGCTATGGCGTGCAAGGCCAGGCCCACGCCCGCGCCGACCACCGTGCCGTTGATGCGGATGAACTGCAGGTCGCGGCCGAGCAGCAGCTCGAGCTGGAAGGACGTCTCCGTGGCGTCCCACCGCTGGATGGTCCCCGTGACGAGCCCGGCGAGCTCGTCGTGGAACTGGTCGGCGAGCGCTCTGGCCCCCGACTCGACCATGCGCTCGATGCTCTCCTGGAGGGTGGCGTCCGATTCGATGCGCCGCCCGGCCGCCACCAGCGCCTCGGCCAGCCGGTGGCGCAACTCCGAGTCCGGGTCGACCGCCTGGGTTCGCAGGGTCTCCTTGGTGCTCTTCCACAGCAGCGAGGACCAGTCCCTGAGCACGGTGCTACCTAGCACGTCGCGCTTGATGCGGTCGCCGCGCTCACGCATCTCCGGCGATGTCTCGAGACGCTCGGGGAGCGCCACAAGCCATTCCTCGAACTGACGCCGGGTCTCGTCGTCCGGATCGGCCGCCATCTCCGCGAGCCGGCGCCGCAGCCTGCTGTACAGGCGGTCGTAGACTCGGCGGTACACCATGTCGGGCACCCAGCGGGGGGCCTCGGTCTCGAACCGGTCCCTGAGCACGTCGTAGTTGTCGGCGAGATAGCGGTCAGTGCCCGCCATCAGGGTGTCAAAAAGCTCGGCGTGGTGCCCCTCGGCGATGATGGCCCGCAGCGCCCGCCCGGCCAGCGGCGCCACCTCGACGGCGTCCGCCGCCCGGGTCAGTTCGGCGGTGAGCATCCGCTGCGCATCCTCATCGCGCAGCGCTTCGGCCACCGTGACTACCGCGTCGGCGGCATGGCCAGCGAACCGGGCGGCGTTAGCCGGCTCGGTCAGCCAGGCGGCCAGCCGGGGAGCGAGCCGGGCAGCGGCGATCCGCTCGGTGAGCACGTCGGCGTTCAGGAAGTTTTCCTGGACGAACTGGCCGAGGGTGGCGGCGAACTGGTCCTTGCGCTCGACGATCAGCGCGGTGTGCGGTATAGGCAGCCCCAGCGGCCGGCGGAACAGGGCCGTCACCGCGAACCAGTCCGCCACGCCGCCAACCATGGCCGCCTCGGCGCCGGCCTGTACGTAGCCAAGCAGCGTCCCGTGCACGCCGACCGCGGTCACGACCACGAACAGCACCGTCACCGCCCCGAGCAGCGCGGTCGCCCGGCGCCGCGCCGCGGCCAGGCGGTGCGTCCGCAATTCCAGCGATTCACGCTCGAGCCTGGACACCGGTGCGGCTGACGTGGTCACGGTAGGTTCCACGTCAGCCAGTTTCCCAGGAACGCCGCGTTCACGCGCACCCACCCAACAGGGAATGACGCTGGCTCGTGACCTGTTGCAAGGGACGAAAGTGGGCCCGTCGCGAAGGGGAGATGATGCTGGCAGCCGTCTTGCTAGCGGTCGCGGCGAGCTTCTGTACCGCCACCGCCTCGATCGCGCAGCGCCAGGGCGCGAAGACCGTGGAGATGACAGGCGGATTCGACGTCAAGCTGATCTTCCGGCTGGCCCGCCGCCCGGTCTGGCTGCTCGGCATCGCCGCCATGATCGGCGGTTTCCTCTTCCAGATCACGGCGCTGCGCTACGGCGCGCTGGCCCTGGTACAGCCCATTCTTTCGTTCGAACTACTCCTCGTCTTCGGTTACATGGCCATCGCCGGGCGACGGCAGCTGAAGATCAAGCACCGTGACCTGCTGGCGGCTGTCGCCATGTCGGCGGGGATCGGCCTGTTCCTCGGCCTCGCGTCGCCATCGGGCGGACGGCTGCACGCGCCTGGCTCCTCGTGGCTGCTGGCGGGCCTGATCACGCTCGGCCTCGTGCTCGCCGCCCTCGGCGCGGCTTTCGGGCTGGGCGACCGGCCGGGCGCGTCCCCCGCCCGGCGCGCCGCGCTGCTCGGATCCGCCACCGGTATCGCCTGGGGTTTCGTGGCCGCGGTCATCAAGGAGCTCAGCTCGCACCTTGGAGCCGGACCGGCCGCCCTGTTCTCTACCTGGTCGCTGTACGTGCTCCTCGGTGCCGGCGCGGCGACCATGCTGCTGGCCTCGCACGCGCTCGCGGCCGGGCCGCTGGCCGCCTCACAGCCGGGGTTCACCGTCCTCGATCCGCTGGCGGCCGCCCTGCTCGGGATCTTCCTATTCGGCGAGCACATCCAGACCGCGCCCTGGGCGCTGGCCGGCGAGGCATTCGCCCTGCTGCTCGTCCTCGGCGGCGCGGTAGGCCTCAGCCGCAGCTGTTTCATCCTCGGGGAGCGCGGCGACCCGTCGTGCCTGCCAGCGGATTTCCTGGCTCAAAGCCACGGCAAGGCAATCTCCCGCGCCGCGACGGGCGGACGGCCGTAAGAGCCACCACCATCCGTTCCGGATCCAATGAATTTATCCTGAACGGACCGTGGCGCCTCGCACACCGTAAGTTGGCACGCGGAGCGGGAGGCGCGGCATGGGTACGTTGTGGCTTGATGAGAACGGCGCGTGGCGCACCACCTTGCGCGGCAGGCAGGTGCTGGCCGATCCGCGGATCAACAAGGGCACGGCGTTCAGCGATGGTGAGCGCGGCGACCTCGGCCTGATCGGGCTCATCCCGGCCGCCCACTTCACCCTGCGCGACCAGGTGGCGCGCGTCTACGCGCAGTATCTGGCCCAGCCGGACGACCTGGCCAGGAACGTCACGCTGACCGCCTTGCACGACCGCAACGAGGTGCTGTTCTACCGGCTGCTGACCGATCACCTGAGCGAGATGCTGCCGATCGTGTACACGCCGACGGTGGGGCGGGCGATCCAGCAGTACAGTCAGGAGTACCGGCGGCCGCGCGGAATCTACCTGTCCGTGGACCACCCGGAGCTGATAGAGGCCTCGCTGCTCGCCTCCGATCTCGGGCCCGACGACGTCGATCTGATCGTGGCCACCGACGCGGGCGCGATCCTCGGCATCGGGGACTGGGGGGTCGGCGGGATCAACATCGCGGTGGGCAAGCTCGCCGTCTACACGGCGGCGGGCGGCATCGACCCGGTACGCACGATCCCGGTCATGCTGGACGTCGGGACGGACCGGCAGAGCCTGCTCGATGACCCGCTCTACATCGGCAACCGTCATCCCCGGGTGCCCGCGGCCGAGTACGACGCGTTCCTCGACGCGTTCACCCAGGCTGTCGGCAAGCTGTTCCCGCGGGCGCTGCTGCACTGGGAGGACCTCGGCGTCGCGAACGCCAGGCGACTGCTTGAGCGGTACCGGAACGAGCTGCTCACCTTCAACGACGACATTCAGGGCACGGGCGCGGTCAACCTGGCCGCCGTGCTCGCGGCGACCAGGGCGACAGGGCGGCCGCTGGCCAGCCAGCGCATCGTGATCTTCGGGATGGGCACGGCCGGGTCGGGCATCGCGGACCAGCTCACCGCGGCCATGGCGGCCGAAGGCGTGCCGGCGCAGGAGGCGAGGCAGCGGCTGTGGGCGGTGGACCGGCAGGGCTTGCTGACACGCGACATGACTGGACTGAGCGATCAGCAGCGCCGCTACGCGCGTGACCCCGCGGAGGGCCTGGACGGCGTGGACGGCGTAGACGGCCTGCCCGGCCTGGCCGGCCTGGCCGCGGGCCTCGCCGAGGTGGTCGCCCGGGTGCATCCCACCGTGCTGATCGGGACCTCCGGGCAGACCGGCGCCTTCACCGAGGCGATCGTCCGCGACATGGCGGCGGGCACCGACCGGCCGGTGATCCTTCCCATGTCCAACCCGACCGAGCTGTCAGAAGCGGTGCCCGCCGACCTCATCACGTGGACGAACGGCCGCGGCCTCGTCGCCACCGGCAGCCCCTACCGTGCGGTCGAGCACGACGGCGCCAGGTACGAGATCGGTCAGGCCAACAACGCGCTGGTCTTCCCCGGCCTGGGCCTCGGCGTGATCGCCGCCAGGGCCCGCCGGGTCACCGACGGGATGCTGCTGGCGGCCGCCCGCGCGGTCGCGGACCTGGTGGACATCTCGTTGCCGGGAGCGCCATTGCTGCCGCCGGTCTCGCGGCTGCGGGAAACCTCGGTCGCGGTGGCCGTGGCGGTGGTCAGAGCCGCCCGGGCGGAGGGTGCGGCGGAGAGCGGGCCGGATTCGGAGCTCGCCGCCCACGTCCGGGCGCTGATGTGGGAGCCTCGCTACCGTCCGGTGCGGCCCGCGTGAGCGTGGGGCTGTCCCGTCGAGTCAGCCGAGGCGGTCGAGGAACTCTCGCGAGCGCCGCAGCACCTCCGCCGTCGCGACCGGGTCGTACGACGGCAGCGCGCTGTCGGTGAACAGGTGCCGGTCGCCCGGGTAGAGGAACAGCTCGGCCAGCGCGGGGCCGGCCCCTACCGCCTCGACCAGCTCGCGAGCGGCGTCGAGGTCACCCTCCAGTGCGAAGTAGGGGTCCTTGTCCATGCCGTGGATCTGCACGGGAACCCCTTCGGGCCACGGTCCTACTCCCCAGTCGCCGGTGAGCGGCAGGCAGGTCTCGTAGAGCAGCGCGCCTTCGGTGCCCGGCCGGGTCTGGGCGAACCGCTGCGCCATGCCGCCTCCGTAGGAGAAGCCGGCGTACACGAGCCCCTCGTTCAGGTCGGCTAGGGCGCGGCCGCCGCGCTCGGTGAGCACCTCGTCGCCGATGCTGTCGACGAGAGCGATGCCTTCATCGATGCTGCCCGGTAGCTTTCCTTCGAACAGGTCGGGCGTGTGCACGGTGTGCCCGCCGGCGCGTAGCTCCGCGGCGAACGCGCGGACCCCGTCGGTGAGTCCTTGCACATGATGGAACAGGACGACCTCGGCCATCTCTTCACTCCAGGTATCGGACGACGGCAATCGAAGGACCCAGAATATTAGAAGCACGCTTAGTGCTCCCACCATGGCCTTCCGCGCCTGTTCGCGACCGGTTCTGGTGCTCGCGGCGGCACGGCGTCAGGGTGAGCAGCGTGCGGCAGCAGGAACTCCGGCACATCGCCTCCGGTGAGACGCAGGTCGTGGCGAGACCCGACCTTCGCGTAGCCGAGGAACAGGATTCCGCTGACGAGCGTGACAAGGATCCATGACCAGTGACCGTTGACGCGAGTCCAGTCGTTCAGGCCGTGCAGGATGGCGGCGACCACTAGGCCGATCCACGCGACCTGGTACCAGCGGTACCTACCGGTCGCCGCTAGCCCGATGAAGTAGCCGGTCAGGCCCGCCCAGCAGGCGTGACTGATCGGGTCGGTGACAAAGCGCCAGACGAAGTTAAGGATGAAGAGCAGCACGGGGCCGATCAGCGCGGCGAAGATCGAGGTCGCGGCCTGGTGCCCAGAGGAGAGCAGCGCCTGGATTTGGGGAATCGAGGCTTTCACTGTCTGGTAGAACTCCGCGACCCCGTTGATCGTGAAGTAGCGGACGACCTCGCTAGCACCGAAGACGAGCCCGCTGACCGCCCCGACGAAAAGGTAATCGCGGGGCACGAGACCATGACTTCGCCGGTAAATCAGCGCGACCACCAGCACCGGCAGCGCCTTCGCCAGCTCCTCGGGTATGCCGATCGTGATGATGCTGGGGAGCAGGCTCGCGTTTGTCGCGTGCAGGGCGGTCTCAAGGGCCACCGCCAGCGGCACTTGCGTCAGCAGCGAAAGCACCGTCACGACGAGCAGCATCACCCTCGTCACGTGCGCCGGCCTGATGATCACGCCGAGCAGCAGCAGCCACGCGATGGCGAAGTACGCCGCGAAGATCCACGCGCCCGCGTCGAACGTGGTCTGTGTCGCGTTGGCGCCTACGACGAACAGCGCGATCGACGGTACGCAGATCAGCGCCAGGAATAGCTGCACCGGCCAACTGCGGAGCGAATGATGGCGATACCAGTCACCGAGCGGCAGCAGGTCGCTGACCCGGCTAGTATCGGGCCGCTGAACTGGCCGGGCAGATGAAGATAGCGGTTCCAAGGGCGATCCCGTGGTCGTGTCGGCAGGGCGTCCCCGCCCATCCTTCGGCTATCCGCGATGGACTGCGCGCTGGCGGGGCGGCCCATGGGTTCTAGCTGTATACCCGGTCGCCACACGCCTCACTTCCCGCAACAACCGCAGCCTGCGGCCCGCGGCCCGCGGCCCGCGGTCCCGCACGGGACAGATAAGGCGGAAGTTCCTCCGCCCTGCAGCACGGAGGACCTTCCGCGCTAATTAATCCGCCTGCCGCTGGCGGCGTGTGTGCGCTTAAGGTGGACGTCTAGGGTCCTGGCGGCGGGGTGCGGGGAGGCAGGCTCGTTACGTGGCGTGCGGGACGGGATCCAGGCGACAGGCGGGACCGGGGCGCACCGGACGGGTGCCGGTAGCGGTGAAACCGGTTGTCTGGTCGGCTGTGGTGGCGGTGCTGGGAGTCGCGGCCGACGCCGCGACCAAGGGGTGGGCGCTGTCCCGGCTCTCCGATGGCCGCGATATCACCGTGGCCGGGGGTCTGCTACGGCTTCAGCTTGTCATCAATCACGGCGCTTCCTTCGGGCTGGGCGCGGGGTACGAGCCGCTCCTCGCCGTCATCGCGTTCGCGGGCGTGATCCTGCTCGGAACTTGGGCAGTGCGGACGACTAGCCGCACAGAAAGGTTCGGTGCCGCACTCGCGGCGGCAGGCGCGGCAGGCAACCTGATCGACCGCTTGGCCCGCTCGCCCTCCGCCTTGCACGGCGGCGTCGTCGATTGGCTGCATGTCTCGTTCTACGGCCCGACCTTCAACCTGGCCGATGTCTGGCTGCGGGCAGGCCTGCTGATCGCCGGGGCTGGCTGGCTATGGCAACGCCGGCGCTATGCGGCCCGTCCATAACGCAACGCCACGAGTCCATTCGCGTGCGGCCGGCGGTGATCTTCGCTCATCGCCGCTGGGCCAGGGCGTAGCCGACCAGGGCCGTGGCGTGTCCGTGCCCTATCCCGTACTCGGCCTTGAGCCAGTCGACGAGGGGCTTGTGCCTGGTCAACTCGGATGAGTTGATGAGTTCGATCCAGTGGCTGACGGGCTTGCCGTACTTCTTCTCGATGGACGGGAAGTAGGACGCCGGGCCTTGGACGCGTTCGGTCATGATGGTCTCCAGTTCACTGCGTTGATGTCGAGGTGGCTCCCTTCGGGTCGAGAGCCCGGGCGAGCCACGATGGCCCACGCGCGCGCGGCGCGATCCGGGTCCTCGCCAGGGGCGAAAGCTGGTGGACGGCCACTACCGGATGACCGAAGCCGCGCAGGAACCGACGACTTCTATTGTCAAGACAAATATATTTGCCGGTGAACTCGCGGCCGGACCGGTCAGCTGCCTGTGGAGCGGGTCCAGGTGCGGAGACCCGGCCGCTCCCGCTGTCGGGCCATCCGGGCCGGATAACGCGGAGACTTTGGCTTCCTTGGGCGCCTTAGACATATTTTTCGGTCCGTTTCGCGCCATTTGTCCATGCCGAACGCGCCCTAAGCCATTCTCGCCGGTGGTGGTCGCATCCGCGGAAATTGTGAGCCTGCGGGCGGGCGGCTGGCGGGCGTGGCGCCTGCTGTGGTTGCGGGTGACGCGGGGCGGGCGTGGTGCCGGCCTGGTCCGCGGTTCGGGGTGCAGACGCGCGGCGGGGGCGGTTGGATGGCGGCGGGCTGCCCGTGACGCTGGCTTTACTGTGGGATTGGAGCCCGACCCTAAGCCTGGGCGCT
>DATMKQ010000283.1:0-2643 GCA_035571275.1 Trebonia sp.
GCTGGCCCTCGCACACGACTGGTGAATGCGCGAGAACCTCGATCGGGCGCGGCGTCGGGTACCCGAGATTGACGCGGTCGAACTCCACGCCGACCAGGTGCTTGAAGGACCGGCCTTTCCGCACCCCAGTGCCGGCGTACAGCCAGTGATCCGGCTGGTGGATCACGTACGGCGCGTCCACCGGATAGCCCTCGTAGATGACGCCGGTCAGCGAGGACTCGGGGTCGGGAGCCGGCGGCAGCCGGTAGTCGGTGGTGGCCAGCGCGGGATCGGCAGAATACATCGGGTCTTGCTCGACATCGGTCTTGTAGCAGACGACCGCGCGGTCGGCGGTGCCGTCTGCGGCCGGGGCAAGCCTGATCCTGCGGTAGCAGGTGTTCGCGCCCATGAACGCCACGTTGACGCCGGCATCCCGGGCCCGGGTAATGGCCGCGCGCCGCTTCGGCGTCCAGTATTCGTCGTGCCCGAGGGTGTAGATCGCCGTCGCCCCGTGCAGGACGGCAGAGTCACGCTCGATGTCCGTTCCGGTGGTGTAGGCCAGCGGGATCCCGGTCCGCTCGGCCAGCACGACGAACGCCCGTTCGTACACCATGAACCTGTCCGCCCCGTCCTCGTCGTACGGGCGATTGAAGCTCACTTCCAGTGAACGGGTTCCATAGCTACCGTCTTCGCCTTGGTACAGGTCATAACCGCCCCACAGGTTGTAGGCCTGCCAGGTCTCCGGAGCGTGCACGATGACGGTCTTGCCCGCGCCGTCCGTCGACCGCACGACCAGCGGGACGTAGCGCTGGTGACCGTTGCTGGCGTCCAGGCGGAGCAGGTAGGCCCCTTCGGGCCAGCCGTCGGTCGCCACGGTCAGCGTCGGCTCCCACTCCGTGAACACCGAACGGGTGGCGGCGGCAAACGACGCCTCGCTCTGGCGTCGGCCCCGGATCTCCTCCGATCGCCACACCAGACGTGCCTGCGCGCCGCGGTACCAGCCGACCCGGTACGCCGAGACCCGGAACGACGACCCGGTGGTCGACACGTGCAAGGTGAACCCCTGGCCGGGCAGGATGCTCACCTGGCCGGTGTAGCCCTGGATGGCCTCGGCGGGGCCGACCGAACTGACCCAGAAGTCCGGGTCGCCCTGCAGGTCGCGCTCAGGCACCGCCGGGGGGCGGCGCTTGGCGCTGGCCTTGGCTCGCGGCCGGGCCGCGGGTTCCGCCGTGCAACCAGCCGTGGCACCTATCACCGCCGCAACGCCGGCCGTCGCCGCGGCACCTAGGAACGTGCGGCGTTGCAGTCCTTCACCTGTCACCTTCGCTCCCGTTTCCGCCTGCCATCGGTGCCGGATCACCCGACGGTACCGCAAGTGCACCCCTGTCGCCGCAGCAGTTCCGCGATCCCCTTGCCGCCCCCGCGTGGAGAGCGCTCGAAGAGCCAGCGGTCGTCAGTGAGCCGTTCGAGGGGTATCGAACAGCGGCTGGTGAACGTCGCTCGCGGGAGCCACGCTGCCGGCGGTCATGCGGCCACGCTCGCCGTGATCAGCCGGTCGGCCAACTCGCGGTACTGGTCCGCGATGACCGGCCACAGCAGTTGCGGCGCCGTCGCGGCGGCGGCGGCGGCCATCCTCGTCATCACGTCTCCGCGCTTGATCACCGAGCAGAGCGCCGCCGCGATCGCGGCCGGATCGCGGTGCGGCACCAGCAGGCCCGCTCCCCCCGCGAGCACCTCTCTGGCGTGCGGGAACTGCGTCGCCACGACCGGCTTGCCGGCCGCCACCGCCTCGATGAGCACCCCCGAGGTGACCTGCTCGGTCGAATCGTAGGGCAGCAGAACCACGTCGGCGGAGCGGACGAGGGAGGCCAGCGCGCTGGTGGTCCGGTAGTGGTCGTCGAAGGTAATCCAGGATCCTAGCTCGGCCTGCCGAACCTGCTCGCGGAGGCGATCACGATAGACGTCGCCTTCGTGGAGTAGCACCTTCGGATGCGTCTGGCCGGCGACTATGTAGCGTGGCATGGGCGCCAGATCGCGGAGCATCGCCATGGCCTCGATGCCCCACTCGATGCCCTTGCCTGGGCCGAGCAGGCCCCATGTCAAGACGGTGAACTGCCCCGTACGGAACGTCGGCTGCGCCATCGTCGTCTGCAGAGCGGGCGCACCGTGCGCGATGATGCAGACCTTGGTCATGTCGACGGCGTACCCGGCGGCGAGCCGTTCGCGCGCGATCATCGTCATCGCGACGACGGCATCGGCCTTGGCCACCACTGACTCGAGGACCCGACGCTGGTGTGGCGTCGGGTCGGTCAGCACGGTGTGCAAGACGACGACGCACGGCACCCGGACTTGGTCCAGCAGGTGCAGGATCTGGCTGCCGTCGGCTCCGCCGTAGACGCCGTACTCATGCTGCACGATGGCGACGTCGCACAGGTTCAGTTGCTCGGCCGCCCGGCCGAGCGAGGCGAAGTCGTCCGTGATCAGCTGGGCCACCACCTCGTCGCCGGGTCGTGGTGCGGGCGCGTCGATCAGGCGAACGACCCAGCCCTCGTCGGTGGTGGAGTGCAGGAGAGCGCCGCGCAGGGCGGCGGTGAAAGTTGCCAGTCCGCACTGGGTTGGCGGGAACGTACTGACAAAACCGAATCGCGTGCTCATAGTTCAGGT
>DATMKQ010000284.1:0-23633 GCA_035571275.1 Trebonia sp.
GGAGAACGTAAGCGTCGGCGGTGCCAGCGTCACCTCGCCCCAGTCCACCGGCTCCCAGATGCCCGCGTTGGCGGGCGGCCCGTATGCGATCAGCTCGGTGCGGCAGTTCTCGTGCCCGACGATGGTGACCGCGCCGAACACGGAGTTGCCGTAAGTGTGATCACCATGGTGGTGGGTGTTGACGAGCGTAGTCACGGGTGCGGACGTGACCGAGGCGATCCGGTCCAGGAACGCGCGAGTGCGCCGCTCGGTCGAACAGGCATCGATGCTGATGACCGACGCGCGGCCGGCGATGAAGCCGGTGTTGTTGATGTGCCAAGAACCGTCGGGCTGGTAGTACGCGAACACCCCGTCGCCGACCTCAATCAGCTCGGCCGGCCCGGGCCGCGGATGATCACTCACGGCTGCAACCTATCTGCCCGGTCCGCGCCCTGGCCAGAGGCAGGGACGGACCGGGCAGAACACGGGGACCGTTCGGACAATGGATTGTGACTTTATTCCGTCCGCAGAGCGGTGGCGGTGCGGGAGTTCGCCGCCCAGCTCGCCGGGAGCAGGGCGCCGGCGATCGCGATGACCAGGCCCGCCAGGGCGAGGATCACGATTTCCGGTACCGAGTAGACGGAGATCACCGAGGCCGGCAAGCCGGAGTTGGCCGCGTGGGCCATCGCGGGAAGCACGTTGTGATGCAGCAGGATGCCGGCTGGAACCGCGACGATTCCCGCGACGAGGCCCGTGATGCCGACCGAGCAGATGACCATGGTGAGGGTCTGCCTGGGCGTCATGCCGAGCGCCTTGAAGATGCCGATGTCGTGGGAGCGCTCACGGATCTGCAGGGCGACCGTGTTCAGCACGCCGAGGCCGGCGACCGCGATGATCAGCAGGGTGAGCAGGACGACCAGGGTGACCACGGCGAGCAGCGCCTTGCCGCCACCGCTGTCGGCGTTGACGCCGTAGTTGTTGCCGATCGCGGCCTGCAGCGCGCTCGCGTAGGCGTCGGCGTTCACGCCGGGCTTGAGGGAGATGTCGTAAGAGCCTGGTCCGGCGACCGTCGGGTCGATCGCGGTGAGGGTGGCGGGCGACATGTAGATGCTCACGTCGTTGCCTGGCGCGAAGACCTGGCCGATGATCTTGGCCGTCACCTTGTGGGTGCCGTTGACGAGCGTGTAAGTGCCGCCGACCGCGGTGTTTGTGTCGGTGAGGAAGAGGGTGTTGACGTCGATCTCGGGGGTGCTCGCCGACTGGGAGTACCAGCCCCCGGAGATCAGCACGAGGTTGGACCAGGACGGGTCGCCGTCGCCGTAGGCGGTGACCTGCGCGCCGCCGTCGACGTCGCCGAGACCGGGCAGTGAGAGGTTGTCGTCGGATTCCGACAGGTAGTGCAGCGCGCCGGGCGTGGCCGTGATGGCCGTCGTGATCGCGTGCTGCTGCGCCGCGGTCAGGGCGCCCGGGCCGGGACCGTTGATGACGATGTGTATCCGGCGCGGTTTGGGGCCCTTGCCGGGGCCGACGGAGACGGGCCCGGGTCGACCCAGCGCGCCCGGCGGCGGCGCGTTGACTTGGACCGGCAGCCTCGCCCCGTTTGATATGTCGTTGTAGACGCGGTTCAGCGAGATCGACAGGCCCACACCGAACGTCACCGCCGCCGCGCCGAACAGCACCGCGACCACCGTGACGAGCGTGCGGCCCGGGCGCGCCGCGGGAGACGCGAAGCCGAGGGTGACGGGGCGCGGCACGCGAGTCAGCCGGGCGAGGAGCCGCTGCGCGAAGAACCCGTGCCTTGGCCTCGGGGCGCGGCCGGTGGCGATCGCCTGTACCGGGGACATGGCCCCGGCGCGCGACGCCGGGGCGACCGCGGCGGCGATGGTGAGCGCTAGTACCGCGAGCGGCACGGCCAGGTCCACCCAGAACGGCACGCCGAGCACGCCAACCTGGTACACCTGTGCGTTCTGCCGGTACAGCGGCGCCGCCAGCAGGTTGCCGCAGACCGCGCCAACGACCGCGCCGGTCACCGCCGGGACCGCGACAAGCAGCACGTAACAGGCCACGACCTGCAATGGCGTGAAGCCGATGGACTTGAGCACGCCGATCCGCGTGGTGCCCGCGACGACCGCGCCGCCGACCACGTTGACGACGATGAGCACAGATATGACCAGGGCGATCACGCCGAACGCGATGATGAACGGGACCCAGGGGGCGACGTTGGACTGTTCGGACTCGCGGATGTCGAGATAGGAGACCGGGCCGCCGAGCACCGCTCCCGATGGCAGCGCGGCCTTGATCTCGTTGATGTCGTTCGTGATGTCGGTACTCGACCCGCTGGATGAGAAGCGGTAGAGCAGCTGGGCCTGTCCGGTTTCATCGGGGGGTGCGGGGGGTCGTCCCCCCGAAGTAGCAGAGCCGGCGGAACCGGCGATCGCGTTCATCTCGGCGGGCAGCACCCAGGCGTCGGCGGTGTTGGTGACCGAGTTGGCGATGCCTACGACGGTCATCACGTGCTTGTTCACGGCGATTGTCGAGCCGAGCTGGCCCGGCGCGTTCGACGAGATGACGATCTGGTTGTCGCTGGTCACCCAGTGGCCTTGCTGCAGGGTGAGGTCGTCCACCGGCCCGCCGGGCGAGGACCGGCCGACGAGGTTCATCGGGTTGTTCACGGTGCCGTCGATGCCGGGTATCGAAATCTGCGCGTTGACGTTCTCCGCCGCGAACGGGCCCGCGGCGGCCGTGACGCCGGCGACCTTCGTCGCGGCAGTGATGTCGGCCGCGGACGCGACGGACGTGTCCACGGTGACCGCGACGTCGGCGCCGTTCTGGGACGCGAACGCGTGGTCGAAGGGGGAGTGCGCGTCGGCGAGCATGCCGAGCGCGAGGGTGGAGGCGGCGGTGGCGACGAGGACCACGAGGCCGATGATGATGGCCTGGAGTTTCCGCCCGCCAAGGCCGCCCCGCGCGGCGCGGAAGACGGCGCTCATGGTCGGGCCCCCGGCACAGGTCCGTTAGCCACGCGCGTGTCGGAGTCGATCCGCCCGTCGGCGATGTGGATGACCCGCCGCGCGTACCTGTGTGCGAGCTCGGGGCTGTGGGTGACAAGGATCAGCGTCTGGCCCTGGGCGTTGAGGTCGAGGAGGAGCCGCCCGATCTCGTCGCCTGTGGTGGTGTCCACCGCGCCGGTTGGCTCGTCCGCCAGCAGCAGCGCTGGCTTGTTGATCAGCGCGCGGGCGATCGCCACGCGCTGCCGTTCGCCGCCGGACAGCCGCGCCGGGTAGGCGTCGCGCCGGGGCCCGATCCCCAGCGTGTCGATGAGCTCGTCGGCGCGCAGCCGCGCCGCCTTGGCCTTCGCCCCCGCGAGCTGCGCGGGGAGCAGCACGTTGTCGATCACCGTCATGTCATCGAGGAGGTTGAAGAACTGGAAGATCATGCCGACCTGCTTGCGGCGGAACCTCGCGGCGCCGGCCTCGGACAGCTGGTCGACCCGGTCATCGCCGACCAGGACCGCGCCGGAGGTGGGCCGGTCCATGCCCGCGATGAGGTTGAGCAGCGTCGACTTGCCCGACCCCGATGGCCCCATGATGGCGACCGCCTCGCCGGCGTCGATCCGCAGGGTTACATCCTCGATGGCGGCAACCGGTGCGCCGTCGTACCGCTTCGTTACGTTCTCGAGCTGAACTAGCGTGTCCATGGTGGCGAAGGTAGCCCCGCGGCCCCGCGGTCCGCGTCGCTCCGGTGGCTGATTCTTCCTAACGCATCGGGCTTACACAGCCATCGCCATCATCCTTCCGATGTACCCGGGGTTACATGGCGCGGAGGATGCCCGTTTCGCGCCCGCGGGTCACAATGGTTGGGTGGCAGAACGTATCGCCAGGCTAGTGGCCTTCTTCCGGCGAGCGGAACCGCGCGAGGCGGCCCCGTCGGGCTGGGCGCTCGCGTTCGACGTCACCGTCGCGGTGGGCGCGGCGGTCGGCGCGGTGTACGAGATGATGGAACGCAGCATCGCGCGGCAAGACGCCGCGACGGTGACCGTGTCTGGCCCTGCCGCCGTCGTCCAGCACGCGATCCAGTACGGCTTGCCGCTCAACAGCCTGGGCCATCCGGTATACGCCGCTCCCGTGCACGCGACGGTCGTGATGCTGGCCGCCGCCGCCCTGACCGGACTGCCGCTGGCCTGTCGGCGGGTGTACCCGATCGCGGCGTGGCTGGTCGTCATCGCCGCGATCGTGGTCGTGCGGTCGTACTACGTGCCCCCGGTCGCGATCGGCACCGCCGTGTTCGCCGCCTACAGCGCGATTGCCCATTCCCGGTACCGCAACCTGGCGATCGCGATGGTCGCCGTGACCACGGTCGCGGTCACGGTGGTCCTGGGACACACGCTTCCCCGGATCCCCGGACCGGTCACCGCGATTATCGCGATCGCGACCGCCGGCGCGGCCGGGCTCGGCATCCGCGTGCTGCGTCGCCGGCTGGCCGACTCCACCGCGCGGCTGCGCCGTGCCGCCGCGGATGCCGAGGCGGCCACCCAGCGCGCGCTGGCGGCGGAGCGGGCGCGGATCGCGTCGGAGCTACACGACGTCGTCACGCACAACGTGTCGGTCATGATCGTCCAGGCCGGTGCCGCGCGGAAGATCATGGCGACGTCCCCGACCGACGCCGAGGACGCGCTGCTCGCCGTCGAGGCAACCGGCCGGGAGGCGATGACAGAGCTGCGCAACCTGCTCGGCCTGCTCAGCCCGGCCGCCGACGGCCGGGAGAGCGGGCCGGGACTCTGTCCTGAAGCCGCGGGTGCGGGCGCCGGCGTCGGATCTTCCGCCCTCGCGGGCGCCGTCGCTGCCGCTGGCACGGCCGGCGCCGTCGCGGCCCCTGGTCCGCGGCCGGGCGGCGGGTCGGCGGCGCTTCGCCCGCAGCCGGGGCTGAGCGAGCTCGACGCGCTGGTCGGCCGGGTGTCGGCGGCCGGACTCCCCGTCGAGCTCCGGGTCAGCGGCCAGCCCCGGCCGTTGTCGCCCGGCGCGGACCTGGCCGCTTACCGCGTCGTGCAGGAAGGGCTCACCAACGTGCTGCGGCATGCCGGGCGGGCGGCGGCGACCGTGGGCGTGGAGTGGGGCGAGGAACTCGTGATCACGGTCAGCGACGACGGGGACGGCCGCGATAGCGACGGCACACCGGGCCGCGGGCTGATCGGGCTTCGGGAGCGGCTGGCGCTCTACGGTGGCGAGCTCGCCGCGGGGCCGCGGCCGAGCGGCGGCTGGCAGGTACGGGCGGCCATGCCAGCGGGAACCGCGTCATGACCGGAGGCGGCTCGGTCGAGCATCCGGTGACCGTGGTGATCGCCGACGACCAGGCGCTGGTGCGGGGCGGCTTCCGGCTCATCCTCAAGGCGGCGGGTATCGACGTGCTGGCCGAGGCCGCCGACGGTGAGCAGGCGGTCGCGGCGGTGCTTGAGCGCCAGCCCGATGTCGTCTTGATGGACATCCGGATGCCGCGGCTTGACGGCATCGAAGCGACGCGGCGCATCGTCGCGGCCGGGGCCGCCGGGCGGGCAGCGGCGAGGGACGATCCCGAGGCCGCCGTCCGCGCTGGGCCGCGGATCATCATCTTGACCACGTTCGACCTGGACGAGTACGTGTACGGCGCGCTGTCCGCCGGGGCGAGCGGATTCCTGCTCAAGGACGTCACCCCGGAACACCTGGTCGCCGCCGTCCAGCTCATCCGCACCGGCGACGCGCTGCTCGCCCCGTCCATCACCCGTCGCCTTGTCGAGCGGTTCGCGGGCCGGTCAGGCGCCCCGCCCGCGCCGTCCGCGGCCGCGGAACTCTCGGCGTCGCCATCGCCTCACCCCGGCGGCCCGGGCTGCGACGTTTCCGCGTTGACCCCCCGCGAGTTCGAAGTCCTCGGCCTGATCGCCCGCGGCATGTCGAACGCCGAGATCGCCGCCAAGCTGTTCCTCAGCGAGGCGACGGTGAAAACCCATGTCGCCCGCATCCTCACGAAGCTGGGCCTGCGCGATCGAGTCCAGGTGGTCGTCCTCGCCTACGAGTCCGGCCTGGTATCCCCAGGCAGCTGACGCTGGCGCTCCTTCGAGGCGTACGTATGATGTTATGGCCGCGCGGTTGAGGGGCCGGCGGCTTTTTGGCCGCGCGGTTGACGCCAACCTCGACGAGAAGCCTTGGGCTGATGGCCACGCTGAACAACTTGCCGGCGCAGGTGTCGAGCTTCATCGGTCGTGACGGTGAGCTGGCCGCGGTGCGTGGCCTGCTCGCCGGGTCGCGGTTGGTCACGCTGACCGGGGCCGGCGGTGCGGGCAAGACCAGGCTAGGGTTGCAGGTGGCGGCCGGGCTGCTTGACGGCACCGGGGACGGGGTGTGGTTCGCCGATATGGCCCCGCTGCAGGATCCGGGTTTGGTGGCAGCGACGGTGGCTGACGTGCTCGGCGTCCGCAGGGAGCCGGGCCGTGTGGTCCTGGACACGGTCGTGGAGGCGGTGGGCGGGCGGGACCTGCTGGTGCTGCTCGACAACTGCGAGCACGTGATCGAAGCTTGCGCGAAGCTGGCCGACGCGCTGCTGCGGGGTTGCCCGAACCTGGCGCTGCTGGCGACCAGTCGCGAGCCGCTAGGGATCGACGGGGAACGGGTGTACCGGGTGCCGTCCATGGGCACCCCAGCCGAGGGCGATGATCCCGGGACGATCCGGGCCAGCGAGGCGGTGCGGCTGTTGGCCGAGCGCGCCGCCGCGCAGGGCGTACCGTTGCCGTGGGACGAGCCTGCCGCCGAGGTGGTCGGGCGGATTTGCCGACGGCTTGATGGCATCCCGCTGGCACTTGAGCTGGCCGCGGCGCGGCTGCGGGTGATGCCGATGGCAGAGCTTGATGCCCGGCTCGACGAGCGGTTCTCGCTGCTCACCGGCGGATCGCGGGCGGCGTTGCCGCGGCAGCAGACGCTGCGGGCCATGGTGGACTGGTCCTGGGAGCTGCTGACTGGCGCCGAACGGGCGGCGCTGACCCGGCTGTCGGTATTCGCTGGGGGGTTCGACCTGGCCGCCGCCGAAGCGGTCGTCGCGGGCGCGGACGTGCCCGCCGAGGAGGTCCTAGGCCACCTGGGCGCGCTGGTCGATAAGAGCTTGGTGCAATTCGATGACACCAGCACGGGCCCGGGCCGGTACCGGCTGCTTGAGACCGTCAGGCAATACGCGGCCGGTGAGCTGGATGAGCTAGGACCGGCAGCGGCCATGGCCGCCCGGATCGCCCATCGCGATTACTATCTGGCCCTGGCCGAAACGGCCGCCCCGCACCTTGTGCGTGCCGATCAGGCCGATTGGCTGGACCGGCTCGATGCCGAGCTGGGCAATCTGCGGGCCGCCATCGCCGTCAGCCTGAGGGAGGCCGACCCAGCAGCAGGTCTGCGGCTGGCCGCCTCCCTGCGCGTGTACTGGCAAGTGCGCGGGCACGCCGCCGAAGCAGCCGATGTGCTGCGGGCGTTCCTGGACGCGCCAGCCGCTCAGGCGGCGACGCTGCCGCGCGCCCAGGCGCTCGCCGCGGCGGCTCGCCTCCTTGAGAAGACGGGTGCGTACACCGCCGCCGAGGGCTACTGCGAGGAGGCCCTGGCCATCGCCGAGGCCGCAGGGGACGACTACCTGGTCGCCGAGCTGATGCATGAGCGAGCTTGGATCTCGGTGAGCCAAGGCCAGCCCGGCTCCGCGGCGGCGCTCAGCGAGCGGGGTCTGGGCCTGGCCCGTCGGCTCGGGCAAACCCACCTGACCGCCCGCCTGCTCTTCGCCCGATCGACCGCCGAATACGTTGCGGGGGACCATACGCGCGCGGCCCGCGATGCGGCCGAGTCCTTGCGGCTCTTCCGCCAGGCTGGTGACCGGCTAAGGGTGGGAGCGCTGCTGGGCAGCCTCGGGGCCATCGAGCTGTCGGCGGACGACCTGGACGCCGCCCGCGGGCACTTGGCCGAGTCGCTCGATATCGCCCGCGCGCTCAACGACCGCAACAGCATCGTCATCCAGACGTTCAACCTTGGCCTGGCCGAATATCTGGGCGGTGCGCGCGGCGTGGCCGAGCGCCTATTCGGGGAATCACTCGAGCTTGCCTGGCACATGGGGATGAAGCGGAGCACCGCCTACGCGCTGATCGGCCTGGCCGTGGCTGACCACGGCGGAGCCGATCCGGGCCGGTGCGCCCGGCTGCACGGTGCGGCCGACCAGGCCCTCGCGGATCTGGGGCACGCCCTCGAACCGCTGGAAGGCCGGCTGGCCGACCTCGACCGCCAGCGGTTGCGTGCCGCGATGGGCCCCGAATCGTTCGAGGCCGAATACACCGAGGGCCGCGCCCTCGGCTTGGCGCGCGCGGCTCACCAGGCCCGGCAAGGAGTCCAGGCGGTAGGCGAGGCGCCGCGCGCCGGTGAGCTGACGACCGAACCAGACGCCGCCGCATCGGGGGAGGCTGTGACGGTGCTGACTCCCCGCGAGCTCGAGGTGCTCAGGCTCGTCGCGCAGGGGTTGAGCAATGCCGACATCGCCCAGCGGCTTGTCTTGAGCGAGCACACGGTCCACCGCCACCTGGCCAACATCCTCCGCAAGCTCAGCCTCTCCTCGCGCGCCGCGGCCGCGGCGTGGGGCGTGCGCACCGGCCTGGTGTGAGCCTGGCCCGATCGGGCCATCTTCCTTTGGCCGGGTGAATCTGGCCCGTATGGGCGAAGCGACAGCGACACGCTGCCGGATACCACTTGTAGGACGGGGGCAACGGGTCGCGAGGGACTGCCGCTGGCAGGCGAACCCGCTGACGGGGAGCTAGGTGTCGATCAGCCGCATCCTCGGACGACCGCCCACTAGGCCGCACCGAGGAGACCGCAGTGCATCCCACCATCAGCTACTGGCTTGCCCAGGCCCGCATAGCCGACCTACGTCACCAGGCGCGGCGCGACACCCTGCCGTCCGCCTTCCGACGGGCGCGGCCAGGCCAGCACGAGCACGCCGCGCCCGACCGACCGACCCGCGAACTTGAGAGGAAACCATGATGTCCAAGGCGGTCACCGCAGCCCGCCCGCCGGATGCCGACAAGTCCGGTGCCGACGCGACCTACCGTAACCTGTTTGACTCTTTCAACCCGGACTCCAATGGCCGGATCTCCCCGCTGGAGGTCCTCAGCCGGCTGGAACGCGCCGGGCTGGGTACCGACGATCCGCGCATCGCGGAGGCACTGGCGGGCCTGACGGGCGCCGACGGGTCACGGCAACTCAGCTTCTCCCGATTCAAGGCCCTCGCTCAGCACAACAGCAGCCTCATAAGGCGGGCGGTCGAAGGCAACCTGGCAGTGCCGGACTTCGCGGCGCTGAGCGCGGACATCGCCCGGATGTACGACGAGCTGCTGCCAGTTAGATCCGGCTCGGTGGCCGATTACATTCCGCAGCTGAAGCGGGTCGATCCCGATCAGCTCGCGATCTCGTTGTGCACTGTAGACGGGCAGCGGTTCTCCGTCGGCGACGCGACCACCACGTTTTGTCTGCAGTCGGTGTCCAAGATCGTCAGCTATTGCATAGCACTCGATGAGCACGGTACCGAGGCGGTGCACAGGCACGTGGGCCGCGAGCCCTCCGGCCAGTCGTTTAACGAACTCGCGCTGAATCCCCAGGGCCTGCCGCACAACCCGATGGTCAACGCGGGCGGGATCATGACCACCTCGCTGATCCGGCCGGACGAGGATCTTGCCGACCGGTTCGACCTGGTCTCCGCGACCTGGCAGCGCCTGGGTGGCGGCCGGCGGCCGGGGTTCAACAATGCGGTCTACCTGTCCGAGAGGCAGACCGCGGACAGGAACTTCGCCCTCGGCTACTCGATGCGGGAGAACGGCGCGTTTCGCGCGGGTACCGATCTGCTGCAGACGCTGGAGTTCTACTTCCAGAGTTGCTCGATCGAGGTTGACGCGCAGATCTTGGCCATTGTGGCGGCATCGCTGGCTAACGCGGGTGTATGCCCGCTGACCGAGGACCCGGTATTCACCCCAGGCACGGTGCAAAGCTGCCTCTCGCTGATGTCCTCATGCGGCATGTACGACTTCTCCGGCGAGTTCGCGTTCACCATCGGTCTACCCGCGAAGAGCGGTGTCTCCGGTGTGCTGATGCTCGTCGTCCCCGGCCTGATGGGCATCTGCGTCTGGTCGCCGAGGCTAGATGAGCACGGCAACACGGTCCGCGGCATCGAGTTCTGCCGAAAGCTCATCGCCGAGTACAACGTGCACGTCTTCGACTCCCTGGTCACCGGCCGGGGCCGCACCGCCAAGCGTGACCCGCGGCGCAAGAAGAACCAGACCCAAACCGAGGCCGTCGTCGCACTGACCTGGGCCGCGAGCCAGGGCGACCTGAATGAGGTCCGCGCACTTATCGCAACAGGTGTCGACCCTGGCACCGCCGACTACGACGGCCGCGCCCCATTGCACTTGGCCGCCGCCGAAGGCCAGCTCGACGTGGTTCGTTACTTGCTGGCGGCCGGTGCCGACCCGCGGCCAGTGGATCGCTGGGGCGGGACCCCGCTGTCCGATGCGGAAGCCAACGGACACGGCGAAATCGCCGCGCTGCTGCGCGCGCAGACAGGAGAAGCAATTCCCCTGATCGATTCAGCCGAGCGAGAGGCGGCAGCGGTATGAGCGACAACGACGTCGCCGTGGGCAGGGTCATCTCAGTCCTGCTCGCGGACGGCTGGCACAGGACCGTCCAGGGCTCGTTCTCGATCGGCCCGCTGGCGATCGGCGCCAGCGCCGACCCGACCGTGCCGGGTTTCTGGTTCGAGGAGGCTGACGCAGGCAGCCCGTATCAGCCGACGGTGCTGACCGGCCCGATGGACAGCATCATCGCGGTCCGGCAGGTCGCCCCGGCCGTGCGGAGCATCGGCGACCCGGACCGTGCACTTGTGTCGCGCAACGGCCGATCAGCTCGCGTCGCACGGTTGCCAGCTCGAGTGCGCAGCTGAATGACGTGGGATAACGGGATAAGAGGCAAGCGCTATGAGCACGTGCACCGTAGCCGCGAGGCCGACTCGCGCCCGCCGCCCGGACTGGCGGGACGACGCCGCCTGCCGGGACGCCGACCCAGAGCTGTTCTTCCCGGGCGAGGACATCAGGTCAGCCTCGGCCCAGGCCAAGGCGGCCAAGCTGATCTGCCGGCGCTGCCCGGTGCGGACGACCTGCCTGAGGTGGGTGCTGACCAGTGGCCGGGAGGCCGGTATCTGGGGTGGCCTGACCGAAGACGAACGGCAAAGGCTGGATCGCCGTGCTGTCGCCGCCCTTCTGGACCAGCCGCGTCTCACTATCCGAGGAAAGTCATGACCATAACCCTGTCAGAGCCGCCCAGCTCGTCTGGCGGCGCCGGTAACGACCCGCGGCCGGAGCCGCCCGGCTTCCTGTCCGCATACCCCGGCTACCAGAGGACGGCGCTAATTGACCGGCTGCGGGCGACCGAGTATTCCTATCTCGACGCGGACGGGCACATCTATCTCGATTACGCGGGTGCCGGCCTGACCGCCAAGGCGCAGCTTGTCGCCCACGCCGAGCGGATGCGCGGCCGGTGCTTCGGGAACCCGCACTCGGAAAACCCCGCATCCGCCGCGTCGACCGAACTGGTCGAGCGGGCCAGGCTCGCGGTCCTGGCGCACTTCAACGCACCTCCTGAGGAGTACGCCGCCATCTTCACTCCGAACGCCACGGGCGCGTGCCGCCTGGTCGCGGAGGCGTACCCGTTCGGGCCGCGGACCAGGCTCGTCCTGACCTACGACAATCACAACTCGGTCAACGGCATCAGGGAGTTCGCCAGGGTCCGCGGGGCGGCCGTCGAGTACGTGCCGTTCAGCTGGCGCAACCTGCGAGTCGACGATGACGAGATCCGCCAGGCACTGGCACAGCGCAGGCGCCGCGGGCTGCTCGCCTATCCGGCACAGAGCAACTTCAGCGGAGTGCAGCATCCGCTGTCGTGGATCCACACGGCCCATGAGCATGGCTATGACGTGCTGCTGGACGCGGCCGCCTACGTTCCGTCGAACCGGCTGGACCTTTCGGTGGTCAAGCCCGATTTCGTCCCTGTCAGCTGGTACAAGGTGTTCGGCTATCCGACCGGTGTCGGCTGCCTGATCGCGCGGCGGGAGGCGCTAAGACGCCTGCGGCGTCCCTGGTTCGCCGGCGGGTCCGTGCACATCGCCAGCGTGGTGCAGGCCGACTGGCACGCATTGGCCGCGGGCGAGGCAGGCTTCGAGGACGGCACGAACAGCTTCCTGCAGATCCCCGATGTCGAGAATGGGCTGTCTTGGGTCAACGGCATCGGGCTGGACCTCATCCATGAGCGGGTGATGTGCCTGACCGGCTGGCTCCTCGGCCGGCTCGCTGACTTGCGTCACAGCAACGGCAAGCCGATGGCCCAGATCTACGGGCCCGACAGTACGCGCGACCGCGGTGGCATCGTCGCGTTCAACGTGCTGGATCCGGGTGGCCAGGTCGTCGATGAGCGCGCTGTGGCGCGCGAGACCGCCGACGCGGGGATCTCGATCCGCACCGGGTGCTTTTGCAACCCGGGTGCCGTCGAGGCCAGTTTCCGCCTGACCAGAGCGGACTGGCGCAGGGCGCTGCGGGGACGCGCCCGCACGATGGATGAGTACCTCGCGATCCTTGGCATGCCAAGCGGCGGGTCGCTGCGCGCATCGGTGGGGCTAGCCTCCAACGTCGACGACGTGGAGCGGTTCGTGGCGTTCGTCGAGGCCACCTACCGGGATCGCAAGGTCGGCACCGGCGGTCTGGCACCGCGGCGGGGTTGCTGAGACGAGCTTGGGCTGGCGGACGGATGCGGACATCGTCGCCGGTGACAACTTCCGGGTCGTCCAGCTAACGCCGCCGCACTCGGCCTGCTCGATCGCCTTCGGCAAGGGCGTCACCACCGGGGACTGAGTCACCGGGCTGGTTCGAGCAGCACCTTGACGGCGCCGGTGCGCCGCGAGTTCTTCAGCGCGAGCACCGCCTCGTTCCAGCGCTCGAGCGGGAAGCGGTGCGTGATAACCGGCGTCAGGTCGAAGCCGTCGGAGATGAAGTCGAAGTAGTGCTCCATGGCGTGCTTGGCCACCCCGCCCACCTCCTCGACCCCGAAGCCGTTCGAGCCGATGACCCGCAGTTCCTTGAAGTACAGCGGGGTCCACTCGAAGCGCCGCGGCGGCTCCACGCCGGAGATCACGAGCGTGCCTCCCGTCGTGAGCAGGCGGAGCGAGGTCTCGACCGTCTCAACCGAGCCGATCGTGTCGTAGACGACGGCGGGGCCGTCCTGCAGCCACTCGCGCTTGCTCCACGGCGTGAGAGGCTTCGTCCCGACGCGGGGCGCGACCTGCGCGACGAGCTCGTCAGGGGCCGTAGACAGCACGGCGTGCGCCCCGAGCCGGGTGGCGAGCGCGGCCCGGGCGCCTAGGCGTGTCGCCGCCCACACCTCACAGGCCGGGTACAGGTGCCGCAGCAGCGCGATGACCGCGAACGCGAGCGTGCCCGAGCCGTAAACGAGCACGGGCTGGCCATTGGAAGGGGGCGGTGCGAGCACGATGGAACGAAGCGAGACGCTGACCGGGTCGGCCAGGACGGCCGCCTCGTCGCAGACGTCGCCGGGAATGGCGAACAGCTGTGACACGTGAGCGGCGAAACGCTCCGCGTGCGCCCCGGCAGCCGCCGCGCAGTTCCCGAGATGGATCGAGACGGGCAGGTCCCCGGACCGGAAGTTGCGGCACCATGGGTAGCGGCCGTCTCCGCACGCCTCGCACGGCGGGTCGACGCCGCGTGGCACGCAGGACAGCCACGGGTTGAGTACGACGCGCTCGCCGGTGTCCAGCCGCCGTCCGACGACCTCGTGGCCGAGCACGTGCGGAAAGGACACGAGCGCGGTGAGCGGATTATCGCGCCGGCCGTTCAGCAGGATCTGCTTCACGTCGGAGCCGCACAGACCAGAAAAGGTCGTCTCAACGCGGACCCAGTCTTCGGCCGGAAGCGGCTGCTCTTCGACGTCCTCGATGCGAACGGGCGCGAACCGGGAGACGAAGGCCCGCTGGTTCACCCGGCCGCCGATGACCGAGGCCGCCTCCCGCGCGAGGCTGTGCCGGAATACGAGCGCCTTCACGTCGACCCTCCTGCGCCAGGGGTTTAGACGGAAAGGTAACGCTGCTCGGCCTCGCGCACCTGGGGTAGCCCGATAAAGTCGACGAACTCAGCGAACGTGGGCAACTCGTCCAGCGCCGCCGCGGGTGTGCCTGCCTGGGCGATCTCCCGCAGTATCCGCCGCATGGCCCCCGTCGCCGCCAGCAACGCGGCGATGGGGAAGATCACGATCCGGTACCCCAGCTCCTGCAGGCGATCCAGGCTGATCGGCGGGGTCTTGCCCCCTTCCGCCCAGTTGAAAAGCAGGGGCACACCGGGGAAGGCTCGTGCCGCCGCTTCGGCTTCCGCCTCGCTCGTCAGCGCCTCGATGAACAGCGCGTCGGCCCCGGCGTCGCGGTACATCCGCGCCCGCTCGAAGGCTTGCTCCAGGCCTTCGACGGCGCGCGCGTCGGTCCGCGCGATGATCACGAACTCGGGCTGCGTGCGGGCCTCGACCGCCGCCCGGATCTTCTGCGCCATCTCCTCGGCCGGGATGACCAGCTTGCCCTCCATGTGGCCGCACTTCTTCGGTGCCACCTGATCCTCGATGTGGATCGCGGCTACCCCGGCCGCCTCGTAAGCCCCGACGGTGCGGATCACGTTCAGCGGGTTGCCGTAGCCGGTGTCCGCGTCGGCGATGACCGGGATGTCCACGCAGGCCGCGATCCGCCCGGCGTTGCCCGCCATCTCGGTCATGGTCAGCAGGCCTACGTCAGGACGCCCGATGAGCGCCGCCGAGGTACCGAACCCAGTCATGTAAACCGCCGGGAACCCGGCCTCTTCCACCAGCCGGGCCGACAGCGGATCGAACGCGCCGGGCGCCACGATGGTCTGGCCGGACTCCAGCATGGCCCGCAGACGAGCCGGGCCGCCCGGCCGACGGGTGAGCCGGCCCGTCACCGGCCGTCCCTCCGTCGCCGCCTGTGCAGGATCGCCCCAGTCATGGCACCCCTTCCATCCAGGGCATCATTATCACCCGGCTCAATCCCGCGCCCGGAGCGGGCTCTGAGCTGGCAGCGGGGGCACGCGGCGTCTCGGGCAGTCGTGTCAGGGATGCATGAAATGCCTGACCAGGTCTTCAAGCACCGCCCGGCGGGCAGCGCCAAGCGGTCGGCCGCGGTGGTCCGCCGCGTCGGGCGGCAGCGTCCGTCCCCAGCGCACCCCGTAGGCCTCGAGCACCGGCGCGGTGACGGAAGACAGCGCCAGCACCCGCACGGCGCCGGACCCAGTATCCGAGACGGCGACCCCAGAGAAGGCACCGCACGAATTCACGATCTCATGCAGCTCCAGCGCCTCTGGTTCGGGGAACGGGGCCGTGCACGTGAACGCGTTGATCGCCTTTCCCGCCGCGCGGAAGGCGCGCACGCGGTTCTTGCCCTCGACCGCCACGTAAAGCGGCAGTCGGCCGATCCGCACGTACGCTGTGTCGCGGCCAGGCGAAGCCGCCGCGGCCTTCGCGTTGACCTCGTCGAGCTCGCCAGCGCTCAGGGTCCTCGACCAGCCGCGCTGGTACGTCCCGCCGATCACGAGGGAAGGATCTATCTCCTCCAAGGCCATGTCGGTCGCGGTGAACTGCCGGTATCTCCCGCCATCTGCATCGCCGTCGGCATTAGACGGCAACACGAGCCGCGCGAACCAGTGCGGCGCTATGGCATACACAAGGGGTTCCTCAGCGGCCCCGGTGCTGCTCCGCTCGGCCAGCCAGAGGTCCTCGTCGATCGCGGGACTGCGGCCCACTGCCTCCAGCCAGTCGATCCCGTCGGGTACGAGTACGGCGCCGCTGGTCCCGATCATCCGGAACACCGGGTCGCGGAGAACGGCGGCCGTGATCTCGGGGAAGCGCCACAGCGCCTCCATGACGTCGTCGATCCGGTACTTCATCGATGCCAGCAGCCGGCACGCCGCGGGGAGCATGTCGGCAGCGTCTGGCGGACCGATGGTCATCGTCTCCTCACATCTCCCTCTCCGGCCGGTGCCAGCCGATCGGGCAGCACCGGCCGGGAGAGGAACCAGGCCCTCGGTTCTTTCGGGCGAGCCGAGATGGGTCAGCCGAGCTCGACGAGCGGGAAGGCGCGGTGCCGGCGCGGCGGGACGAGGAAGTTCTGCCGCCTGGTGGCGGTGATGAACCGCTCAATCCCCTGGTCGCCAGCGTTGACGTTGAACTCCACCTGGAGATCCTGCGCCGCCTGGGCGGTGCGCATCTGGGCGAAGAACGTGGCGGTCGGGACATACACAAGGAACTGGAGCTTGAACTGGTAGCTGCCGGGCGACTGGAACGAGCCCGAGCCTGGGAACGTCTCGAATGAAGGCACGTCCATCGTGTCGAGGCCAGGGCCGTCGGCGCGGATGTGCAGCGGGGTGCCGTCGGAGGCCCGGGAGACCCGCTGCAGCGCCTCTTCGTGGCCGAACCGGTGTTCACCGGTGGTGGTCGCGCTGAGCGTCGCGTTGCTGGGCGTAAAGGTGCCCCCGGAGTTTTGCGCACCAAGCATCGCGGCGTTGGTGCCCTGGAAGACATTGTTGATGTAGGCGGGGCCGCCGCCATTGGTGAACTGGTCGGTGTTGCCGAGGGACGGAACCCCGTTCGTCGTGCCGAGCTGGTTGGAGCGGAACATGTACTGGCAGCGCTCGGTGAACGGCTCGCCCGTGATGAAGTTCGTGTCCTGGCCAGGTGTGTTGTAGAACTGGTAGAGGTCCTGGATGTTATGCGAGAGGTGGGCGATGGAGCCGTTGTCGAAGTAGCTCCCGGCGACCGCGTTGGTCATCTTGGCCGAGGAGTTGCCGACGAACGTGACGATCGGGGGCGGCCCGCTCGAGTTGGTCTGCTGGTCGATGAAGCCCATCGCCATCGACGAGTCAGGATTGATGCGCGGGGCGAATTCGAAGCCATAATTCTCGGCCATTGTCCGCGGCATGCCGATTTGCATGAACTTGATGCGGGGGGTGCCGAACGTGAACAGCCCGTTGAAGTTGGGCGATGGCACGCCCTCACTGTTGAGGTTATTGCTGCCCTGGAACCACAGCGGGATCGCGGCCAGGTTGACCATCGAGTCGCTCTGGAAGTGGAAAAACATGTCGTTGTTTTCGATGACCACATTGACGTTGAAGCGTTCCTTGACGACGTTCGGTATCGGCGCGTTCGGCCCGCCGACCAGGCCGCCCACGACATCGGTGGGCATCGGGGTCGCCTCGATGAGCACCGGCCCGCCAGTATTCGCGGTCGGCATGTTGGCCGACACCACCGACTGCGGCAACCGGTTGAAGTACGGCACACCGTAGTTCACCGAAAAGATCAGCAGTCCGGTAGGGCTGGCCGGGTAGCTCGCCTCGATCGTGTTCAGCGCGTTGGCGAGCGTTGTCTGGTCGGCGACCGTCGGGGTCCTGTTGAGCTTCGCCGGGAGGAACATCGCGTAGGTCGGTGGGAACTGCGCGGTGACGTTCCCCGCGCCGTCATTCAGCACCACCGCGGGGTTGATGAAGGCCCCCATGTCGAATTGGATGTCGGAGAACGTGGTGGCCGCCTGGGCGGGCGTTGGCCGGATGATCGACTTCTCCACCTGCTCGAAGAGCGCGGCCTGAGACAGCAGGAATGCGGTGATCCCTCCTGCCTTCAGTGCCGACCTTCGGCTCATGACTATTGCCCGAAGATCCTCTGCGTCCATATTTCCTCCTGTTACCGGGGCGGCAGATTGCGTGGATCATAGGGCGATGTCAAATCGTGGACAACGATGGACAAAGATCAAATGGTTCCGAAACTTATCGACGGGCCGTAAGTGAAAGATAAGTCCTAGAAAAGTTTGCGCTTGCCGGAACATCAGTAAGTTACGTCGTTTTTATTATCTTCCGGCACTCTGAGCACATTCGCGAAACTTACAAATTGCAATCTCAGCCGAATGCAATCCCATCCGAATGCAATCCCACATACGTAGGCATCAGCCTGAGTTTAGCTCTTCGGCACCCGGAGTGGCCTACCCGTGATCGCGAAAAATATCGGCTCCGTAGAAGGCGAAGTCGTGGCGTCGAATGGCCTGGCTGGCCGCGACCGCCGGGGCCGCGGACCCGGCCGGGGCGCAGCCGGCCCGCGCGGCGCGCGAAACTTACTCGTGCCGCTGAGTACTACTACCTAGTACCTCGCGCGGTCGGCTGAGTACCCGCGCCGATGTGCGGGTAGTCCGCCGGGTGGCTGAATGAATGCCATGAACGAGGTCTATATCACCGGCACCGGCGCTTTCCTGCCCGGCGATCCGGTCGACAACGAACAGCTAGCCGCCCGATTCGGGGCGAACACTCCGGCCGTCGCCCGGTTGCGAAGCCGGACTCTCGCGGCGAATGGCATCAGGACGAGGCACTACGCCGTGGATGACAGCGGCATGACCGTAATGCTGAACGAAGAACTGGCGGCGGAGGCCGCCCGGCGCGCGCTGGCGGACCGGGGCCTGGACCCGCGGGCGGTGCGCATGCTGGCCACCGGAACGACCCAGGGCGACCTGCTCGTTCCCGGGTTCGCGTCGATGGTGCACGGCCGGCTTGGCGGCGGCCCGATGGAGGTGCTGTCGGCCGCGGGAGTGTGCGCTTCCGGGATGGCGGCGCTCAAGGCCGCCGTGTCCGCTGTCCGGCTGGGCGAACATCCGGTGGCCCTCGCGGTCGGCTCTGAGCTCGTGAGCCGTTCGCTGGGCAGGTGCGTGCCCGACGACGCGCCGGACACCAGCTTCCTGCGCTGGACGCTGTCGGACGGCGCGGGCGCGGTCGTCCTGGAACCGCGGCCCCGGCCCGGTGGCCTGAGCCTGCGGGTCGACTGGATGCACCTGGTGTCCCACGCGCACTGTCATCCCGTGTGCATGAGTGCCGGGCTGGGCGAGGACCTCCAGCCGAAGGCGGGTGCCACCTGGCTCGACAGAGACGGCGAACGCAAGGCCCCCGCACTGCGCCAGGACATGTCCGCGCTGCCCGCCCTGCTCGACATGGGGGTCACCGAGTTCGACGCGCTGGTCAAGGCGGGGCGTATCGACCCGCGCACCGAGCACGTCCTTTGTCATTACAGCGCGGAGCACTTCCGCGCGAAACTGCTGGGCCGACTGCGCGCTGCCGGATACGAGCCCGATGACGAGCGCTGGTTCACGAACCTGCACACGGCGGGCAACACCGGTGCCGCGAGCATCTACGTGATGCTCGACGCGGTGCGCCCCCGCCTGCGCCGCGGCGACAGGGTGCTCCTCATCGTTCCGGAATCCGGCCGCTTCACCCTGGCGTTCGCGCAGCTGACCTGCGTTGGCCCCGAGGGCGGGCCGAGCCAGGCGGAGCTGGCGCAATCCCCGCTCGGCCGCCCGCCGAGCGACGACCCGGCGACCGTCACCCGCGTGTTCGGCGAACTGGCGCAGGTCTGGGCGGATCTGCAGCGCGCACTGGCCGAAGTGCCGGTCATCCGGCGGATTGAGGACGGATCGGCGACGCTCGAGGACTATCGCGGCCTCCTGCTCAACCTGCGCCAGCAGGTTGTCGACGGCGGCCGGTGGATCTCGCTCGCCGCCGCGAACTTCTCCGTCGAACTGTTCTGGCTGCGCAGCGCCGCGATCCAGCACGCCGCCGCTGAGCACCGCGACTACCAACTGCTCGAGCGCGACTTCGCGGCCGTCGGCGGCGACCCCCAGGTGATGGCCGCGACGAGCGCGAACGTTGGGTCCTCTGCGCTGTCCGCCTTCGTTTTCCACCGGGCAGGCCTGCCCGATCCTGTCGACCTGCTCGGCGCGATGTTCGTCATCGAGGGCCTCGGCGTGCGGAAGGCGGCCGGCTGGGCGAGCCGGCTCTCCGAGAGCCTCGGCCTGCGCGATGACCAGCTCAGCTTCCTTCGCTACCACGCGGCGGGCGACGACGAGCACTTCCGGCTGCTGACGACCGCGTTGCGCTCCGGGCTGCTCGACGACGCGGCGATGAGCCGGATCGTGAAGACCGCACGGGTAACGGCGCGGCTCTACGTGCTGCAGTTGGAGGAGCTCGGCAATGTCTAGACCGCTTTGCCGGGGGTGCGGGGGTCGTCCCCCGCGAGTAGCAGAACCGCTCTCCCTCTGGGAGGTGATGTTCGCCGACCCGTCGATCCCGATGGACCGCGCCACCCTGCGCCTGGTGATCCTCGACCAGCGGCGTCCCAGCCGCGCCCTCCTCTACCCGTGGGTCCGGGTCCTGTCGGGGATGACGGTCACGCTCATCGTTGTCGGCAAGCGGATCTGCCCGATCCGCTTCTCCGCGCACGCCACGATGGACCGGATGTGCCTGTGGTTCCTGCGCAGGTTCGTTTCCCCGACGGCCGTCGCGCTGCTGATCAGGCATTTCATCGTGGAGACGAACCTGCTGAACTTCTGCCTGCGGAACGCGCGCCCCAGTGGCGCGGCCGCGGTCGGCCTGCGCCCGGTCACGCTGTCCGATCTCGGCAACCGCGCCGTGATCGAGCATGACTTGAACGTCTACCGCGTGCTATTCGCCCTCGGCGGCGCGGTGCCGCCCGAGCGGCCCCAGCCTTCCCAGCCGGACCAGCCGCGCCGGCCCGATCTCGACTTCGGCATGCTCGAGGTCCCGAAGGTAGATGCAGAACCAGAAACCCGCCGCCTGCTTAACCTCGATATACAGACGGCGTTGTGCCTGATGAATATCCCGTTCGCGTTTTGCCTGACGCCGGGCGAATACCGGCGAGCCGTGCATTCGCTGCGGCTGGACACTTCACTGCTCAGCGTTCTCGCGGCTCTCACCGGCGATGACACGTTCCTCGGCTGGCGGACGGCGCTCCCGCCGGTGCGCGTCGACAGCAACGTCGATGTCCCCGCAATGGTGTACGAGCACGCGCTGGTGTGCGAATACGCCCTGGCCCGGCTGTGCGAGATCCGCGATGCGACCGCGGCTCGGTCGGACCGCTACAGCCGTTCGGAGAAATTCTTTTGATAATTCCGAACGGCTGTAGCTTTGACACTGTGACGGTGACCGCCACTCCTTCCGGTGCCCAGCGCTCGAGCTCCGAGCCGCTATGGCGGTCGCTCGCGGTCTTCCGGTTTGTCAGCGTGGGCTACGCGGCCCTGCGGCTGGGCACCGTCGACCAGTCCGAATATTCTCGGCCGGATTGGGCCTGGGCGGTGATCGCCGTGATGGCGGCATGGACGGTGGGTACCACCATCGCCTACGCGCGGCCTGATCGGCGTACCTGGCCGCTGCTGGGTGCCGACCTCGTGGTTACCGTCGGGCTGCTGTTGAGCACGGCGCTACTGCAGTACCCGGACGCCACAGGGCACGGGGCGCTGCCTGTGACCGCTATCTGGATGGCGGGACCGGTCCTGGCCTGGGCAGTTCGGTACGGGAGGCGAATGGGCACGATCGCCGCCCTGATCGTGGCCGGCTGCGATTTCGTGCTGCAGCGCGGCGCGGCACTCAACGGCGCCGTGCTGCTGTTGCTCGCGGGATGGATCGTCGGCCACGTGGCCCGGCTCGCCGCCGAGGTAGCGACCGAACGCCAGCGCGTCATCGAGGTCGAGGCGGCCAGCCGGGAGCGGGAACGCCTGGCCCGCGACATCCACGACTCCGTCCTGCAGGTTCTGGCGCTCGTGCAGCGGCGCGGCGCGGAGGCTGGCGGTGCTGCGGCTGAACTGGGCCGGCTGGCGGGCCAGCAGGAAGCCGCGCTCAGGGCGCTGGTGGGAGCGGGGATGGGGGGCGCTGGGTTGAGGAAGAGCGACAGCGCGCCAGACGTTGCGCCGGGCGCGTCGGGAGAGGTGGATCTGCGCCAGATCATCATGTCCGCGCAGACGGATCGGGTGACGGTGTCGGTGCCGGCGCAGGCCGTTCTGCTTGACAGGACAGCGGCGGCCGAGCTGACCGCAGCGATGCGCGCGGCGCTTGACAACGTGCGGCGGCATTGCGGCGAGCAGACCCGCGCGTGGGTGCTTGTCGAGGATGAGCCGGACCAGGTCCGGGTGACGATCAGGGACGATGGCCAAGGAATCCCGGACGGCCGGCTGGCCGAGGCGGCGGCGGCCGGACGCCTGGGGGTCAGCCATTCCATCCGCGGGCGACTGCGGGACCTGGGCGGCTCGGCCATCGTCAGCTCCGTTTCCGGCGAGGGCACCGAAGTGGAACTCCGCCTGCCGCGTGTGTCCAGCATCGCGGTGGCATCGGCACCGCGAACGGCTTAAGGTGCGGACGTGAGCCAGCACGCGCCGATCCGGGTCATGGTGGTCGATGACCATCCGATGTGGCGCGACGCGGTCGCGCGTGACCTGGCCGAAGCCGGGTACGACGTCGTCGCGACCGCGGCCGACGGCGCGCAGGCGCTGCGCGTCGCCGGTGCCGCCCGGCCGGACGTCGTCGTTCTCGACCTGCAGCTACCGGACATGTCTGGTGTCGAGGTGACTCGCGGCCTGCGCGCGGCCCACCCCGGCGCGCGCGTCCTCGTCTTGTCCGCGAGCGGCGAGCAGCAGGATGTGCTGGACGCGGTGAAGGCGGGCGCGCTCGGCTACCTGCTGAAATCCGCCGCGCGCCCGGAGTTCCTCGACGCGGTGCGGCGCACCGCCGACGGTGATGCGGTGTTCACCCCCGGGCTCGCCGCGCTCGTACTCGGCGAGTTCCGGCGACTGGCCGCCGCGCCCGCCGGGGCGGGCGGGGATGCGCCGCGGCTGTCAGAACGCGAGGCCGAGATCCTCCGGATGGTCGCCACCGGCATGTCCTACAAGCAGATCGCGAGCCGGCTCGTCCTATCCCACCGCACCGTGCAGAACCACGTGCAGAACACGCTCGGCAAGCTGCAGCTGCACAACCGGGTGGAACTGGTCAGGTACGCCATCGAGCACGGCCTGGCGGGCGAGCCCGAGGGGGGCGGACGCGCGTAAGCCCTATGCCCGCGCGGGAAGTTCGGCCCGCACCTGGAAGCCGCCGCTGTCCCGCGGCCCAGCGTCCAGCCGCCCGCCGAGCGCGGACACCCGCTCCCGCATGCCGATCAGGCCCAGCCCATCTCCGGCCGCTGTCTTGCCGGTACCTTTCCCGTCGTCATCGACCTGCACTGTCAGGCAATCCCGCGTGTAGTGCAGTTGAACCGATGCGCGGGCCTGGCCGGCGTGACGGCCGACGTTGGTGAGCGCCTCCTGCACGATCCGGTAGGCGGCCCGGTCCACTTCGGCCGGAAGCGCCCGCTCGGCGCCGGTCACGGTCACCGTCACCGGCAGCCCGGCGGCCCGGGTGCGCGCGGTCAGGCTGTCCAGCTGACCCAGACCGCTAGTGTCGCCGTCCTCCTCGCTGCGCAGCACGCTGAGCGTCGTGCGCAGCTCCCGGGCAGCGTCCGCGCCCGCCTCCTGGATGGCCAGCAGCGACGGCGGCACCTCCTCGCCCCGCTTGCGGGCCAGGTGCACCGCCACGCCCGCCTGAACGGAGATCACCGAGATGCTGTGCGTCAGGGAATCGTGCAGCTCACGGGCGATCCGCAGCCGCTCCTGCATCGCCTTGCGCCTGGCGGCTTCGTCCCTGGTCCGTTCCGCGT
>DATMKQ010000285.1:0-2268 GCA_035571275.1 Trebonia sp.
TAATCAGCGCTCGTCCGGCATGCCGTGCTACCGCTACAGCCCGTTCCCCGCGGTAGACCTGCCGGACCGGCAGTGGCCGTCGCGCACCGTCACCGCCGCACCGCGGTGGCTGTCGACCGACCTGCGCGACGGCAACCAGGCCCTGATCGACCCGATGAACCCGGCCCGCAAGCAGGCCATGTTCGACCTCCTGGTACGCATGGGCTACAAGGAGATCGAGGTAGGTTTCCCGGCCGCGAGCCAGACCGACTTCGACTTCATCCGCGGGCTGATCGAGAGCGGCTCGGTACCCGACGACGTCCGCATCTCGGTGCTGACCCAGGCCCGCGAAGAGCTGATCGAGCGGACCGTGCAGTCGCTGGCCGGCGCGCGCCAGGCCACCGTGCACCTCTACAACGCCGCGGCGCCCATCTTCCGCCGGGTCGTGTTCGGCTGGGACGGCGACGGGCGCGCCGACTGCCGGGCGGTGGCCGTCGAGGGCACCCGCGCGGTGATGAAGTTCGCCGAGACCTACCTGCACGGCACCGACTTCGGTTATGAGTACTCGCCCGAGATCTTCATGGACACCGAGCTCGACTTCGCGCTGGAGATCTGCGAGGCCGTCATGGACGTGTGGCAGCCCGAGGCAGACCGGGAGATCGTGCTCAACCTGCCGTGCACGGTCGAGCGGTCCACCCCGAACGTCTACGCCGACCAGATCGAGTGGATGAGCCGCAACCTGACCAGGCGCGCGCACATCGCGCTTTCCGTGCACACCCACAACGACCGCGGCACCGCGACCGCCGACGCCGAGCTTGCTGTGCTGGCCGGCGCGCAGCGCATCGAGGGCTGCCTGTTCGGCAACGGCGAGCGGTCCGGCAACGTGGACCTGGTCACGCTCGGGCTGAACCTGTACAGCCAGGGCATCGACCCGATGATTGACTTCAGCGACATCGACGAGATCCGCCGCACCGCCGAGTACTGCACCCGCATCGACGTGCACGAGCGGCACCCGTACGCGGGCGACCTGGTGTACACGTCGTTTTCCGGGTCGCACCAGGACGCGATCAAGAAGGGCTTCGACGACCTGGAGCGGCAGGCCGCCGAGGCGGGCAAGCCGGTGAGCGAGCTGCCGTGGGCAATGCCCTACCTGCCGATCGACCCCAAGGACGTGGGCAGGTCCTACGAGGCGGTCATCCGGGTCAACTCGCAGTCGGGCAAGGGCGGCGTCGCCTACATCATGAAGAGCGACCACCACCTCGACCTGCCCCGCCGCCTGCAGATCGAGTTCAGCCACGTGATCCAGCGCCACACCGAAGACGAGGGCGGCGAAGTGGACGCGGCGCTCATGTGGCAGATCTTCGCCGACGAGTACCTGGGTGCCGGCGCGTTCGAGCTGGTCAAGTTTGGCTCGGTCAGCCAGGAGGGCGTGGAGCAGATCACCACGACGGTCCGCGCCTTCGGCCGGGAGCACGTTCTGACCGGCACCGGCAACGGCCCGATCGCGGCGTTCTGCGACGCGCTGTCAGGGACCGACCTGGGGCTGGGTGGGCTGAACGTCCGTGTGCTCGACTACTCCGAGCATGCACTGACCGCCGGGCGGGACGCGGAGGCCGCCGCGTATCTGGAGATCGCGATCGGCGAGCGGGTGCTCTGGGGCGTCGGCGTCAGCGAGTCGATCGTGAACGCATCGCTGCGCGCGGTGATCAGCGGGCTGAACCGCGCGGCCCGCTCGCTCGGGCGGGCTTAGCGGCCCGGGTTCCGCACCGGCGTCAGGCCCTCCGGTAGAACGGGGTCGCGAAGGCGGATACCCACTCGTCGACCGGATCGGGCACGCTCGCCCCGCCGCTGTACTCGCCGGGGAAGGTGACGTCGATCGGGAAACGCGGATCGGTGGGCGCCGCCAGGGCGGCCCGCTCGACGACCCGGACGACGGCGTCCTTGGCGTCGCCGTCGCCCGGGTCATCGAGCGTCACCGAGATCACCAGTCCCTCGCCCGCGAACTCGACCGCCAGCCAGGCCGCCGCCGCCTGGCAGACGGCGGCCACCGCGGCCAGGCCCGCGCGGATGCCGTCGAGCAGGCCGTCCGGCTGGACCGGCAGCGGTCCCACCCTGATCCGGCCGCGCGGATCCGGGGCGTGCGCCGAAGCCAGGTACGAAACGCCTTCGGGGTAGACCGGCACGCTCTCGCCCGCGCCGGGGTTCAGGGCGATTCCGACGTCGGCGGGCAGCAGCCGGGCGAGCGCCGCGACCGGGACGACGATATGCGGCTTGATCGGCGGGAGGGCG
>DATMKQ010000286.1:0-26801 GCA_035571275.1 Trebonia sp.
TACTCAGAAACCGTCCCGGCGCACATCCGCCGCGCCGTCACCCTGCGCGACAAGCACTGCGCCTGGCCGCACTGCGGCCGCGCCGCCTGCTACTGCGACGTCCACCACATCGTGCATAAAGAAGACGGCGGCAAGACCAGCGTTAGCTCCTGTATTCTACTGTGCCAATTTCACCACGATGTTTGCATACACCGGTGGAACTGGCAGATCGTCCTGCACCCCGACGGCACCACCTCGGCGTTCGGCCCCGACGGGCAGATCCTGCACAGCCACTCGCCACCCACACTGCGCGCCGGATAATTGCGCCGGGGTGAGCTCGCGCTGCTTACCGGTAAGCGCGATGACGCGTGCGGCAACCGACGAGGCCTTGGCCACCTGCAGCCAGCCGTCGGCCAGTCGGGCACGGCGCTGCGAGGCAAGGAGCACGTTGATGCGCCTGTCTTGCCCCCGCCCCTGCGGCGTACGCTCGTAGATGGCAAGACCTGAAAGGCGGTGCACTTGTCGGGGCGCACGGCACGGCGGCGCGTGGTGCGGCTGACCCTCCCGGGCACCGGGCATCAGGGCAACGCGGCGCCGCGGGCTGAGCCGCGCGCCGACCTGCTCGCCGTCGAGGAGCCGCTAGGGATCCGGGTCGGCGGCGAGGCGCTCGCGATGACGATGCGCACTCCAGGCGATGACATCGAGCTCGCGGCCGGGTTCCTCGTCAGCGAGGCGGTAGTCCGTTCACGCGCCGACGTCGCCGAGATCAAGCTCTGCGATGGGACCTCGTGCGGCCACAGCGACCACCGCGACGAGGATCTCGGCAATACCGCCGACGTGACGCTGGCCTCGGGAGTCGCCGTGCCGATGGGGGCGCGACGCAACTTCATGACGACGAGCGCGTGCGGCGTCTGCGGAAAGACGAGCGTCGAGGACATCTGCGTGCTGCCGCACGTACCGCTCGCGTCGGATCAGACCCTGTTTGATCCGGCTGTGCTTGCCGCGCTGCCCGACCGGCTACGCGACGCGCAGCGGGTGTTCTCCCGCACCGGCGGGCTGCACGCGGCTGGGCTGTTCACCGCGGCGGGCGACATGATCGCGATCCGCGAGGATGTAGGGCGGCACAACGCGGTCGACAAGATCGTCGGCTGGGCGCTGCTCAACGACAGGCTGCCGCTGTCCGGCTGCGTGCTGCTCGTCAGCGGCCGGGCCTCGGTCGAGCTGGTCCAGAAGGCCGTGCTGGCCGGGATACCGCTGCTCGCCGCCGTCTCCGCACCGTCGTCGCTCGCCGCCGACCTCGCCGAGAAGGCGGGCCTGACCCTCGTCGGCTTCCTGCGCGGCCAGACGATGAACGTCTACACCGGCCTGCACCGCCTGCCGGAGGCCGCTACCGCCAGCTCCCGCTAGGACTCGCGGGCGCGGCGCTGGACGAACTCGAACCCGAACCGGGCGCCGACGGCACCGCTCTGGTCACGGGCCTGGTGACGCGCGGCCATAACGTGCGCTCGGTCGGCGAAGACTTTGCGGCCGGCGAACTGCTCATCCCCGCGGGCCGCCGGCTGCGGCCGGCCGACCCGTCTGCCGCCGCCGCGGCGGGGCACGTGGCGCTGCCGGTAGCGCGCCGGCCTGTCGTCGCGATCATCCCGACCGGGGACGAGATCCGCTCCGTCGGTTCGGTCCTGGGACCGGGCGAGTTCACCGACACCAACTCCCTTCTGCTCGCCGCGCGCGCATCGCAGGCCGGTGCCGTGCCGGTCGTCACCGACGTGCAGCCCGACGACCCCGACATCCTCGCCGCCGCCGCCAGGGAGGCCTCGCTCAACGCCGACCTCGTGCTCGTCATCGCCGGCTCAAGCCGCGGCCGCGGCGACTACACCGCTGCCGTCTGTCTCAGGTCGGCGGCCTCGCCGTGCACGGCGTCGCGGTCCGGCCCGGCCATCCGGTGCTGCTCGGCTACGTCAAGCCCGGCCGGTCAAGTCCGCCGCTGCCGGCCGGGGCGAATGCCAGCCGCTCGGGCGGGGCTGTTCCCGCCATCGGGGTTCCCGGCTACCCGCTGGCCGCCGCGGTGATCTTCGAGTTGTTCGCCGCGCCGCTCCTCGCGAAGCTTCAGGGCAGCCTGGTCCCGGACCGCCTGCCGCTGCACGCCCGGCTGAGCTGCGACTGGTCCTCCCCGCCAGATGTCGAGGACTGGGTGCTTGTCTCGCTCAACCTTGCGGGCGAGATGGCCGGCCAGTCAGGCCGGCGACCTCGTCGCCACACCCGTCAAGGGTCGCGGTGCCGGCGCGATAAGCCGACTCGTCCGCGCGGACGCGTGGTGGCGCATTCCGATCGGGCAAGGACAGTTCGCAGCCGGCACCTGCATCCAAGTGCAGCCCACCGAGAGTTAGGCCTTAGCTGTCATCAGCCAGCAGGGCGCCGACGGCTGCGATCGCGTCCCGCGGCATCGCGCCACGCCCGACTGCGACGCCGATGAGGTAGCTGCTGAGCGGAACCGCGAGCCGTACCACGTTGTGGGCGATGTCGCCGGTCAGGTCAAGCAACGCGGACTGTATCTCTTCGGGCAGCGTGTCGTCGAGCGTGATATCCAGCGCGCTGGCGACCTCGGCAAGCCACTGCTCAACATCGGCCATTGTCAGCCCTTCCCTCGATTCGAACGCGTCCCACGCTCGGATCCTCTCAGGTCCGCGTGACCACCCTGCGACACGTCCTTGTCTTCGGTATCTGGGGAGGCACTACCGTGGTGTCTCGCCGCCGCACCTGCCCGCCAGGGGATGTTCCGCCGCTGCTTGGCGGCTGCACGATGACCTCCGTGGCCGTGCTGGTGCCCTTCTCGTAGCTGGTGGACGACGCTTCCTTGACGGTCACCTGCTGGCCCCCCGAGGTCGACAGCGTGAAGCCGGACGCGGACACGCTGCTGACCGTCCCCATCGCGCCGCCCGCGGCTGGCCCGGACCTTGCGTTGGATCCCCCGCCGGAACCACCGGCGAAGGGGTAGCCGCTCGTAGCGCTGCTTGTGGACGTCACCGTGGCACCGCCGAGGCTCTTAATCGCAGTTATGCCAATACGGCCTGGAACTTCGGTGGAGGAAAACAGGAAGGGAACCGGGAAATTGTCCGGCGCATGCCGTGCCCAAGTCTTGAGCAAACATTCCGCAAGGGAACGCCAAGGCGACATGACCGTGCGACCGCGGTTCTTTTACACCGATTGCGGTGCGGTTTGGCAGTCGCGGACACCGGGAGCAGCCCGCCCCGGGCACCCGAAGGCCGCTCGACTTGCTCAGGATGTGTTTCGCCAGACCGTAACATGTAGAATGTAATCGGAAGTAGTGCTCGATTGCGAAACGACCTCGACTCCGGCAACCTTTTCGTTCTCTAGTATGCAGAACGCCACTCCGAGACTGCCACCGCTTATACTGTCTGTGAATGCGGTACTACTCGTGCATGACTGATATGTCGGCGTGGCGCCCTCCGGCAGTTGAACCATCTTATCGCTACCCAATTCCTGATAATAAGCACTGCCGACATAGCTAAAATCATCCAAGTCGCCATTCTTTCCAGAAGAATCGAATTGCGACTGTGTCGGTTTTGAAGACCCCAAGGGTATGGAATAGCCTAGTGGAAGATCAACCGTATATGAGCCAAGTGTCGAGCCGTTCGAGGCTGTGGCTACTGATGTGCGAGGGGTCTGCGGGGAATTTGCTGCCGAGGAGACTGCGGTAGCTGTAGCGGTTACAGTTACGGTAGCTGTGGCAGCAACAGTTACGGTTGCCGCAGGTTGCGGGGCAGGGCTGGATGCTCCAGAACCCGACGCGTGACCCGCTATGAACGCGCCACCACCCACAACGGCCAACAGACCCGTGACGGCTGTGATCCAGGCCGGGCCAACTTCGCTGATACGCTCCGACCAACTCTTTCGCGATGCTTCCTTGTCTGTGTCCGCGCTCAACTTTGCGATACCTCTTGGGGCTGTGAAGGGATAGACCTCGGACGATGAGCCTTGCGCCCGGAAATAACCGCAGTGATCGCAGAGGCCGCGCTACGACATAGGCCGGGCGGCCCAACGGTAATACGGGCTCAGCCCGGCGCGCTCGTTTCGGCCAAAAGCCGCAACATTCCGCAAGGGCACGCCAAGGCGACATGACCGTGCGACCGCGGTTCCTTTACAGCGATTGCGTTGCGGTCGCCTGGAAGCTCTCTGCCAGCGGCAGGCGCCCGGCGGGAGCGGGTTCAAGGTCGGTTAGCAGGAGTTCGAGTGCCGACTCTTCCTGAACGCCTACGCCTATCGCCTGCATGGCCGGTGCCAGTTCGGGGTCCCATTCGGCGGCGGTCGGCTGACCGGAAAGCGGCTGCAGTGGCGTACCCCGATCGCGGGCAGTGCGGACGTGTTCCTCGTAGTCGGCGGCGGTCATCCGCCACGGCCTCGCGTTATACATCGCGATGATGCGATTGGCCATCGCCACGCCAGGCCAATCGAAGTCACCTCGATAGGCCAGGGTCGCACCCGCGTCCGTGAGAGCGTCAAGCAGGGCCAAGACCGTCGTTGTCGGGTTGCCTGAGGTGCAGACCAGCGGCCGCTGACAGCCGGCGTCCGCGACGGCCTCGACGACTCGCGGATTCTCGCACACGAAGACCTCGGTGCCGGGCGGCAGGCGCCACCTCATCCGGCGCAGGTCTCGCATCGTCAGATGGGTTTCAGCCAGCTGCAGAGAGCGTTCGCGCAGCAGCCGGGCCGGCCAGTCATCGCCGAGCGGCAGCAGCCCGTAGGTCAGCACGGTGCTCGAGACCTGGTCCGTGGCCACGCCCGCTGCTTCCCAGAGCTCGCGGCGGGCGCGGGCGTCGCGCGGGAAGTCCTCGCCGCGCGCGCGGGCAAGGCCGCGCAGGACCAGCCGGGCTAGAACGGTGTCATCGTCTAGGCCGTGCGCGGTTCCTGTCACATGCTCGGCGAGCTCGGCCCGGCTACCGACGGCGAGGCCGCCACCGAGCCGGGCCAGCACTGTGACAGCCTGAACGAGGAGGAGGGCGGCGCGGTCGGGCGTGAGGCGCGATACCGCGCCGCCGCGCCGGACGTCCCCGAGCCAGCCCGGTGCCCAGGGCAGGGCAGCCAGTTCGGTGGTCCGCATCGCTGCTTCCGCGGCGGCCCACACCTGCTCGCGCTCTGCCTGGCGAGCACTGCGCATGGCCGGCTTGTCGACGAGCCCGCCACGCAACTCGGCCACGACACCGGCGACGCCTCGTTCGGCGGCGCTCGCCTCCAGCCGACGGTCGAGATCCGCTAGCGCGATGCTGACCCGGCCAGCTGAATACGAACGGCCCATCAAGAGGCTGATCGCCTCTCGCTCGGCATGGGTAGGGTCAGCGATCTGCACATGACCGCGGACGGCGATTCCGTTGCGCTGCAGGCGGTCGTGGACCTTGTCCCACAGACGGGCTAGTTCGGGCCGGGCCAGCCAGGCACGCGCGGTCGTCGGCATCGCGGTGGGGGTCGCGCGCGGGCTCACACTCGGGCTCATACTCCGACCAGGCGCTTGTGGCGACCGTCCCACGTGAAGTGGACCATGGCCACGCCGCGGGCGCCGGGGTCACGCAGGCATTCGTAGATATGCAGGCTCGGCACGGTGGGGAAGCATCCCCATAGCCGCTCGCTCGTGATGATGAAGTCGAGGTCGAGCTCGACCAGCAGCCCGAGAAGGCGCCCGTGGGTCGGCTCGTCGACCTTGGCGAACGCATCGTCGAGCAGGATCAGCCGGGGGGCATGGGGGGCGCTTGCCGCGACCGAAGTGAAGTGCGCCGCCGCGGTCGCGAACAAGACAAGATAGGCGACGACCCGCATTTCTCCCTGGCTAAGCGCCGTCCGGTGGCTGAGCACGCGCTCGCGGTCAGGATGTGCCTGCTCGGTGACCTTGACCTTGAACTCGAACCACCCCCGGTAGTCGAGCGCGACTCGCAGGTGGACGGCGTAGCCGGCGGACGGGTCGGCGCGGCGCGCCTCCTCGATGCGCCGCCGGAGCGCGTCCCGCAGCTGACCGGACTGGTCCCGCGTCCGCAGCGCCGACGGCTGCCGCAGCAGTGCCACCGCGGCCCTGATGTCGGCGTCACCGTCCCTTGGCAGCTCCCACTGGAGGCGCACGCCGATGCCGTGCGAAGACCGGACCTGCTCGAGCGTGTCGTTCATGCCATCGACCAGGTTCCGCGCGGCCAGCACCTGCCGGGACAGATGGTCGCCAAGCTCACCGAGGAGGTAGGTCTCGAACACTTCCTGTTCCCGCGTCGACAGCCGGCTCCTGGCCGCTTCGGCCGCGGACCTGATCCGCTCCCCGACGACCGCGATGTCGTGTGCCCCCGTGTCGTCGCGCAACACGTACCGCTTGATGCCGTCGTCCTCGTCGCCCTCCGCGTCGTACCCGCCGGCCAAGCCGTCGCGGAGTTCCTCACCGCGCTTGATGATCAGCGATGGGCTGACGTCGCCGCCGACCGGGCCGAGCATCTCCGCGACATCCGCGGCCAAGGCACGCAGCGCGGCGATGCGGTAGCGGACATCGCCGTCCTGCGCGACGTCGTACCGGTCGAGCAGGGCGTCCACGCCGGCCAGGCCCGCCGCCAGCGGGAGGCCGGTCAGCCCGAGCGGGCGGCGCAGCGCGCCGCCTCCGGCGACGACGGCACCCTCTTGCTCGGCGAGCTCTCTGCTGGCCCGATCTCGCTCAGCCTCGGCCTTCGCCCGGGCCTCACGCGCGTTGTCGCGGGCGACCCTCGCGTGCGGAAGCCGCGCCGTCGCGTCATCGAAGCGGGCCTGGGCGCTGGCCTCCGTGGCCATGATCTCCTGCTCTGACGCGCCCAGCGAGCGTTCGAGAAGCTCAAGTTCGCGCTGGGCGGCAGCGAGTTTCCCGCCGGCGGTCGCGTACCCGGACTCGGCGTCCGCCCGGGCCTGCCGCGCCTTCTCCCAGGCGCCCCGGGCCGCCGCGTGGGATGCCAGCCGCAGGAGCGCCCGGCCCGCGGCCGCGGCCATGGTGCCAAGGTCCTTCCGCAGCGCGCTGAGCTCGCGCGCGAGCACGGCGAGCTGGTCGCGATCGGCCGGCAGCCCGTCGCTCGTCGCCTGGGCCTGCGCGCGGGCCCTGAGGCTGACGGCGGCCGCCGTGGCCTGCTCGGCGTTCCGGCGCGCGATCAGCAGTGCCCCCGCCAGCCGGGTGGCCTCGTCGACCGCGTAATCGTAGGCCGACCAGGCGTCGGTCAGCGGACGGCCGTTCGGGATCTCACGCAGCGCGGCCTGGAGCGTATCGCGCAACCGCTCGATCTCTTCCCTGGCGGTGACGGCGGCTGCCAGCGCGGTCTCCAGCTCGCTGATCTGCCCCGTCAGCTCGGCGATGCGCCGCAGCCTGGTGGCGGCGCGTACGGCGGCCCCGATGTACTCGGCCTGATCCTTGCGGTGCGCGCCCCGAACGACGTCAAGACGGTAACGTCCGTCCCTGGCGACCCAAGTCCGCGCGGCCGGTTCCGGACCGGACGGCTCCGGCGCCAGGCCGACGCTGTGCAGCAGCCGGGACAGCACGGCCGCGCTGACGCCGTGGCCGGGCATCGGACGAAGGACGTCGGCGAGGCTGGGGCCTGCCACGGGATCGGCGCCGCGCAGGATGACGTCGCGAGTATCCTCGGCCAGCAGCGTGCCGTCCGCCGACGCCCAGGCCGCAAGCAGGCCGCTCGCCTCCAATGCCGCCTCGACGCCGGCCCGGTCAGCGTCCGCCACGGACTCGCGGAAATCAACGAGCATGAAGAGCGGCGCCCCGGTGTCCGGCAACCGGTCGGCGTGGGAGTACGGGGACCGTGGCGGCTCGGGATCGGCCCGCGCCTCCCAGCGCCGCTTTTCCTCCCTGGCGGCGCTGAGGTCGCCCGCGATCGACAGCTCTCGCTGCCGGACCTCGTCTCGCTGGCGCTCATGGGCGCGCAGGGCCGGGCCGCAGATCTCATGGGCCGTCCGGGCGACGGCGTCCGGGACATCCCGGTCGAGAGCGCGCTCTGTCGCGGGCAGGTCGGGGTCGTCCGTCATTTCGGTCAAGGCGGTGATCGCGGCCGGGTCGGGCAGCGCGGGCGCCCACGACCCGAGCGCGGCGGCATACCGCTGCGCGGCACGCACCAAGTCGTCGCCGCGGCCGGCGACGCGGTCCCGGGCGTCGGCCAGCTGGCCGTCCAGCTGTTCGGCCTGTTCCCTGAGGCTGTCTGCCTTCCGCTCCGCGTTGACGACCTCCTTCAGCCGGCCGTCAAGCAGCGCCGTGGCGCGCAGCCGCCCGCTGAGCACGGTGTCTGACTCGGTGAGCCGGGTGCGCCATCGGTCAAGCTCGGCGCCGATTTCCTGGTCGATCGTTTCGGCGGCAGGACGGACGATCTCGACGGCGGCGCCGCTCGGGTCGGTCACCTGCTCAGGCGCCGGAGCCGACAAGACCTCGGTCCGGACCGACGGCAGCTCAGGGAGCAGCGCCTCGTCGACGCCGCAGCCGCGGGCGGCCTTGCGCGCCTCCCGCAGCGCACCGCGCAGGTCGGAAAGTTCGCGGCCGATGCTGGCCGTCTCATCCCGCAGCCGCTGCGCGGCCGCCGCTTCGCCCTCCCGGGCCGTGCCCGCGGCGTCCCAGGCCGTACGGGCGTGCTCCGCCACCGCCTGCAGCGTCTCGCGCTTGTCGCGAAGGTCGCGCAGCGCACCGTAGGCCGCGCTGTCGCGCAGGGCCCGCAGGTCGGCGTCAGCGGTGTCGCGAGCCGCCCGCAAGTCGTCGACCGCCTCGTCGGCGGCGGACTCGCGCGCCTTGAGAGTAGCCACCTCTCGTTCCGAATCACCTGCTCTTCTTCTTTTCGTCGACAGATCGCCCAGGGCCGCGGTCACTTCGCCGACCCGGGTGCGGAGCACACCGTGCAGGTAGCCGCGGTAGCTCTTCAGGAAGGTGGTCAGCGCGGCGTTGGTCTTCTCCAGCCTGGCCAGTTCCGCACGGACCGAGTCCAGGTCATCGAGGTTGCGGGCGACCTTGTCGACCACGTCGTCGTCGAGCGGCGGGAGGGCGTCACTGAGCACGTTGACAAGCGCGCCGGATTCGATGCGATCGCCGATCGTCGGCCGGCGCAATCCGTACAGCAAGTGGACCAGGTTCCGGTAGCGGGCTAGGTCCGTGAGGCCGAACAGTTCGCGGGCGACCCGTGCCCGGTAGTCGACGGGGCGCTCGTACCAGTTGTCGTGTCCGACGAGGTCGCGGGCCTGCTCCCTGGACGGGCGGCGGGCGGGGTCGTGCAGCGGTAGCTCGTCGCCGACTTCGAGGGTAGTGACGAAGAACTCGGCCCTGGCCTCGCCGGTGGACACCGAGGCCCTGATTACGGCCCCCAGCGTGAGCCCGCGCGGCTCGCCCTCGTCATCGACGCGGGTGAACGTGGCCCACAGATAGCCCAGCCGGTTGGTGCCCTCGGTCCAGCCGTCGAGCATGAGCCATTTCAGGGACGTCTTAGCGCCGCCGGAGGCGTCGATCCGGCGAGTGTCGCCGTCGAGAAGGAACGGCAGCAGGACCTCGAGCGCCTTGGACTTACCCGCACCGTTCTTGCCGCGCAGCAGGAGCCGCCCGTCGCCGAAGGTGAACTCGTCGTCGTACTGCCACACCTGGTGGATGCCGGCGCGGGCGAGGCGGAACCGGCTAGGGTGCTCTGGGTCGCGGGCGAGCGGGATCATCGGGTGACCTCCGGTGCGTAGCGGGCGGCGGCGGCGGTGAGCAGCCATCCGTCGTCCGGCGGGCGGGCCGGCCTGACCAGGCGCATCCGGTGCAGCAGGTCGAGGACGGCGTCGGCCAGCAGGGCGGGTGCGGCGGTGAGTTCCTGTGACCAGGCCGAGCGGTGCTCGTCGATGAGATCATGGAGCAGTTCGCCGACACGGCCGTCCGGGATAGCGACGGTGGCGGCCCCGTTGGCGGCACCGTTGGCCGGGGTCAGTTCCGCGGTGAGCTTGCCGACCAGCAGGAGCGCGGCCCAGGCGACCGTGCCCGTGCCGGGGAACTGCGCGTCGGTGAGCTCGGCCTCCGGGTCGATGAGGGCGACGCCCTCGGCCCTGATCTCCGCGTGCAGGCCGCAGAAGTCTTCGAGAATCCGCTGCTCACGGCGCTGGCTGCGGCGCAGCCAGTCGCGCTCTTCCTCGGTCAGCTCGTCGACATAGACGACCGGGGTTTCGACGAGCAGGCGCCTGACCCGGTGTCGCGGGCCCGCCTCACCGGGGTCGGCGGCCCTCTCGATGAGGTCATCCGGGGATGCGGCCTGGCTCACCGGGCCGCTGACCAGGCGCCTTGCTATCTCACGGTCGATGGTGAGCAGCGCGTCGGCCTCGGCGTCGCCAGCGTAGGAGTCGACGGAGCCCTCGTCTTCCGCCAGCACTCGCCAGGTCATCAGCTGCTTCAGCGCGGCGACGAGCGCACGCCGCTCGGTCAGCCGGTTCGGCTCGCTGATATCGACCCCGGCCTCGGCGGCGGCGGCACGGGTCCGCGCCACGACCTCGGACAACAGCAGCTGCTCGGGGGCGGTGACGAGAGCGGCGAGCGCCAGGGCCAGGTAGGCGTACGTCCGCGGGGCGAACGGAGCGCCGGAACCGCGGTCAAGACGCCGGCCCGCGTCGTGGCCAAGACCCGCCTTGTGCAGCCGGGCGAAACCCGGTTCGACGGTGAGCCTGTACCCGAGCACCTGGCTGAACTGCCTGGCCAGTTCGTCGGCGTGACGGCGAATCAGGGGAAACTCGTCGGGGTGGGTGGCAACGGTCACCAACGGCTGGCGGAGCAGGAGCCTGATGGCGGTGCGGCGCTCGGCGGCCAGATTCTCGGCGAAGTCGTTCATCCCGCCTCCTCACGCCAGTCATTGTCGAGGCCGGCATCATCGAGGCCGGCATCATCGAGGCCGGCGTCCGCGGCGCTGATCGCCACGCTGAGCTCGTCGAGGGTGAAGTCACCGTCAGCGCCCCGGATGAGCGTGCTCGTGCCTGGGTCCCGGCCAAGGGTGATCCGGACGCCAAGGTCATCGTCGGCGCCGCTGACGCTGGCGAACCCCGGTGCGGCGGCGGCCAGGGAGCGGGCGACCAGGTCCAGGAGCAAACTCGTCGCGGCCGGTGACAGCCGGACATCGGCCAGGCGCGGGGCCGCGGCCCTTAGCTCGGCCGCGGCGGCGCGCTGACGCTCCGCGGCCTCGGCGGCCTCTTTGCGGAGCCTTTCCCGCTGCGTGGCGTAGTCCTCGGCGCTCGCGGCGCGGCCGCGTGGCGCCCGGGAGCCGCGCTCGCGCAGGGCGACGGGAACCGGGGCGACCGGACCATCCCACCAGCTCGTGGTGGCTGGCAGCTCGTCGCCCTCCTTCGGTGCTAGGCCAAGGTGCCTGGCGCCGTACAACCCGAAGGCCGCGGCGAACACGTCATGCGCCGCGGCGTCGTCGCATCCTTCGAACCAGCGAGCGAGCTTTATCAGGTCACCCCGTCTGGATACCTCGCCAGTGGCGGAACGGATCATCCGCTTGGCGTTGACGAGGAGTGCCTGAAGCGCCCGAAGCGTGGCATCCCTGAGCTGGCTAACCTGACTCCCCTCGCCCGAATCGTCGAAGAACCAGGCACGCAGGCTGGCCCAGTCGGCAAGATCGCGGCCTCTGCTCCGCTGGATCTCGATATCGGCGCGGCGGAGCGCCGACAGGCCCGCATCGGCTTCGTCGATCCTGGTCAGGAGCGCGGGCAGGAACGGCCACAGCGCGTCCAGGCTGTGCTCGATCTGCGGCGCGAAGAACGCGACTTCTTCTGTGATCGTGTCGGCGTAGTCCAGCAGCAGCTCCTTGAAGCCCGAGAACTCGTCGGAGTCGAGGTCGTAGCGGAAGATCACCTGGCCGAGAAAGGCGTAGAAGTCCCGAACCGAATCGGCGAACTGACCGAACTGCGCGAACAGCGTGGAGATGCGTTCCAGGGATTCGCCTGGCTCGGCCCCGCCAGGCAGTCGCGCCATGGCTTCCAGGTCGTGCAGACCGCGAGCGACGAGGCCGAGCATTTCGCGGCTGACCTCGCGGGCCGCGTCGGCACTGGCGAGGACCTCGTCCGCCTGACGCTGGACACGCTCGCCGAGCGGTGACAGCTGATAGCGGGACCGGACGCGATGGTATTCGCGGATGCTCGACGCCTTCACCGGGCGCGAGCTGGGCAGCAGGTTCCCCCAGGTCTTGAGGTTTTCCAGCTTGCCCGCCACCGCGTCGGCGGACAGGCGGCCGGGCAGCCGCTCGGCGACATCGGCCGCCGACAGGTCAGTGAGCAGCGTGGCGGTGAAGATCCGCATGACCGCCAGATACGTCATCCTGTCGGGAGCCGACAGGTAGGTGTAGGCGGTCAGGCGGTCAAGACCCGGTTCGGACGCCGGGACGGCGTCATCCTCATCCACAGTCCATCACCGTACGGGAGAGCACCGACAAAATCGGGAGGCTCGCCCGGCGGTGTCACGCCGCGCGGCGGCGAACCAGCCACACGGTCGCGGCGATGAGCAGCGCCGATGCCGCGAGCAGCCAGCCGCCCTCGATCCACTGGAATGGCCAGAACTGGCTGGCCGGATGGTAGCTGATCCATTGCGTGTAGCCGTGCTGGGACAGGCACTGCGCGAGGCCTACCTCCTTCGAGGTTCCGCCAGGCCCCACACCAGCCAGAGGGCCTGAGCAGAGCTGTCGGACAAGGCTGTCTGGGGGCAATCCGGCGAACGCGAACTTGCCGTCCTTGGTCGACCACTGGCTCACGATCCACGCGGTGACGGGTACGTTCGGGTTGCTGGTGACCACCGGCGACAGGTAATGCTCGCGCAGGAACGCCCCGGTCGCGAAGGCGAGCCCGGCGTAGACGGCCAGGGTGGCGGCGATCGCGGGGACGACACGGCGGATGAGCATGCCCGCCAGGCCCGCGATCGCGAAGGCGACCACCGCCCAGCCGGCGAACGCGACCCCGTGCAGGTCGAAAAGGGTGGGAGAGAACGGGGTCGTCTCCGTAAGCTCAAGTGGCTGGTTGCCCGCGTTGAAGTACGGCTGGTAGTACCAGTACAACAGCACGCTGAGCGCTCCGGCCGCGGCGGCCACCGCGACCGCGAGCAGCACCAGCTTGCCGAGCGTCCACCGCCACCGGCCGAAGCCCTGGGTCCACGCGTACCGGAACGTGCCGGTCTCCAGCTCACGGGCCAGCACTGGCGCCCCGACGAACGCCCCGATCAGCACGGGCACCACCTGCAGAATGCCGCCGTTCGCCAGGAAATCGTCCATGCCATCGAACTTGCCGACAGCGCCGGCGATCTGGCCTCTGGCCGTGGGCGGCCCGAGGCAGGCAAGTGAGCTTGCCTGATGGCAGGCGGCGATAGCGGCGGCGTAGGCGTGGTGCAGTTGAAGGCCAACGATCCACAGGCCCACCGCGATCGCGCCGATGAATACGGCCACCCCGGCCAGCGCGAAGCGGTGCTGCCGCCAGGTGACCCAGGCCATCCGCCGCCACGGCAGCGGCCGCGGGCCGTCGTCCTTGTCCGGACGGGCGGCCACGGTCAGCGCGGTCATTTGCGACCGGCCCGGCCGGACGGGGCGCTGATCGGTTTATCTATCGTCATAAGACAAAGATACAGAGATGGCCGCCGCTGTCAAACATGACGCCAAGCCTCTGGGGTGCGGGGAAGGCCGACGGCCCTAGGCATCACCGTTCGCGATGAGTTCCAGGATGCGAGCCGGGGGCAGGTGCTGCTCGTAGATCCGGACGCCGAACGGCGCGAGCGCGTCCTCGATCGCGTTCACAAGCGTGGGCGGCGCGACGATCATGCCGCCCTCCCCCACGCCACGGAAGTTGACGTCGGGGTCGAGGGGCACGGTCTGCAGGTGCTCGATCTCGATCCTGGGCACATCGCAAGCGGTTGGCACCAGGTAGTCCATGAGGGTGGCCGACTGGCAGTTGCCGTCCTCGTCGTAGGCCGACCGCTCGAGCAGCACCGCGCCGATGCCCTGGGCGACACCGCCGCGGATCTGACCCTCGACGACGGCGGGGTTGATGAGCGCGCCGCAGTCCTCGGCGACGACGTACCGCTCCACCGTCACGAGGCCGGTCTCCACGTCGACCTCGACGATGGCGCAGTGGCTGCCGCCGGACCAGCCGCCTTCGCCGCCGTCGAAGGCCGCCTCGACCTCAAGGCTGGCGTCGGCGCCGAACTCACCCGCGGCCGCACGCCGCGCGACGTCGCCGACCGCCACGGCGCTGTCCGGGTCGCCGCGCACCCAGACGTGGCCGTCGGTGATCTGGAGATCCTGGGCGCTGGCTTCCATGAGAAGCGACGCGAACTCGAGCACTTTGGCCTTGAGCTGCCGGGCGCCGTGCAGGGCCACGCCCCCGGTCATAGTGGCCGAGCGGCTGCCGCCGGTCAACCCGAACGGGACGACGTCGCTGTCGCCGACCACGACGCGGACCTGCTCGAACGGCACGCCGAACTCGTCGGCCGCGATCTGGGCGAGCGTCGTCTGGTGGCCCTGGCCGTGCGGCATCTGACCGGTGAACAGCACGACGATGCCGTCCTCATCGAGCAGAAGGCGCATGGACTCCAGGCCCAGCGGGCCGCTCGGCGGCTCCGGCGCGCGCGGGCCGGGAGCGGCCTCGATGAACGTCGCCACCCCGATGCCGAGGTAACGACCGCGCCCCCGCGCTTCAACCTGCCGACGCCGGAACGCGGGAAAGTCCACGAGCTTGGCGACCCGCTCCAGCGACTCCCTCGTCGTGATCCCGGCCAGCGGACGCCCGGTAACCATCACGGCCGGCGGATCGGTACGCGGGGCGACGTTACGCAGCCGGATCTCGAGCGGATCGAGGCCGAGATCCTTCGCGACAAGGTCGAGGACGCGTTCGCGCACGAACGTCTCCGACGCCCATGGGCCGCGATAGGCGACGTACGACGGCTTGTTCGTGGTGACGGCGGTCGACTCGAAACCAAGGGCCGCGAGCTTGTACGGGCCCGGCAGCATCTCCTCCATGATCGCCGGGACCATCGTGCCCATGCCCGGGTACGAGCCGGTGTCGACGACCACCTGCACGTCCAGCCCGAGCAGGTCGCCGTCGTCGCTGACGGCGGCGCGGACGTCGAAGCTCTCCTCGCGCGCTTGTCCCGACGCCGTGAGGTTCTCGCCGCGGTCCTCCACCCACTTGACCGGCTGGCCGAGGGCGCGCGAGGCCGCCGCGACCGCGAGCTCTTCTCGTGACGCGCCGATCTTCAGCCCGAACGAGCCGCCGACATCCCCGGCCAGCACGCGCACCTGCTCCGGCTCGATGCCCAGGCGCGTGGCGACCGCCTTCCTGCTGACGTGCACGCTTTGCGTTGCCGCGTAGACCGTCATGACGCCGGTACCGGCGTCGTAGCTGGCGACGCAGCCGCGTCCTTCCATCGGGACGTTCTGGTGGCGATGCACGTCGATGCGGACGTCGATGACCCGGTCAGCCTCGGCGAACGTGGCGGCGACTTCGCCGAACTCCCTGCGAGAGCGCGGCAGGACGATGTTGTCGCCCAGGTTGGCGAACAGCGGCGGGCTGCCAGGATCGAGCGCGACGGCTGCGTTGACGACCGGCGGCAGGTCGTCATACTCGACGTCCACCAGCTCGCAACCGTCCTCGGCGATGTAGCGGCTCTCGGCGATCACGACCGCGACGGGATCGCCCGCGAAACGCACCTTGTCCGTCGCCAGCAGGCTGAACTCCGGCGTCGGACCGCCGACGCCCAGCATCTCCATGAGCACGTCCGGGCCGGGGATGGTCATCGTCTCCAGTTCCGCTCCGGTGTACGCCGCGACGACCCCCGGCAGCGCTCGCGCGGCCGACACGTCGACGGACAGCACACGCGCGTGGGCCAGCGGGGAGCGGACGAACGCGGCGTGCAGCATCCCCGGCAGCTTGATGTCGTCGACGTACCGGCCCGAGCCGGTGAGGATGCGCGGGTCCTCAGAACGCTTGATGCTGGCGCCGGTGTAACGCTCGGCCGCGATTCCAGCCATGATCGCTTCTCCGTTCAGCTCTGCCGGTTAGCTTTGCCGGGCCCGGTCGGCGGCCAGCAGGACGCCGTCGATGATGCTCTGGTAGCCGGTGCACCGGCAGATGTTGCCGGACAGCGCCTCGCGGACCTGCTGCTCGCCGGCGTCGGGATGGGCGTGCAGGTACGCCGTGGCCTGCATGACGAACCCGGGCGTGCAAAACCCGCACTGGAAGCTGTGCGAGTCCCACAACGCCTGCTGGAGTCCGCCCAGCTCGCCGTCCGGCGCCAGACCCTCGATCGTCGTCACCTCGCTGCCGGCGGCCTGGACCGCCAGCATCAGGCATGAGCGCACCGCCCGGCCGTCGACGATGACCGTGCACGCGCCGCAGACCCCGTGCTCGCAGCCGATGTGAGTGCCCGTGAGGTTGAGGTCATCGCGCAGGAAGTCCGCGAGCGTCTTGCGCGGCTCCGGCGAGCCCGTGCGTGTCACGCCGTTGATCCGCAGGGTAATGTCCATCGTCATCCCCTCTCGCCGGCGTTGTCCGCGGCCGCTCGCAGGCCGCGGCGGACCAAGACGGCCGCGACCCTTCTCCGGTAGTCCGACGACCCGTGCAGGTCGGCCGGCGGGTCGATATCCTCGGTCGCCCGGCGGGCCGCCGCATCGAACAACTCGTCCGACGGCCTCTCGCCGACCAGCAGATCCTCCGCGCCGAAGGCGCGGACCGGCACGTCGGAGACGCCGGCGAACGCCAGCCGGGCATCGCCGATCGCGCCGTCGGAAAGCGTCAGCGACACCGCCAGGCCGACAACGGCGAAGTCGCCGTGGCGCCGGGCGACCTCCTGGAAGCTGATCCCTGTGCCGCGTCCCGCGGCCGGGAAGCGCACCTGCACGAGCAGCTCGTCGGGACGGCGCGACGTGGTGAGATAACCCTCGAACCAGTCCGCCGCGGGGATGACCCTCATCCCCGACCGCCCGCGCACCACGAACTCGGCGTCGAGCGCCAGGGCGACGGCCGGCAGCTCCGCCGATGGGTCGGCATGCGCCAGGCTGCCGCCGATCGTGCCGCGGTTGCGGATCGCCTCATGGCCGATCAACGGCAGGGCAGCCGCCAGCAACGGCACGGCATCGGCGATGACCGCGGATTCCTCGGCTACGTACTCCCGCGTCATGGCGCCGATCCCCACCGAGCCGTCGGTCGCCGACACCCCGGACAGGCCGTCTACGCCGTTGATGTCGATCAGCACCGCCGGGCGGGCCAGCCGCAGCGCCAGCAGCGGGATCAGGCTCTGGCCGCCGGCGAGCACGCTCGCCTGATCCAGATGCTCGGCCAGCAACTCCACGGCCTCTGACACGGTTCGCGGCGCCTCGTACTCAACTGGCGGCAGCTTCATCGGCGGCCCTTCTGCATCAGGAGTCCTTCATAGCGGACAATACCCTCACGCCCTGGTGAAAGCTCCGCGAAGGGAGGCGGCGATGGCGCCGCGAGTATCCAGTGACCTGCTGCTGGTCGGAAGCCTGCCCGCGGGCTCCACCGAGGAAGCGCTGCGCTCGGCGGCGGAGTTCTTCGGAGACCTGGTGTACGCGCTGCCCGACGGGGAGACCGGGCCGCGGGCGGGCTGGGTGAGTTACGAGCGAGAAAGACTTGTTCGTCCGAACGGAGGCGTGGCGACTGTCGCCGAGACCGAATCTCCCACCGGTTTGCCGCGGCACGCGTACGAGACTCCCGTCTTCGCGGTCAAGCCCGGCGTCACCGAGTTGCGGTTCGAGTCCTGGCCGCGGATCGACGACGCGATCGCGTCGTACGCGGTGTTCAGCGCGCTGCGCGCCGATGGGGTGATCCCGCGGGGGCTGCGGTTCCAGGTCGGGCTGCCGTTCCCGGCCAGCGCGATGAACGGGTTCAAGGCCGACTTCGCCCGCGACTACCCGATCGCCGGGCGTGCGTTCGAGGACCTGGCGGCCCGCGAGCTGGTCCGGCTGACCGCCGCGATCCCGCCGTCCGACCTGGCCATTCAGTGGGACATGGCGTATGAGACCCAAGACATCGAGCGCGTGCTCGCGTGGACGCCGGAGGGCGCGTGGGAGCGGTTCGCCGGGCCGGTGCGGCGGCTGACGCGGCTGATCCCGCCGGAAGTTCTCGTCGGTTATCACCTGTGCTACGGCACGTTCCCCGAGTGGCCGATGTACGAGCCGCGAGACATGGCGCTGATGGTACGGATGGCGAACTTCGCCGTCGCCGAGTCAGGGCGGAACGTGGACTGGCTGCACTTGACCGGGCCGCGCTACCTGCGCAGCGAGGATCGCTCGTACTTCCGGCCCCTGGTCGACCTCGAGCCCGGCGACGCGCGCGTCTTCCTCGGCATCGTGCTGCCCATCGACGGCGTGCCCGGCCTGCGACGCCGCCAGGCGACCGCCGCCCGCTACCTGGATGACTTCGGCGTCGCCATGTACTGCGGGTTCGGTCGCCAGCCCGGCGCGGACGGCATGCAGACCATGCGCGAGCACCGCGAGGCCGCACTCGCGGCGCGGGCCTCGCGCGGATAACCCGACGGAGGAGCAATGACCGGGAATGAGTACGACCAGGTACCCGCGGTCGTCCGCGAGGCGCTCGAGAGAGCCGGCATCCATGACACGAGCAGTTTCCTCGGCTGTTTCGCGGCCGACGGGGAGGTGGACGACTGGGGCCGGATCTTCACCGGACACGACCAGATCCGGCGCTGGAGCGACGCCGAGTTCATCGGGAAGAACGTGATCCTGTCCGACCTTCGCTTCAGTGGCGACGGCGATCACATCGTGGTTCACGCGAACGTAGGCGGAGACGGCTACACCGGACCCTCGACCTTCACGTTCATTCTGCGCGAGGGAAAGATCCGGCTGATGCGGATTACTGCCTGACCGCGACGAGCGGGGCGGCGAGCACGTCCCTGAGCTCCGCCACGGACTCCCGGAGGATCTCCGGCAGGTCCCGCTGACCCGGGTCGGCTATCCACCGCGCGAACGCGACCCGGTAGACGGCGAGCCCGGTTTCAGCCGCCAGGCTCGCGGCCGGCTCGGGGATGCCGCGGTCGCGCAGCGCGCCAGCCATCGCCGCGGCCAGCTCAGCGTGCTTGCTTAGCTCGCGTTCGCGTAGTTCGGCGTTCGCGGACACGATGGTGTTGCGCAGCCGGGCGAATTCGGGGTTCTCCTGAACCATCTCGCCCACGACGTGGAGTGCCGCGCCCACCGCGTCCATCGGCCCCGCCGCGGGCGGCGCCTCCGCGACCGCTCGCACGAGGACGTCCCGCAGCGAATCCGCCCCGTAGAACAGGACCTCGCGCTTGTCGGCGAAATGCCGGAAGAAGGTCCGCTCGGTCAGCCCCGCGAGCCTGGCGATCTCCGCCGCCGTGGTCTGCTCGAACCCCTGCGCGGCATAGAGCGTCAGCGCCGCCTGTGCCAGCCTGCCGCGCGCGTTCGGCTCCCATCGCCCCATGACACGATGATACGTAATGTCAGCGACCGACATCAGCTGGATGACAGCCCCGGCCAGAGCGCGACGCTTACGCGGGATTCGCCCCGTCCGGGGGTCGCAGCCCGTCGAGCATGGCCCGCAGGATCGGCTCAAGGTAGGCGGGATCGCCGTGGATCGAGGCGACGGCGATGACCATGTCAAGGACCTGCTCAAGCGTGAGATCGTCGCGGACTTCATGGGTACGCCGCGCGGCGACGAGGAGCGGCCGGCCGGCGGCAAGCACCCGGTCGCGGCTCTCGCTGAACATGGGGCTGCTGCCGTACGACTGAATGAGCAGCTCTCCCACAGGGTGCTTGCTGGTGAAGAAGGCGAAGAACCGGTGCAACCAGGCCACAAACACCGCTCCGGGCGTCTCACCCTCGACGGTCTCGGCGGCCCGGCAAACCGCGTTGACCTCATCGGCGTAGAGGGCCTCGAGAAGCTCCCGGCGCCCAGGAAAGTTGCGATACAAAGTGGCCATGCCGACCCCGGCGCGCCGGGAAACCTCGGCCATCGACACCTCGGCCTCGGGGTCGGCGAACGCGGCACGTGCCGCCGCGAGGATCTTGTCGCGGTTACGCTCGGCGTCGGCCCGCTTGGAGGGTGACCGCACCTGGTTCGCAGCTGTCCGATTCATTCCCGACCAACCCTACCCGCCTGTTCAGCCGGGCTTGCTGGCCATTATCACCTCGGTGTCGCCTGGCCAGTCCCAGAAAATGCCGTCAGCAGAACGGTTCGCGGGCAGCTGCTGCCTCTGCCGTCGTTATCGGGTTCCCGCGGAAACGTCGCTGGCTGATACCGTCACTGATTGTGATTGAGTACGACCTGGTGCTTCGTGGCGGGCGGGTCATCGATCCGGAATCAGGTCTAGACGCCGTCCGCGACGTGGCTGTCGCGGGCGATCGGGTGGCGGCGGTAGGCGCCGGCCTGCCGCAGGGCCGGCAGGAGGTAGACGTCACCGGCCAGGTGGTCACGGCAGGGTTCGTCGACCTGCACAGTCATGCGCATGACCTGGGCAGCGCCCGGCTTCAGGTAATGGACGGGGTCACGACCGCGCTCGAGCTCGAGGCCGGCGTCACGCCAGTGGCGGGCGCGTACACGGCCGCCGCGGCGGCGGGCCGGCCGCTGAACTACGGGTTCGCCGCCTCCTGGGCGCTGGCCCGGATGAGCGTGCTGTCCCGGGTGACGTTCGACGGCTCGGTCGGGCCGCTGTTCGCGGGCCTCGCGGACCCGCGATGGCGTGGCGGCGCTTCCGCGGCCGAGATCGACCGCGTTCTGGGGATGCTGGAAGCCGATATCGCCGACGGGGCGCTGGGGATCGGCATGCTGGTCGCGTACGCGCCAGGCACCGCGCCGGAAGAGTACCTGCGGGTCGCCGCGCTCGCCTCGGCCTGCGACGTGCCGACCTTCACCCATTCGCGGGACCTCGTCGAGTTCACCCCGGACGTCCCCGTCGACGGTGCCGAAGAGATCGTCCGCGCCGCGGCCGAGACCGGTGCCCACATGCACTACTGCCACGTCAACAGCACCACGTTGCGGCACGCCGACCGAGTGCTCGGGCTGGTCGAGCGAGCGCAGCGGGCGGGCGCGCGGGTCAGTACCGAGGCCTACCCGTATGGGGCGGGCATGACCGGCATCGGAGCCGCGTTCCTGGCACCGGAACGGCTCGCCGGGCGCGGCCTGACGCCGCAATCGCTCACCTACGCGCCCACCGGTGAGCGGGTCGCCAGCGCGGCCAGGCTGAGTGAACTGCGCGCCACCGACCCTGGAGGACTGGCCATCATCAAGCAACTAGATGAGAATGCCCCGGACGACCAGGCCCTTCTCCTGCGCTACCTGACATTCCCCGGATCCGTGATCGCCAGCGACGCCATGCCACTGACGTGGATCGGCGCCGCGCCGGAGCCCGCTTCCTGGCCACTGCCAGCCGCGGCGTTCACTCATCCGAGAACGGCCGGCACCTACGCGCGCTCGATCCGCACGCTCAGCCAGGACGGCGGGCTGTCTATGTCCGACATCCTGGCCAAGTGCAGCCTGCACCCGGCAGTGCTGCTCGAAGACCGGGTGCCGGCGATGCGGCGCAAGGGACGGGTCAGCGCGGGCAGCGACACCGACATCGTGGTGTTCGATCCCTACACCATTACCGACCAGGCCACCTACACCCGGAGCACCCGGCCATCGTCCGGAATCCGGCACGTGCTGGTCAACGGTACTTTCGTGGTTCGCGACAGCCGGCTAGACACCAGCGCACGCCCCGGCCGGCCTGTCCGGGCCTGATTTCATTGTCCAGAGGCGCCGCGTTCCTCACCCCGCCACATGACTGGGGTTCTGAGATCCGCCGCTTCTTGCGGGACCCAGACGGCCACCTCGTAGAGATCAGCCAGTCCAAGGCCAGGTGACGGCGGCACCTTTCGCCGCGAAGCTACCCGAGCTTGTGACCTGACATAGGGCTGCCCGCTTCTCTTGCGTCGGCCTGCTATCACTCGTGCGCCAAGGTAAAGATCGAACGTAGTGCTGAATATTAGACCGCCTATGACCGGTCAAATCTTCAGCAGTATCGGAAACCGGGCCTCTCCTAGGCGGATGATCTTGGTAACTGGGACCTGTGAGGCGTCCGGAGCGGGACTGACGTGCGAGATCACCCGCTGACTGAGCGCTGGCCGGCGGTGGTACCCGGCGCGGGCACCGCCTGCCACATCCCTGTTTCCAGTCGCGGCTGCCTCACGAATTGCGGTGCGGAGATCATGGATCGCCGCACTATGACACCCGGGCAGTACGAAGCGCATCAGCCGTCTTGGAGCAGGATGAGGCGCGCTCTGGCCAGCCCTGGGCTGGATGGCGGTGCGCGGTAGTGAACTGCAACCGGGGGTTATGCCGGGAGGTCCGCGGCTCGCGATATGAGGAGCGAACTACAGCCGTTTGGAAATGCGCGCTCCTCGACGTGAGCACCTTGGCACCTGTCAAGAATCCTGGGTACGCCCCGCGGCCAGGGAGGGATGCCGGTGGGCGGGATCCGCCGCCACCGCGGGGTCTCCGCAGGGCCCACGTCGAGACGGCAGACCGCGACAAAGCGGGTTTGCGGGTCAAGCTGGCGGCAGTTTTCCAGCGACACCGGCACTTCGTGAAGCTCTGCGATGCGGAGGAGTTCGTCGTCTGCGGTGAGCCGCGCCACGGCGCGGATGCAGTCGCGGAGCTTTTCTGACATGGGAATCGCGGTCTGGTATGCGCCGCCGGTCTGCCGGAGGACGTCGGCAAGAACAAAGCCGGGGGGCATGACCTTTCCCTGGCCCCTCTTCAGCGGGTTCTCGGCAGGCGTGAGAACCTCGGCGGATGTGCTGAATGTTGCCATGCTCCACGCTCCACCATCCGGCTACCGTTCGTAACGAGCCGACCGGGCCGCAGCCGGCACCACGGCCAGGTCCAGTTTGCCACGCGTACGCCGGACACGGCACTGGCTGGTCAATAGGCCCCGGCTGGCGTCTCGCTCCGCCAGGTCGCGGACTACCTGGGCGACCTGGACCAGGTTCCCCGACGCCAGCTTCTCCTGGTTCGCCTTGTACCGCCGCGACCAGTTGGTTTCTTCGCCGCCACTGAGCACGTCCGAACTCCATCCGATCTCGGAACTGTCCGGGAGATTCCCGGCACCTTCCGCCTCATGTCGTCCGGCATTGGCCCGACGGTCCCCGGTTCTTCCAGTGAACCGCGAAGCTACCCGAGCTTGTGACGTGCGGGTCGGGAGTCGCGAGGACAACTCCGTTGCACCTCATAATGATGGGATAGTAGCTGCGGAGCCCGCCGATAGTGTTTCCTACGCTAACGCCATTTGCGGTCTGGACCGCCCCGGCCTGAGTGATGGTTTCGTTTCCGAAGTCCGAAAGGGGAGGATAGCCGGGCGTACCGAAGATCGTGTTGCGCTCGACGATCCATTCGGCGGTGTTACCGGAGCCGCCGTTTACGTGCGCGGTTTGCAGCCCGCAAATATTCGAACTAAAGTCGCATATGAGGAACATCGCGTTGTGGGACTTCGCGTCGTAAGAGACATCGACCAGCATTCGGTCTTTCGTAGAGATAGGAAAGTTATCTATTATTATCTGGAAGGGGTTCTGCGGGACGATCTCCCACCAGAGGTACTTAAGATTTATCCTAAACGGGCCGAATGATATGTTATCCGAAGTGGTTCCCGCCTGGATTAGCGAATCCTTGCTGGTATGGCCCGTACCGATCCCGGGCCAGACCGAGACGGTGGTGGTGACATGGGCTCTTGGGATCGTGATGGTCGGGACCGCCCACCGCATGGACGCGTCGGTGAAGTGCCCGGCAGTACTTGCGTAGCCTGACCAGTTGCCCGTGTACTGTGCCGGTTGCTCGGCAGCCGTGGTGCTGCGCGCCCCCGCATTGCAGTCGATCGTGCTGAGCCAGTGGACCTTCCGCTCGGCCAGTAGGTGCGCCACATGGGTCCCGTATGCGACTCGGGTTGCCGCTGAGACATTGGGGGGCGCGACTGCTTCCGGATCGCTCGCCGAGACTGTCGAGACCGAAGGCACCCAGACGCGCATGGAGTCAGGGCAACCGGCACTGGCGTGACCTGGGCGCACTTCGCTCGCCGCGGCCACTTGGGCATGACCGGCATTGGCGGCCGCCGTTGTGGTTGCGGATGAGCCGGTGGCGCCCAGGGCGACGAGCAGGGTTGCCGTCACAATCGTGATAGCTATTACGGCGAGGTCGCGCATTTTGCGATTGAGCATTCCGTTCCCCCGAGAAGTTGAGTCGCCTATCCGACTCGACCCAACCACTTATCACCCGAAGGCACCAGTGCACGAATGACGCACGAATGTTGCATCCCGTCCTCCCGCCTGGGGAAACTGGGTGTTCAGGTCGGCCGCGATTCGCCTTCCGCCGCGGCGGCGAGCCTGATCGCCCCGGCTACGGGCTTGTCGTCAAGGACACGGACCTGCGCGCCCGGCAAGGTCGCTTGGACGGCGTGCTCGACCGCGTGCCGGTAACGAGCATTGCCCATGAGGCCGCCGGCGAGCACAACCGGCAGGTGCTCCGGGTTGGGTGCGGCCAGCTCGGCGACGGCGGCCGCGGCCAGCGCCGCGAGGGAGTCGGCGCCCCGCGCGGCGATCTTGGCCGCCGCTGGGTCCGTAGACTCCAGCACGGTCCGCGCGTACCGTGCCCACTCGCGCGGGAGGTGGGGCTGGGCGTAGTACCGGCGCTGCAGCGCGCCGAGGTCGGCCGAGCCCGTCGCCGCCAGCAACTGGTCCCCGAGCTCCCCCAGGGGACAGCCCCGGTCCCGGCGGCTCAGCAGGAGCCGCAGCGCCTCACGGACCAGCCAGTAACCGCTGCCCTCGTCGCCCAGCAGATACCCATACCCACCTGCCTGCACGCTGCGTTCGCCGTCGACGCCCACGGCCACGCTGCCCGTGCCGCAGATCACCGCCACGCCCGCGTCGAACCCGGCGGCCGGCAGCACGAGCATCACATCGCTGACGACAACGACCAGGCCCGACCGGGCGAAGGGCGTGAGCTGCGCGCGCAGGAAACTATCGGCGCCAGGAACGCTCAGCCCGGCTGAGCCGACGCAGATCGCGTCAACCGGGTCAGCCGGGTCAAGACCCAGCCCGGCTAGCGCGGCGGAAAGGGCGGCCCGCGCACCCACGATGCCGGCCGCGGGCAGGCTCGCGCTCGGCGCCTCGGTCTCGGCGGCCGTTCGCCCGTCCGCCCACAGCCGCGCCCGGGTCCTCGTCCCGCCGATGTCGATGCCGACAAGCCTGAGCACAGGCAGGATGTTACTTGCGGCCGGGCGATGGCCGGATGCCGGCGGCGCATTAGCGGCCCGACCGGCGGTCCGCCCGCATCGTTCGGGATAATAATTTTGGATCTTCGACTCGGCGGACGGAAGACTATGCGGGAACCGATCGTGATCATCGGGGGCGGGCTGGCGGGCGGGAATGCCGCTGCCACGCTGCGGGACGAAGGGTTCTCCGGACCCGTCGTGCTCGTCGGCCGGGAACCGGGCGTGCCGTTCGGGCGTCCGCCGCTGTCCAAGACCTACCTGCGGTCGGAGGAAGACCTCGCGGGCTGGTACGTCAGGCCGGCCGGCTGGTACGCCGACCACGATATCGAGCGTCGCAACGGACCCGTCGTGGCGGCCGTCGATCCCGCCGCGCACACGGTCGCGCTGGATTCCGGGGAGGAGATCCGGTACGAGAAGGTGCTGATCGCCACCGGCGGACGCAACCGGCGGATCAAAGCCGACGGGGCTGACCTGCCCGGGATTCACTACCTGCGGACGGTGGCCGAATGCGACGCGATCAAGCGGGAGGCGGTGGCCGGCCGCACCGCGGTTGTCGTCGGCATGGGGTTCATCGGCTGCGAGGTGGCGGCCTCGCTGACCCAGCTCGGGGTCCGGGTTACCGCGGTCTTTCCCGGGCGGGACCCGCTTGACCGGGTCCTCGGCCAACAGGTCGGCGGGGTGATGACCGGCATCCACCGCGCGAACGGCGTGCAGCTGCTGGCCGGCGAGCAGGCCACGGCCTTCGAGGGCAGCACACGCGTGACGGCGGTGGTGACCCGTTCCGGGCGCCGTATCGAGTGCGACTTCGTCGTGGCGGGACTCGGCATTGAACCCGACATCCCCAGCGTCGCTGTCGAGCAGCAGAACGGGATCCTGGTCGACGAGTGCTGCCGGGCCAGCGCGCCCGACGTTTACGCGGCAGGGGATGTGGCGAACCATCTGCACCCGCTGTTCGGGCGGGTCAGGGTGGAGCACTACAACAACGGGGAGAAGATGGGCGCCGCCGCCGCCAGGTCAATGCTCGGTTCAACGGCTCCCTACGACTACGTCTACAGCTTCTGGTCGGATCAGTACGACCACAAGCTCGAGTACGTCGGCCACGTCGACAAATGGGACGAGTTCGTGGTCCGTGGCAGCGTGCCCGACGGCAAGCTGATCGGCTTCTACCTGGTGGGCGGGATAGTGCGGGCGGCCGTCGGGCTCGACCGCGGCGGAGATCCCGAACTGGACACCGACAGCGAGATGGCGGCGTGCGCCCGCCTGGTGGCCGTGCAGGCGCGACCGGCTCCCGCCGTGCTGAGCGACGAGCGAACAGATCTGTGGTCGCTGGTACAACCCGAGGCGGGTGTTTTGGGCGGTGGGGCGAAGTCTTAGGCGTTGGAGAAGAGCGGGATGTTCGCACCGCTGACCTGAGCCAGCGGGCTGTCCAGCAGCGCGACGATCAGCTCGCCGACGTCAGCCGGGGTAAGGCCGGGACGCAGCGCCGGGTTGGCCTTGCGCAGCATCTCGGTGTCGACGGCACCCGGGCTCAGGCAAATGGCGCTGATGCCATGTT
>DATMKQ010000287.1:0-13240 GCA_035571275.1 Trebonia sp.
CGTTGCCCCCGCCGTTACCGCCGCCGTTCCCGCCACCGTTGCCCCCGCCATTACCGCTGCCGTTGCCCCCGCTGCCACCGCCGCCGGCGCCGCCGGTCGAGGTGGTGCACTGAACCGGGCCCTGCTTGTCGCAGGCCGGCGGGTACGGGTCGGTGTCGGCCAGGGTGTTGGTGCCGTTGCTGGAGAAGGTCGGGTTGTGGCACGATGCGATCTGCGACTGAGATTCGGTCGGCACCTGGTTGCCGGGTACCTTCTGCAGCTGCTGGAATGCGGCGAGCACCAGGTTGATCGGCAGCGCCGAGTAACCCAGCGAGTCCACCAGATCCTGGCCCGTGCAGAGCATGTAGCTGCCGAAGGCGCCGATCGTGTACCCCTTGTTGGTGCTCATGTTGTTGGACATGTCGGTCGGCAGGATCAAATACGAATACGACGAGAGCTCGTAGGTACGCCGGTCCGGGTTGTTCCAGACGGGTCCCAGGGTTTGAGTCAGGTACAGCACGGAGCTCTTGTTGTAGTTGATGATTCCGTTGATACTCAGGGAGACCGCGACGTGGCCGGGTGTCGGCTCGGTGTAGTAGCCCGCCTTGTTGAGCACCTTGGCGACAGGGAAGTGGGTCTCGAGCGCGTAGGCGTACTCCGTGTAGCCGATCGCTCCGTTCGCCCCCGCCTGGGACACGTAGCCTGCCACCCCGGAGTCACCGGGGACGCTGACCATATTCGTGCCCGGCTGGACCGGGTACGTGGAGGTCTGCGTGCAGGGATTGCGGCCTACCACGGCGCAGTACGCCGTCCAGTACGATCCCTCGGTGCCGAGCATCCACTGGGTGAACACCGATGTCGAGCCGGCGCCGTCCGAGCGCACCACCGGGGTTATCTGGAGATCGGGCAGGTTTAGATCCGGGTTGTCGGCCTTGATCCGCGGATCGTCCCAGTTGGTGATCTTGTTGGTGAAGATGCCCGCGACGACCGCACCGGACAGCCGCAGGTCGGTTACCCGGTGGCCGTCGATGTTGAGGTTGTACATGAACGTGGTGCCGCCGGCCGCGTCGGGTATGTAGACGTAGCCGCGGGTGGGCGGCGGGTCATAGTAGTTGCCGTCCTGCACCCCGTAGGGGATCTCCGAGGCGCCAAAATCGGTCTGACCGCCCTTGAACCAGAGCCGACCGGTGGTAGAGCCGTTCGGCGTGTAGTCGACCGTGATGCCTTGGTTGGTCTCCGCGTCCTGGATCCACTGCTGCATCGCGGGGAAAATCCAGGTCGAGCCCGCCCCTTCGAGCGTCGCGTAACTGGCGGCCACCGACGGCTGGACCGCGCCGAGCTCGACGGCCCCAAGCGCGGCGATCACGCCCATCACGACTGACATCAGCCGAAGCCACCGGGTACGGCGTCCCGTCATTGCATTGCCCTTCATTGCCACTCCCGTGCCGCCCTGGTAGGCGCGCTCCCCGACTGGGCGGTCCGCTCGTACCGGATGTAGCGGGCGGCGTCCCGGCGGGAGGCGGTCGCCCGCCGGCGCTGCTGTCCCGGGGTGAGTTGTCCCGGACCGCGACCTCCGATCCTGCGGGCGATCACGAACAGCACCAAGACCAAGACGAGCAACACCGCAGCCGCTCCGAACGCGCGGGCGTGCTCGACATTTTCCGGCTCTGAATATGAGGTCCAGGCCATGAGCGGCAGCGACATCATCGAGCCGTTCAGCGGATTGAAGTTGAGGAAGTCGGTCACTCCGGCGGTCAGCAGGACCGGGGCGGTCTCACCGATCGCCCGGGCGGCGCCGAGTATCACCGCCGTGGCCAGCCCGGACCGCACCGTCGGCAGCGTCACGAACTGTACGGTGCGCCACTGCCCGGCGCCGAGAGCGAAGGACGCCTCGGTGAGCCCGCCGGGCGTGAGCCGCAACACCACGTCGGCGGCCCGGCAGATAATCGGCAGCGCGGTTATCCCGAGGGCGTGCCCGGCCGCCATGCCGCACTGCCGGATGCCGAAGATCTGGATCACCGTGGCGTAGATGAACAGCCCGGCCAGCACGTCGGGCATCGCGGTCATCGCGTCGACCACGGTACGAACGAACCGGGCGTACGGACCGGGCACCTCGGTCAAGAACACCGCCGCCAGCAGCCCCAGCGGGATCGCGATCCCCATCGAGATGGCGAGCTCGATCAGCGTGCCGACGATCGCGTGCAGCGCACCGCCCGAGGCCAGCGGGTCCGACCCCAGCACCGTGCCGAGCGCGCCGTCTTGGCTGTAAAAGTTGAGGTGGCGCAGGGCTGGAAAGCCTTTGAGGAACGTGTACCAGATAATGGCCCCCAGCGCGATGAGGACCAGCGCGCCGAGCGACTGCACGACGACCGCGCTCACCCGGTCCCGCACCGTCGGCTGGTTCTCGTCGAACGAGATGAGGACCGTGTAGTAGAAGACGAACAAGACCCAGGTCACGACGATGTACCCGAGGATCCCTGAGAACGGGGAGATCTCCTGCCACAGCAGGCCCGTCGTGGCAACCGCGGCGACCAGCGCCCCGATCAGCGACAGCACATCCCTGAGGCGGATCAGGCTGAGCTGGCGCGGCTGGCGGGGGCCGCCCCGCTGCGCGGGCCGGGGCGGCAGCGTGGTGAGCGGCGGCAGCGTGGTGCCCGACGGACCTGGTTGCGAGACGGTCTCGCCGCCCGACTGCGGGCCGCGGGAGGCGCCAGAGTCGATGGCTGTCATCGGCTCACGCCTCGCTCTGAGCGCCGGACCGGGACCTGGTGACGATCTGCGCGGCGATGAAGTTGACGAGCAAGGTCACCGCGAACAGCGCGAGGCCCGCCGCCATCAGCGCGCTCACCCCGAACGGGGTCTGTTCAGAGAACTGCAGCGCGATCAAGGCGGAGACCGAACTCCCGCCATGTTCAAGCAGGTGCGGCTGGTCGGCGAAGACCAACGAGATGATCATCGCCACCGCGATCGTCTCACCGAGTGCCCGGCCTAGCCCGAGCATCAGGCCGCCGATCATCGCGCCCTTGGAGAAGGGCAGCACGACGGCCCTGATCATTCCCCATCGGGTGGCGCCCAGCGCGTACGCGCCCTCGCGCTCGCCGACCGGCGCCTGACTGAACGCCTCGCGCATGACCGAGGAAGCGATCGGGGTGATCATCAGCGCCACCACGACGCCCGCGCAGAACGTCGAGGACGCGAAGGCGGTCTGGACAGGCGCGGGGTCGGTCCGCTGCACGCCGCCGACCTGGAATATCGGGATCCAGTAAAACCAGTCGCTAATCCATCGCTCCAGCGAGACCAGCTTCCACTGGAACAGGAAGAAGCCCCACAGCCCGAACACGATGCTCGGCACGGCCGCCATCAGGTCGACCACGCTGATCAGCGCCCTCCGGATGACCCGCGGCGCGTACTCCGAGAGGTACAAAGAGGCGCCGAGCGACAGGGGTATCGCCACCAGCAGGGCGGTAACGGCGATCAGGAGCGTGCCGAGCATGAGCGCGGCGATGCCGAAGCCTCCGCCGTTGACGTTCCACGTCTGGGTGGTCAGGAATGACCAACCAGACACGTGCAGCGCCTGTGACGCGCGGTAGGCGAGGAAAGCGCCGACGAGGATCATGACGATCAGGACGATGGACCCGCCACCCCTGGCGATCGACCGGAATACCAGGTCGGTGACGCTCCGCCTGGACTTGAGGTTCCGTCTGGCCGGCGGGCGCCGTGGGACGCCAGGCCCGGCAGATGAGTGCGGGATGTCTGGCAAGGTGACGTCGAACGCTGACAGGCCGTGCGCGGACGGGTCGTCGCTGACCACGGATTCAGTTCCCCCTCTTGCCCAAGCTCCATCCAGTTCCGAGGTACCTCAGTACCTGGCTACCGGCCATGATTCAATCATCCACCCCTGAGGTCATGGAATAAAAGGGAACGAATCGTAGGTGAACAGTTAATTGTTCTGGTTACCGGGCGTGACGCAGGAAAGCTGACAGGCCCGCCCCGAGCAGGCTCATCACCAGGCCAGCCAACGCGACAAGACAGGCCATCGCGATTAGCCGTGGCGATGCGGAGCCAGCCACAGCCAACCCGCCGAGCAGGTCAAACGCACCCACGACCGCTCCGCCTGCTAGTCCGAGCCGCACCGCGTTCCACACCGTCAGCCGGCCTACGTCGCGCGCCGACCAGCCGATAGCGCGCAGTGTCCGCATCTCGCCAGCCCGTTCACGCACCGTCACCAAATCCAGGTCCGCCACCATGAATGTGGCCAGCGTCGCGATCATCAGCACGGCCGCCACGTCGGCCACCGTGCCCTGCCAGGACGCCGGGCGCCCCGCCCAGGACTGGGTGGTGCCCTCGAAGGCCCACCGGGTGGCGAGTTCCAGGCTCAGCGCGGCGCAGGCCAGCGCGATCATCAATATGCCGAGCACCGTTCGCGAAGACGAGCGCAGCAGCTTGCGCGCTGGCCGCGGCCGCGCCGGGGCCAGCTGTCGCAGCCGGCCCGTCGCGCGCAGCAGCGGCCAGCAGACGCCGGCGAGGATCACCGTGATCGCCGCGGGAATGCTCAGCAGCAGCCAGGCCCAGGCGGGCGGGCCGACAAGCGCCGTGCCGACCGTAAAGCCGACCGCGACCGCCGCCGCCCCAGCGACCGCCGCGGTCAGTGCGAACTCGGCGAGCAGGTGCGCGCCGACCTGCCTGCGCCGCCAGCCGAGCGCCCGCAGCGTGGCGAGCTCCAAGCCCCGTCCCCACATCAGCCGCCAGACGCCCCAGACGATGAACAGTTCCCCCGCGACCAGGTCAAGCTCGGAAAGCGAGATGCTGCGCCGGTCTATCCCGGTCTGCACGACCGTGCGCGTGGCGCTGTCATACCAGACCTCATCCACCCGCAGCGCGGGCCGGCCGTGCCGCCCGGCCGGCAGGTCGACCACGCGTGTGCTCGCCGTCTGGGAAAGGACGGCGTCCACGTGCAGGCCGGTCGCCCTGACGATCTCCTGCGCGACCTGCTGGACGCGCTTGCGGCCAGCGGCGTCGCCGCTCGCCGCGCCCGACACCCGGACCCGGATGACGCCGATCGGAGCGGCCACGTCCGTGCCCCGATAGCCGTTGGTGAACGCGCCGATGTCGGCCAGTGGCATGACGAGCGAGGCCGCGGCGTTCGGGTAACCACCGGGATCGCCGTCGGTCGCGAGCGCCTGTTCCCCGAGCAGTTTCCTTGACCGCGCGTCCGCGCCTACGACCGGCTCAGGTTGATACGGGTTAGGGGTGGCGGGCGTGCTTGTGACCTTGGCCGGGTCGAAGACCCCGACGGCCTGCACCGCCGCGCCCGCGCCCAGCGCGGTGTGGGATGTCAGCGACCGGAACTCGGTGTCCAGGACCCCCGCGTCGGCCGGGCTGCCCGCCCATTCGTACGGCCCGCTCCACACCGCGGCCAGATTGGCCGCGACCGGTCGCGGCACCAGCTCGCCGTCCGCCGCTATCCCATAGGTAACCGGTGTCGCCGTCCAGTATGTCCGAACGGTGCCCGCGTTTCCCCTGGCCGCATTGACAAGCTCCGAGTAGGCGGCGGCCGCTGTGACCGTGGCCGTGCTGACCGAGGAGCTTGACTGGAGATCGAAGCTGACGTCCGCCTCTTCGCCGTCCGCGATCGAGTCCGCCATGAGCACGGGAACGGTGCCTGCCCCGCCGGCCGCTGTCGCCGGCAGATAGCTGCCGCTGGTAACGGCCGCGTTGAGGTGCAGCAGCCGGGCCTCGGCGACTGGATCGACGGCGACAAGCGGCAGCTCGAATGTCCAGCTGACCCGGATGGACGCCAGGGCTGGCCCGCGGCCGACGCGCTGGACAGGCTCGGCCGTGGTGACGTCGTCCCAGGTGACTGTGGACAGCCCGTTGTCTGAATGCAGCCGCACGGTGAGCGTGACCGGGTGCGGCGCGACCGGGATCGCCCGCGCCGGGACGTCGATCGGCACGCTGACGGTGAGCGGGACATACCCGACCATCGTCATGGGGGCGGCGACCTGCACGCCGGGCAGCCCGCGGATCTTCTCGTACTGGGCCAGCGTGATGCCGCCGGACTGCGTAGCGAGGTCGGCCGCATTGGTCACGCAGTGACAGCCACCGGAGGTGGCCGGGGCCGACGGACTAACCACGATGTCGTAGGGAAGTGCCGCGTCGGCCGGGGCCGCGCCGGTTATGCGGACAGAAGCAGGAGCGCTGTCACTGATCGCCAGCACCGCGAACGCCGTCGCGACGCAAGCCCCGGCGCATATCGCACTCAGCCACCGGCGCGATGAGTGGCTGGAGTTCATGACCAACCGCATCGCTCAGCTCACCCGATCCGGTCGATTCGGCCCCGCGTCCAGGCGTCGTCCCCGCTAGCGATCTCGTCCTCGGTCACGGTGCCGTCAGCGAGGGTGACTTGTCGCTGGCAGCGGACGGCGGTGGTCAGCCGGTCAGGCGCGAGGACCAGCGTGAACCCGAACGTCGCGTGGGCGTCCATCAGCACGTCGAGGACACGCGTGGCGGCCCGCGAGTCCAGGCTCGAGGCCGGATCCTCGGCGAGCACCAGCCGCGGAGACGACACGAGCGCGCGGGCGACCATGATCCGCCACTGTTGTTCCACTGTCAGCTGGTCCACCCGGCCGGTGAGCCGCGCGACGCCGGTGAGCTCGAGGAGCCGGGCCGCGCGCTCGCGGGTCGCCGCGTCTACCCGCCCGGCCAGCAGCGCCGCTAGGACGTTGTCCGTCACCGACAGCGAGGGCAGCAACGGGAACCGCGCGGAGACCAGGCCGCGCCGGGCATGGTACCGGTCAAGGTTCGCGCCGCTCAGGTGGTCGACGCCGACGCCATCCACACGCACCTGCCCGGAACGCGGCCGCGTCAGCCCGGCGATCACATCGAGCAGGCTGGCCGCGTCGCTGCGTGGTTCGCTAAGCAGCGCGACGCTCTGGCCGGGGGGGATGACAAGGCTGACGCCGGCCGCCGCGGGACTGCTGCCCGGGCCCGCGCCACCGCGCCTGTAGACGACACCGTGCAGCTCGATCGTCACGCCGGACGGCCGCCCGCCGCCGGGTGCCGACGGTTCCCTGCCAACGGGCGGCCCGCTCTCCACGGACCCATACTGCCCCATCAGCAGGGTGCCTAGGTAGTGCGTTATGTCTCGGCTTAGGTAATTGATTCTGTTGCGGAACCTTTCCATAGCGAGTCGATGGGGTATGGTCGTGGAATGGCCTTTCAGCACGTGATCCTCGCGCTCCTCGAGGGTGGGCCCAGCCATGGCTGGCAGATGAAGACCCAGATCGAGGCTGCCTTGGGTCCGGAGTACGGCGGGCTAAATAAGGGTTACATCTATGAGGTAATCCATAAAATGGAACGTGAAGGGCTTATCACCTCGAGGGTGGAGTCACAGGCAGGCATGCGCCCGGATCGCAGCGTGCACGAGATCACGGAGACGGGCCGCGACCAGCTCTCCGAGTGGCTCCAGGAGCCAGTGCGCAGAAGCGCCGGGTTCCGCGATGAGTTCGTGCAGAAGGTGCTGGCGGCCAGCCTGCGCGGCGAGGGCGCGGTCCGGCAGGTCTGCCGAGTACAGCGTCGCGTTCTGCTGACCGAGGCCAAGACCTTGCAGACGCTGCGGCGCGAGCGGGAGGGCGACCCCGGCGCGGCCTTCACGGTCGAAGTGGCGATCCTGCGCACGACCGCCGAGCTTGAGTGCGTGGAGGCCGCGGAGGCACGAGCCGGCCAGCGCCTCATCGACCTGCCCGGGCAGGCCGAGCAGCCGGAAGCCCGTGAGTTCGAGGACGTCGAGCACACGAACCTAGGCCTGGTGGCCGAAGGCCGTCGGCTCCGAGGCCGCCGGGCCTGACGGCCCCGCTACCGCTGAGGCGCTCGCGTGAGGAGCGCGACCAGGCCGTCGGTATCTGTCAGATCGGGCAGCACGGCGTCGGCGCCCGCGTCACGCAGTTCCGCCGTGCCCGCGCGGCCGCTGGCCACCGCGATCGACATGGCGCCGCCGATCCTGGCCGCCTCCACGTCGCGCGGCGAGTCCGCGATATACGCGGTGGCCGCATCGGCGAAACGCACGCCGTACTTCTCCTCCGCACGCTGCCGCGCGACGCGCAGCAACGTGCCCTTCGGGTACGCCTCGGATCCGGCGAATCCGCCGACGAAAAGGTCTAGGTAGCGGTCGAGCCCAAACACGCGGAGCTTGAGCGTCGCGTTCGGCCGGCTCGAACCGGTCAGCACCGACTGGACCGTGTCCTCCAGCCCGGCGACCGCCGCCAGGGACTGCACGGCCCCCGGCATCAGCTGGCCCTGTGCTGTGAGCAGGTCACGGCGGTCCGCCAGCGACGTCGCCAGCTCCGCGCCGAACGGCGCGAGCAACCGCTCGGACTGGGCCGCGTCGAACTTGTCGCCGCCGTTCAGTGCCAGCGCGTCGAAGAAGATCTCCGGCTCGGAGCGCCCCGCCATCTGCGGCAGCTGCACTAGCGGCCGACCGGTGACCTTGCGGAACGCTTCGGCGTACGCCGCCCGCGTGACCTTGACGACGTCAACCAGCGTCAGGTCGATGTTCCACAGAACCAGCCGGTCAATCTCACGCCTCCGGGTGCTAGATGGCTCCCCTGCGTACAGGCTAGTCCCGTACAGGCTAGTCCCGCGGCCGCTCGAACGCCCGGCCGCCATCGGGCAGCAGCCAGACTTTCGCGGACCCGGCCACGGTGGAGTACGCGACAGGGACGGATGCCGGATCGTCGGACGGGCCGACTTCGTATCCCCTGGTCTGGTCGGCGGGGTCACATCCGAGCGTGATCCGGTCACCGCACTGCGCCTGTACCGTTATCAAGTTCTCCGGGGAGATATCCCCGCCAAGATGCCGGGGCTTGCGCAGCTGGACGGCATACGGCCGACCGAGAATCGTCTTGCCGCAGCACAGGCAGGCCCAGTTGTCACGAGCCAGCACAAGCTGGCGAACCGGCCACGGCAGCTTCGCGTCATCCCGGCGCCGCTGCGGGACATCTGCCAGCAATTCCGCCTGGGTCATCGTCATACGGCAGACAGTGGCACAAGCCCCCACGCGCGCCACGGATCCTAGTTAATCCGGAGGTTCTAGAAAATTCCTGATATTCCGGGCGGCCTAGTACCAGCCGTAGTCCTCTTCGTGCGCCCAGGCATTGCACGGCGTGCCATAGGTCTGGGAGATGTAGCCCAGGCCCCACCTGATCTGAGTGGTCGGGTCGGTCTGCCAGTCCGCGCCCGCGCTGGCCATCTTGTAGGCGGGCAGCGACTGCGGGATGCCGTACGCGCCGCTGACAGGGTTCAGTGCGTCGTAGATCCAGCCGCTTTCCCGGTTCCACAGGTCGAGCAGGCACGTCCACTGGGTGCTCTGGCTGAACCCGAACGACGGGAGCATGCTAAACGCGGTGCTCTGCGCGGCGCCAGGATCGGGCGCCGGCGCGGAGACGCCACCTGAGCTAGACGAGCCATTCGCGGCCGCCGCCGCCGCCGACTGCGAGGCGATGACCTGGGCGGGATTCACCGTCGCCGGCTTGGACGCGATCGTGAGCGCGCTTGCCGCGGCGTCCATGACGATGAGATTCTGGCGCTCCTGCGCGAGCAGCGCGACCGAACCGCTTTGCGGGAGATTGTCGATAGCTTGCGCGAGGCTGTTCGCGCCGGTGCCGATCGGGCTCATCAGCTTGGCCGCGACCGCGACCACGGCGACGAGCAATGCGGCGAGGCCGAAGGCTGACAGCACGAACGTCGTATGGCCCCGCTTACGACGCGCAGCTCGCCTGCTAGTTACCCGACTCCGTGCCCCGTTCACGCCCGCCGACGCCGGCTTCGCCGCCTCCAGCATCGCTGTCCGTCGTCGTGACAACGCAGTCCCTTCGGTCTCTCCCGCACCTCAGCGAGCGGTGCCGATCAACCATGGCAGAAAGGGGTGGCCACGTTGGGCGATTTCGATAAGAAAACTGGCAAAAGGTTTACACGCCTTAGTGTGACTTCAATCACATCTTTTCCCTACCCCATGTGGGGGTATCGGTAGTCGGTGGGCGGGACGAAGGTCTCCTTAATCGCACGGGCCGAGACCCAGCGGATTAGGTTGAAAATCGAGCCGGCCTTATCGTCGGTGCCGCTGGCCCGGGCGCCGCCGAACGGCTGCTGACCCACGACCGCGCCTGTCGGCTTGTCGTTGACGTAGAAGTTGCCGGCCGAGTAGCGGAGCCGATCGGTGGCCTCCGCGATCGCGGCGCGGTCCGTCGCCATGATCGCGCCGGTCAGCGCGTACGGAGCAACGTCAGCCGCCTGGCCGACCATGGCGCTGAACGCCGCGTCGTCGTAGACGTGCACCGCGAGGATCGGGCCGAAGTACTCGGTGGTGAACACCTCGTCGTTCGGGTCGTCGCAGAGCAGCACCGTCGGGGACACGAAGTACCCCGCCGAGTCGTCGATCGTGCCGCCGGTCAGGAACTGCACTGACGGCCTTGACCTGGCCCGTTCGAACGCACCACGGTGCTTGTCCACGGCCCTGGAGTCGATCACGGCGCCGCCGAAGAGCGACAGGTCTTCCGATACGTCGCCGAACGTCAGCGACCGGACCGTGGCGACAAGCTCGTCCCTCACGGAGGCGTCCCACAGTGAGCGCGGCAGGTACGCGCGAGACGCGGCCGAGCACTTCTGGCCCTGGTACTCGAAGGCGCCGCGGACCAGCGCGGTAACGACTGTGGCGGGATCCGCGGACGGGTGGACGATCACGAAGTCCTTGCCGCCTGTCTCACCGACGACGCGCGGGTAATCCCGGTAGCTTTCGATGTTCTCGCCCACCGTTCGCCACAGATGCCTGAAGGTGCCGGTGGAGCCGGTGAAGTGGATGCCCGCCAGGTCTGGATGCGTCAGCGCCACCCGCGACACGGCCGCCCCGTCTCCGGTAACCATGTTGATCACGCCGGGCGGCAGGCCCGCGGCCTCGAGTAGGCGCATCGTGTGGTACGCAGAAAGTTGCTGCGTAGGCGAGGGCTTCCACACCACGACGTTGCCGAGCAAGGCCGGGGCGGTGGGCAGGTTTCCCGCGATCGAGGTGAAGTTGAAGGGGGTGATGGCCAGCACGAACCCCTCGAGCGGACGGTACTCCATCCGGTTCCACGTCCCAGCCGCGGACTCGGGCTGCTCCGCGAGCAACTGCCGGGCGAACGCGACGTTGTACCGCCAGAAGTCGATCATCTCGCAGGCAGCGTCGATCTCCGCCTGGAACACCGACTTGGACTGGCCGAGAATCGTAGCGGCGTTCAGCGTGGAGCGCCATGGCCCGGCGAGCAGGTCCGCCGCCCGCAGGAAGACGGCCGCGCGGTCGGAAAACGACAGCTCGCGCCAGGCATGCGCCGCGCTGCCCGCCGCCGAGATGGCCGCGAGCACGTCGGCGTCGGTCGCGTTGCCGAACTCGCCGAGCACTCGCTGATGGTTGTGCGGTTGCACCACCGACACCCGGTCACCCGAGCCCATGACGGCACGGCCGCCGATGGTCATCGTCAGTTCTGTGTGCTGTCCCGCGAGGTCCTTGATCTTCGCTTCCAGCGCGGAGCGTTCTGCGCTCCCTGGGCTGTACTGGTGCACGGGCTCGTTGTACGGCCCGGGAACCCTGGTCACGGCGTCCATGAGGGGGGCCTTCCCCGCCGAGGGAGCCTGGTAACGCTCCCGAGACGGAACGGTTCGTTCGGAAAAATTGTATTGAATTGAGCCTACGAGAGCCGCATCGATGCTTCGGGCAGCTCTTGCGTGGCGAACCAGGCGAGCTCGTGGCCTTCCGCACTGTCCACGGTGAACTCCGCGTCCGCGTCCCCAGCGTCGGCCGCCGAGATGGCCGCGGCGGCCGCGGCCACGTCCTGCGCGGCGTCGGGAGCGTCGATGTGGCCGGCGGCGATGGCCGTGACAGGAATCACGGCACCGACGACCACCGTCGCGGGCTCATCGTCGTACGCGCTCCAGCTCACCAGGCTGTCGCTGACGTCCGCGGCCAGCACGACGCGACGCCGGGGGGCGCCAGGATCGGCGCGCAGGAGCCGCAAGGACTGCCTGGCGGCAGTCAGCATCGCAACGTACTCCAGTTCCTCTTCGTCACCGCTCGCGTAGGCTTCCCGCAGCGCGGGCGTGACCGCGAACGCTCGCAGCGGCGGCTGGCCGACCTCGCCCTGCTTGAGGACGTCGGCCAGCGCCGGAAGGGTGGAGGGCAGGTATACCCGCATGGGGCTTCATGGTAGCGACCGCGGGTTGCCGACGGCGGCAATCACTGCCGCCACAGCATCCGCGACCGGCACATGTTCCCACAGCCGCACCACCGTCCAGCCCGCCTCGGCGAGCGCCGCGTCCGCGGCGCGGTCCCGCTCTACGTTCTTGGCGAGCTTCGGGGACCAGTACCACTCGTTGTTCTTCGGTGCGGAACCGTGGTCGGGGCAGGCGTGCCAGAAGCAGCCGTCGACAAACACCGCCACCTTGCGCGCGGTGAACGCGATGTCCGGCCGCACGCGCCTGGCGGGCAGGTCGAGCCGGAAATCCTTGCGGTAGCGGTATCCGAGCGCGTGCAACGCGCTGCGCAGTGCCAGCTCAGGCTTGGTGTCGGCGCGGCGGTTCGCCTTCATGTTCGCCGAACGGCCCGGGCTTCCTGGCAGTGGGTACGGCTTCGCTGCCTTCTCCGCCACGCGCAAAGCCTAGCGATTGGCAAATAGCTCCGTCAGCCGCTGCTGGGTAAGCGCCGGCTCGGTGTGGTGCACGCCGGTCATTCCGCAGTCGATCGCGGCCTTGACGTTGGCCTCGACGTCGTCCACGAAGACGCAGTGCTCAGGCTCGAGGTCGAGCAGTGCGGCAGCGTGCCGGAAGATGCGCGGCTCTGGCTTGCGCATGCCGACCTCGCCGGAGATCACCACGGCGTCGAACAGTTCGGGAAAGTCATGCCGGGGGTACCCGGTCGGTCCCCACGAGTTGGACAGCAGCGCGGTGCGCACGCCCTTGCGGCGCAGGTCGCGGAGCAGCTCGTACATGGCGGGAAGTGGCGCGCCCGCGGACAGCATCCTGGTGAGCAGCCCCTCGGCGAGCACCGGTCCGCCGTTTGTCGTGACGAGGAGGCCGGCGAGCATCCGCTCGAAGTCCGCGACGGTGCACTCGCCGCGTTCCAGCGCGTGCACCGGGTTGACGGCGTGATCTCCGTCGGCGCCGTCGGCCTTATACGCCTCGGCCAGCCACGGGCCGACGACCGCCACGTAGCGGTCCCAGTCGATCTGGTCGGCGG